>NZ_JBFTLG010000021.1:0-98858 GCF_056396305.1 Arthrobacter sp. 05T420 | reverse complement strand
GGCTCAAATCCGGGATCCCCTGGTTCATCCCGCCACCCCACCTCGACCCCCGCCAACACCCCAGACGCAACCACTACTTCCGACCCACAAATCCAGTCGCTGCGGCCTGACAGGGCGCCGCAGAACATGACGGCAGCATGACAGGCGCCGCAAGATAAGATGCCGCGGGACACGGTGGCGGGGGGATATGACGGCAGCGGGTCAGGGTGCAGCCGCCCAGGTGCCGCAAGGCAAGGTGGCGCAAAACAAGTTGGCGGGTGCATGACGGCAGCGAGCCAGACCGCCGCAGGACCGGCGCGGCGAATCACGCGGCGACGGCGACGGCGACGGCGATGGCCGAACGGCCCCGGGACCGCCGCAACCATTGCTTCCGGCCCGACGGCCTCATGACGGCCGTGTGTCTGCAGCCAGGGCTGCGACTGCGGCGCCCGCGGCATCACAACGTGGTTTCACAACGGCTACACGACTGCGGCCCCGGTCAGAGCCCGTGCATCCCGGAAAACGGCCCGCCCGCGCCGCCGGCCACCAGGAGAAACGCTCCTTGAGTTTCTCAGGTACGTGGGGCATATGGAGGAGTATTATTCCTTCCGGGGGGCGGGCCTGGAAAGAGAATAGCCATGCTCAAGGACAAGCAAGTCGGCGCAGTGCTACCGGCAGCGGACATCGCCCGTGCACGGGATTTCTACCGGGATAAGCTCGGACTCGAACCCGAAAACCCGGACGCCGACGACAACCTGCAGTACAAATGCGGCGGAGGAACCGCGTTCCTCCTTTACCAAACGTCCAATGCCGGAACAGCCAAGAACACGCAGATGGCCTGGTTGGTCGATGACCTTCCCGGAGCTGTTGCGGAATACCGTGCCAAGGGAGTCGTCTTCGAGGAATACGATTTCCCGGGTCTAAAAACCGAGGGCGGCATCGCCACCACTCCGGACGGAAGCTCGGCCGCATGGTTCCTGGACTCGGAGGGCAACATCCTGACGCTCGTCAACATGCCCTAGTGCCAACCGCTGGATGGGGGGCACGGCGTTGCCGGGGACTGAGTTGCCGGACACGGTGCCAGGCCACAAGCCCACGGCGGGGAACGGACCCAAACTCCCGACAAGGAGCCCAAACACAAAGCCCGAACACAAAGCCCGAACAGAAGGCACAAACACGAAGCCCGGCCGGATTGCGAAAACGCCTCCGGCCGGGCTTTGTGCGTCCCGGGCTTCGTAAGTCCCGGAGCTACGGGTCCGTGCGGGCTTCCGGTTCTTCTGACCACGCCATGCTGGGTCCAATCGCGTCGATCGCCTGGGACAGCGGGATTCCGGAGCCGTCGCGTCGGCCATGCTCGCCGGGGAGTGAGCGCGCCACGCCGGCCAGGGAGGAAGCCTTGGCCGGACCGTGGCCGGCCCAGCCAAGGAGCAGCATGTCCTCGCCCTTGAGGAAGCGGTGGGCGCGTACCCCGGCAGTGGCCCGGCCCTTGATCGGGTATTCGGCCAGCGCGGTGACCTTCGCAGCCCCGGGGGCCGTGCCCGGCAGGGCGCCGTCCGTCCCCGCGATGGTCACGACGACGGCGGCGTCGTCAGCAGGGCTGGCGGTCCCGAAGAACATCACCCGGTCGCCGGCGGCCAGCTTGATCCCGGCCATGCCGCCCGCGGTCCGTCCCTGCGGGCGGACGGCGGAGGCACTGAAGCGCAGCAGTTGGGCTTGGCGCGTGATGAAGACGAGGTCGTCGTCGTCGGACCCGGCGGGGGCAACGCCAACCACGGTGTCCTTGTCCTTGAGCGCGATCACTTCCCAGTCCTCGCGGTTCAGCGGATAGTCCGGTTGCACCCGCTTGACCACGCCTTGGGCGGTTCCAATTGCGAGGACCTGGTCAAGCGGCGCGAAGGCCACCAGAGACTCGCCCTTTAGCAGCGTGATGAAGTCCTTGGCCGCGACGCCGCCGGCCATATTCGGGGTACCCGATGTCGGGGGCAGCACGGGCATGTCCATGACCTGCAAGCGCAGCATGCGGCCCTGCGAGGTCACGGCTGCGATCTCGCCGCGGGCGGTGGTCTTGACCACGGAGGAGAAGACATCGTGCCGGGTCCGCGGACCGGCCTCGGCCAGGCTGTCCTGGTTGGCGGTGCGGGCGATCTGCCCGGACGCGGTGAGGATGGCCCAGCAGGGATCGTCCGCGATCTCAAGGGCAAGCGGTGCGGCTTTTCCCTTGGTGCCGTTGGCTGCGCCCACTGCGGCTGCCACGGTGGGGGAGACGGCCTCCGATTCCAGCAGTACGGTCCGGCGCGGCGTGCCGTACTTTTCCGCGATCTCGCCGAGTTCGTCCGACACCAGGGCGCGGAGCAGCACGGGAGAGCCCAGGATAGCCTCAAGCTCCGCGATCTCACGCCGGAGCTCCTCCTGCTCCTTCTCCAGCTCGACCCGGGAATACTTGGTCAGCTGCCGCAGGCGCAGTTCCAGGATGTAGTTGGCCTGGATCTCGGTGAGATCGTAAATGGACATCAGCCGTGTCCGGGCCGCGGCGACCTCGTCGGAGGACCGGATGATCTGGATGACCTCATCGATGTCCACGATCGCTACCAGCAGGCCCTCGACCAGGTGCAGGCGGTCTTTCTTCTTGCCCAGCCGGAAGGCGGTGCGGCGCCTGACGACATTGATCCGGTGGTCCACGTAGACCGTGAGCAGCTGGAGCAGCCCGAGGGTCTGCGGCTGACCGTCGACAAGCGTGACGTTGTTGATCCCGAAGGAGTCTTCCATCGGGGTGTAGCGGTAGAGCTGCTGGAGCACGGCGGTGGGGTTGAAGCCGTTCTTGAGCTCAATGACCAGCCGCAGGCCGTGTTTGCGGTCCGTGAGGTCCACGACGTCGCTGATGCCGGTGAGCTTCTTGCCGTTGACGGCGTCCTTGATTTTCTCGATCACCTTCTCCGGCCCCACCATGTAGGGCAGTTCCGTCACCACCAGGCCGGTGCGGCGGGCCGAGAGCTGCTCGATGTCCACCTTCGCCCGGGTCTTGAAGGAGCCGCGGCCGGTGGCGTAGGCGTCGCGGATGCCGTCCAGGCCTACGATCCGGCCGCCGGTGGGCAGGTCCGGGCCGGGGACGAACCTCATGACGTCCTCAAGGGTGGCGTCCGGGTTGTCGATCAGGTGCCGGGCGGCGGCGATGACTTCCACGAGGTTGTGCGGGGCCATGTTGGTGGCCATGCCGACGGCGATGCCCGTGGCGCCGTTGACCAGCAGGTTGGGGAACGCGGCCGGCAGCACCTCCGGCTGGGTCAGCTGGTTGTCGTAGTTGGGAACGAAGTCGACGACGTCCTCGTCGAGATGGTCCGTGAGGGTCAAGGCCGCGG
The DNA here is from genome assembly GCF_056396305.1 of Arthrobacter sp. 05T420. NCBI lineage: Bacteria > Bacillati > Actinomycetota > Actinomycetes > Micrococcales > Micrococcaceae > Arthrobacter > Arthrobacter sp. 05T420. The sequence goes on along the minus strand of NZ_JBFTLG010000021.1, from coordinate 95,523 downwards.
CTGCCAGCCGGGCCTCCGTGTAGCGGGGGGCCGCGGGGCCGTCGTCGAGCGAGCCGAAGTTGCCGTGCCCGTCGATCAGCGGCAGCCGCAGGGAGAAGTCCTGGGCCATGCGCACCATGGCGTCGTAGATGGCGGCGTCGCCGTGCGGGTGCAGCTTGCCCATGACCTCGCCCACCACGCGGGCGCTCTTGACGTGGCCGCGGTCCGGGCGCAGCCCCATGTCGGACATCATGTAGAGAATTCGCCGCTGGACGGGCTTCAGTCCGTCGCGGGCGTCCGGGAGGGCCCGGGAGTAGATCACCGAATAGGCATACTCGAGGAACGAGCCTTCCATTTCGGAGGTGACATCGATATCGACGATGTTCTCTACGAATATTCCTGCGGAATCCGGGCTGGTTTCCCCTGCCGGGGGCGTTGTTTGGCGGCGTGCCATAAGGCTGGTGGATCCTTCTGAGGGGTGCTGAACGGGTACTTCGTAAGTTTATGACTAGGCTAAGCCTATGGTGGATCAGCCGGCGGACGGCGTATATCCGGAATATTGGGAAGCCGATGTTGTCCTGCGCGACGGCGGCACAGCGCATGTTCGCCCCATCCACCCCTCCGATGCAGATGCGGTCCAGGCTTTCCACGTGGGCCAGTCCCAGAAGTCCATCTACATGCGTTTCTTCGCCTTCAAATCCAAGCTTTCCAGCAAGGAACTCAAGCGCTTCACCGAGGTGGACTTCAAGGACCGGGTGGCCCTGGTGATCACCATCGGCGGCGAAATCCTGGGCATCGGCCGCTATGACCGGCTCGACGAACCCTCAGAGGCAGAAGTCGCCTTCAATATTGCCGACGCCCACCAGGGCCGCGGCATCGGCTCGATCCTGCTCGAACACCTCGCCGCCGCCGCCCGCGAAAACGGGATCCGCAAATTCAGCGCCGAAGTGCTCCCCGAGAACCGCAAGATGCTCATGGTCTTCTCCGATGCCGGCTACGACGTCAAACGGCACTTCGACGACGGCGTGATCAGCCTTGAGTTCAACATCGACCCCACCGACAAGTCCCGCGCCGTGATGGAATCCCGCGAGCACCGCGCCGAGGCCCGCAGCATCCAGGAACTGCTCGCCCCGTCCTCCGTGGCGGTGATTGGCGCCAGCCGCAAGTGGGGCACCGTGGGCTACCAGCTCCTCGAACACGTCATCGAAGGCGGGTTCAGCGGTCCGGTCTATGCAATCAACCCGGAGGCCCTGGAACTCGCCGGCATGCTCTCCTTCGCCCGGCTCTCCGAGGTCCCCGGCCCGGTCACCCTCGCCATCATCGCGGTCCCGTACGACGAGGTCCCTAAAGTGGTCCAGGAATGCGCCGCCGCCGGCGTCAAGGGGATCGTCGTGGCCAGTGCCGGTTACGCGGACGACGGCGAACGCGGCCTGGCGCGCCAGCGCGAGCTGGTGCGGCAGGCCCGCGCCAACGGGATGCGCGTGATCGGCCCGGCGTCGCTGGGCATCGTCAACACCAACCCGGCCGTGTCCCTCAACGCCTCGATGGCGCCCGCTTTGGCCCGCCGCGGCGGCCTGGGGCTGTTCAGCCAGTCTGCCGCGATCGGCGTCTCCCTCTACGCGGCCTCCAGTCGCCGTCGGGTGGGCATCTCGACCTTCCTCTCTGCCGGCAACCGGGCGGACGTCTCCGGCAACGACATGATGCAGTACTGGGAGGACGACGCCGACACCACGGCGGTGGGCCTGTACCTGGAATCGATCGGCAATCCGCGCAAGTTCTCCCGGCTGGCCCGCCGCCTGGCCCGGACCAAGCCCGTGATCGTGGCCAAGTCCGACGCCATGGGTCTGAACCTCCCGCCCGGGCACGCCGTCCGCACCACCCAGGCACCCCCGGAGGCGCTGGACGCCATGATGAGGCAGGCCGGGGTGATCCGGGTTGAGACGATCGAAGAGCTCATGGACGTCGCGCAGATCGTGTCGAGCCAGCCGCTGCCCAAGGGCGCCGGGATCGCCGTTTTCAGCAACTCGCGCGCCCTTGGCAAGGTGGTCGCGGACAGTTCCGCCCGTCAGGGGCTCGGGGTAGAGCGGATTGTTGCCGACGTCGACCTCGAAACCGGCATGTCCCGGGCGCTGCCAGCCCTGCGGCGGAGCCTGCAAGAAACCCTCACCCCGGACACCGTGCATGCGGCGGTGGTGGCGTTGCTTCCGGCACGCGGCCTCACCGTCGAAAAGATCGCCGGAGTGCTGGCGGAATGTTCCGCTGCGGCCGGCAAACCGGTCGTTGCCGCCTTTAGCGGAATCCTTGATCCCTCCATATACGTGGAAGGCATGGTCGGCGCGGAACCGGATCAGCCACACCAGCCGCCGCTTGCTCCGCCTGTTCCGTGCTACTCCAACCCGGGAGCGGCGGTGGCGGCCCTGGCCGCCGTCGTGCGTTACGCCCAGTGGCTGGACCGGGACCAGGGCCTATTTGTGGAACCCGAAGGTTGCCACCCGGAGGCTGCCCGGGCGGACCTGGAGCAGCTGCTGCACAATGTGGGCGGCGAGCAGCTCGTCCGGCTGGACCAGGACACGGCCGCGCGGCTGCTGGGCCACTACGGCATCCGGCTGGTTCCGTCCGTCGGGTTCGAGACGGCGGAGGAGGCCGTGGCAGCGGCGGAGCAGCTCAGCTGGCCTGTGGCTCTGAAGACCACGGATCCCGCGCTGCGGCACCGGCTGGACCTGGGCGGTGTGCGGCTGGACATCCAAGACGCTGATTCGCTGCGGCGCAACGTGCTGGAGATGCGCAAGTCGCTGGAGAGGTACGGCTCCCCGTCCCTCGAAGTGCAAACAATGGTGCCCGTGGGGCAGGCCTGCACATTCCGTGCCATCGAAGACCCGCTGCTGGGCCCGGTGATCTCCTTCGGCCTGGCCGGCGACGCCGTGAACCTGCTCGATGACTGGGCCCACCGCGTGCCGCCGCTCTCCGGTTCCGACGTCCAGGACTTTATCCGAGCGCCCCGGGCCTCGCGGAAACTCTTTGGGTATCAGGGCCTGCCCGCCGTAGACGTCGCGGCCCTGGAGGATCTCGCCGCCCGCCTCACGAGGCTGAAGGACAACCATCCGGAGATCGCGCTGGTGCACTTCAATCCAGTCCTCGCCGGGCCCGACGGCGCCTCGATCCTTGCCGCCGACGTCAGGATCGCGAACGCCGCCCAGCGGACGGACAGTGCGCGCCGGGCGATGCGCAGCTAGGCTCCCTGCTTGCGGTGTACCGCAGGCCGCCGCAGCCGGCGTCCGTTTCCGGGCCGGCAGTTAGCAAGTCCCCTACCGATCTGTGAAAATGGAGACTATGAGCTCCCAGCCTCCAACACCCAAGCCCCTGGCGACCGCCCCCGCACGCCAGACCGCGCACCACCACGGCCTCCATGACCACAGTGCGCAGGGCCAGAGCCTGGAAGGGGCCCTCCAGCAGGCCGGTTTCTACCCCCGGCTCGTGGCTGACGTCGTCGCCGATGCCCTGGACGGCCGCGACTGCGTGGCCCACCTGGTCCATCTTGAGACCCACTTTGATCGCGCCGAGGTCCGTCGCCACATCACTGTCCTGGTGTTGACCGATGACATGCTGGTCATCACCCATGTCGATGACCAGCAGCTCGACGACGCCGGTGAGCAGACCGTCGCCCAGGTGTCCACCGAGTCCGTCCCCGTGACCCAGATCCGCTCGGTGGTCCTGAGCTATGTCTATGCCCAGCCGCAGGACTATAAGCCCTCCGACCCTGTCCGGGAGCTGACTCTGTCCATCGCATGGTCCGGCGGCCAGCGCCTGGACATGGGCCCGGCCAGCTGCGGGGACCCGCAGTGCGAGGCCGATCACGGCTACAGCGGCACCATTGCGCAGGAAGACATCGTCCTGCGGATCAGCGCCGAAGCGGACGGTCTGCAGGCCGTGCAGGACGCCAAGCTGTTCGCCCGCGCCTTGCGTGCAGTGAACACCGGCTCCGCGGCCCCGGTCCCGCACAACGGGCCCGGTTTGCCGCCCCGACCGCGGATGGGTGTGTTTGGAAACCGCCTCAGCCGCGGCCACCAACGCTGACATGGCTCGCGTCCGCCAGCCTGAAGCCGCCCAAGATCAGCTGCCAGATCCGGTGCTAAGGCCCTCCCTTGCCGGCACCGGTGCCGCCTTGCCCGTCCCGGTGGCCGCTGGCGCCGGCCCCTCCCCGCTCCCTGCGGCCCCGGCGTTCGGACAGCGGTCCATCGCCGAGGTAATGACCAGCGCCGCGGCAAGCCTGGGCGTCCCCGGATTCGAGAACAAGCTGAATCTTCCGCCCGCCAAACGCGTGTGCGTGGTGCTGGCCGACGGACTGGGTCGGAACCTGTTGAAGCAGAAGATCGCCCACACCCCGTTCCTGCGGACTGTCCTGCAAGCCGGCCAAGGCCAGGTGCCCGTCTCGCTGGACTCCGCATTCCCGTCCACCACCGCGGCTTCCCTCGCCAGCTTTGGCACCGGACTGTCGGCGGGCCAGCACGGCATGGTGGGCTACGACGTCCTGGACCCGGATCAGGACCGCGTAGTGAACATGCTGAGCAACTGGGACGCCGGCGTGGACCCGCGGACGTGGCAGCCGTTCCCCACCGTGTTCGAAAGAGCCGCTGAGCACGTCGATGTCACCACCGTCAGCCTCCCGCAGTTCAGCACGTCGGCCATGACGGAGGCGGCGCTCCGCGGAGGCCGTTTCATCACCGGAACCACCTCGCATGCCCGGACCGAAGCGGCCGCCGAGGCCATGGCCGGCGCCGGGCCCTCGCTGATGTACTTCTATGTCAATGAGCTCGACAAGGCCGGGCACCGCCATGGCTGCCAGTCACCTCAATGGGAGTACCAGCTCGAAGAACTCGATGCCACGGTGCGGCGGCTCAGCGCCACACTGCCCGCCGGCACCACTGTGCTGCTCACGGCGGACCACGGAATGGTGGATGTGCCCGAGTCGCAGCGGATCGATTACTCCGCGGAGCCGGCACTCCTCGTGGGGGTCCGGCACACCGCGGGCGAGCCGCGGATGGTCCATCTGTACCTCGAGGATAGAAGGGACGACGCCGCCCGCGCCGGCCTGCTGGCGAACTGGCGGGCCCGATTCGGGGACAGGATATGGGCTTTCACCCGTGAGGAAGCGATCGCGGGCGGGCTTTTCGGCGACGTGCGGGCCGAGGCCGCCTTGCGGATCGGTGACATCATGATCGCCGCCCGGGACTCGCTGGCGCTCTACGATACGCGCAGGGTCCGGCCCACTGCCTTGGAGGTGGTGGGCCAACACGGGTCCCTGACGAAAGCCGAGCGGGAAGTCCCGCTGCTCTACTTCCAGGCAGACGGTAAGAGAGCGCCGCGCCGCTGACGTACCGGGCCCGAAATTCATGCCGTAAATTCTGGCCTAACACGGGCGGCTCAAACCCTGCAACGGTTCGCGGCTGGCGCCCTGACTATTGCTCTTACTGGTCGTTGCGGGTTCCGAAGACGATTTCGTCCCAGCTCGGAACGCTCGACCGCTTCGGCTTGGTGGGCTGGCGCTCCGGCTGCTCTGTGCTGGCGTCGATCCGGCCGGCGTCGTTCCGGCTGGCGCCGTGTGACTCGCGGTGCTGCCGTCGGGACGATCCGCCGCCGATCAATTCATCCAGGCCGGGACTGGGCGTGGGGGATTTGGCCACAGGGCGCAGTTGCGAGGCCGCGATGGTGACTTCCCGTGTCTCAGTGCTGACGCCGTCGTGCAGTTTCAGTGCATCGTCCTCCTCCTGGAGGCGCGGTGCGAGGGTTAGCCGGGAAAGCATTGACGGCCTGCCATCGCGGCGTCGCGTGAAGGCATCGGTTTCCGGGGCTGCGGCCTCGAGAGCCGGAACCTCCCGCTGCCCTGCATCTGATGTGGCGGAGTCGGATTCGGCGGGGACGGCTTCGGCGGAGTCGAGATCGTCAGCCGTAGCGGCTTCGGGGAAGGACTCCGGTTCCGACGCTTGTGGAACCTCGGGCACCTCAGACGGACGGGGGTGGGCCGCGGGAACGCCGGTGGTCAGGAGCGTGGCCAGGGCGTCGTCCGCGTCCTCGTCCACTCCGATCCGCTGTCCGCGGCGGGACCGCAGCATATCCAGCAGCCCGTCGGCGTCCTGCTCCTGGTGGATCCGGTCCTGCTGAAGCAGCATCTGGTGAATAATGCTGTGCTGGCCGGTCGCCGTGCGGGCCGCGGCCTCAGCATCAGTTTCAAAGTCGAAGGGCCGGTCGGAGACGGCCGTGAGGCGCCGCGTCGGCACGGGGCCTTCAAGCGGCTCGAGTTCGCTCAGCTGCTGCGCCCAGCGGTTGGCGTTCTGCAGGGACTTCCGGGCGGGATGGAAGGTCCACATTGCCGGCGGCTCCTCGCCGATCCCGGCGGGGCCGCCAGGCTTGGGCTCGAAGCGAGCCACAACGTTCCAGCTGCCGTCGGGACGTCGCCAGGAATCCCACTCCAGTGTTGAGGGTTCCACGCCGTAAGCCCTGAGGCGGTGCTCCACCATGTCGCTGAGGGATGCCGGGTTTTCGCCGAACACGGACCGGTAGACGTCTTGGCCAGGGGCGGGGGATGCCACCTCCACCTTGCGGGCCTGCTGGGCGATGTACTCGCGCTCAGCCAGGACCGGGCCCTCATAGCGCTGGACTTTCTCCAATGGAATTCCGGACAGCTCCGCCACCTCGGCGGCGGTGGCTCCGTTGCGAATCCTGGTCTGGATGTCGCGCGGAGACATGGCAATAGGAGGCGCGGCCGCGCTGGACGCGGTCTTCGCCGACATCCGGCTGGCTGCCACCCTAAGTGCTTCATCGATCGGCAGCTGGAACATCTCGCCGCCGGTGCCACTCAACAGGAGATGCTCTCCGTCGTCGTGGACGCCTACAAGCCGTAGATCCTGCATACAAATCCTCCACCCTGGCATTACTAACAATCGAAACTCTGCCACCAGCGGGACACATTTCGGGTTAGGACAGCAGGCGCGCCGTGATTTTCCGCGACTTTCCGCGACTTTTCGCCGAATTTTTCCCGTCTGCGGAAGAGATCGTGGAAGGGACACCGGCGGGCTCTGGCATTCGGGAGGCGCTTAAGCAAAAATGACCCGACACCGGGCACAAAAACCGCATGTCCGGTGTTGTCAACGGTGAACCGCTCCCGGAGCCCAGGGTTACCATCCCGGCGGGCCATCCTGAAACGGCGAATCAACCGAACGAATGCGGAGTGTGAGCAACAAATAATGGCGACTGATTACGATGCGCCGCGCAAGACCGAAGAGGACCTCAGTGAGGATTCGATTGAGGCCCTGAAGGCGCGGCGTACGGAGAAGCCTTCCGCCGTGGTGGATGAAGATGAGTCCGACCTTGCCGAAGGCTACGAGCTCCCCGGCGCTGATTTGTCCGGGGAGGAACTGCTGGTCCGGGTCCTGCCCGCCCAGGCAGATGAATTCACCTGTGCCTCCTGCTTCCTCGTTCGCCACCGTTCGCAGATTGCCCGCGAAAGAGACGGCCTTAAGTACTGCAAGGATTGCGAGGGGTAGGCAGGCGGCAGCCCTGATTGTGAAACCCGACGGTTTAAGGGCGGTGAGGAAACGGGCAGGAACTAGGAGTTGAGCGCGGCGATCAGTTGCTCCGGGTGCCGGGTGGACGTGAGCCAGTACGGGGTGCGATCCGAGGGGTCCTCGATCTCGATCCGGACCACCGGATCCACCCAGCCGCGGATACACAGGAACGCCAGCCCGTTGAGCCGCGTGCCCCGTTCCGCCGTCGCTTCCTTGCCGCGGAACGCCGTGATTTTGCCCAGGAACCCGCGTTCAATCGAGGCCCTGCCCACCTTCAGGGTGGTCCTGGTGACAGTGATTGACGGTGTGGACAGCACCAGCAGTACGGCGATGACGATGAAGATCACGATGGCCGCGGTAATGCCGGCCCAGATGCTGATGGGCGCCAGCATGAGGATCCCTGCGCTGGCGAACAACGCCGACACCAGCCAGATCCAGAAGTTCGGCCAGAGCTTCTCGGCGTAAAGGACAATGGAGTCGCTCGGGGCGCTCTTCGGGGCAGGCGCAGCTGCGCTGGATTCGGGCATAAGCACAGCTTTTCATCTTTCCCTGGCTATTTCACCTCGGCGCCGCTCCGGCGCCCACGCCCTACCATCCCGCATCAGGGCCCGCTGGAATCGCGCGGGCGGCGGGCGCGGGAAGGCCGGCGGCGGCTAGGACGAAGTTCCGTGCGGGCGTTAGAGTGAGGGACTGTGACTGAAGAAAACACCGCCGTCGCCAGTGCCGCCTTGACGGCCAGCGACGCAGCCTACGGAACGCCCACCTTGACGGTACAGCTGAAAATGCTCGACGACGGGCTCGAGCCGCCGTCGTACGCGCACCCGGGCGACGCCGGAGCCGACCTTCGCGCCCGTGAGGACGTGGTCCTCGCACCGGGGGAGCGCCGCCTCGTTCCCACCGGTGTATCGATTGCGCTCCCGGATGGCTTCGTAGCGCTGATTCACCCCCGGTCCGGCCTCGCCACCAAGCACGGACTGACGGTTGTGAATGCTCCCGGCACGGTGGACGCCGGCTACCGCGGAGAAATCGCGGTGACACTGCTCAATACGGACCGGGACGAGGCGATCGAGCTCCGTCGCGGCGATAGAATTGCACAAATGGTCATTCAGCGTGTGGAGTATGCCAGGTTCCTCCCGGTCGATCAGCTCGACGGCTCGGTTCGCGGCGGGGGAGGCTTCGGCTCTACCGGCGGTTTCGGCGGACCGGCCTGAGCGCAGGCCCCGGCCTGGCCACGGGAGCCATTCGGGATTTTCAGCGCCGCACGGGCACTGAAGCAACACGGGCACTGAAGCAACACGGACTTGAAGCAAGATGGGCACTGAAGCAGGACAGGCGCTGAAGCAAGATCAGCGGTGCAGGAAAAATGAGCAGGCGGCCGCAGGGTAGCGGGCGGTCACGCGGACAGGCGCCAGGATGGCGCCGGGCGGCGGCACAGGATCACAACTGAAGGAGACACCCCATGGTTTTTGGGCGCGGCAAGAAAGCCAAGCAGGAGCAGCCGACGGAGCCGGGCGAGGCCACGGAAGCTGCCGTTGACGCCGCCGCGACGCCGGCCGGGAACGCAGCCAAAAGCGCCGGCCGGGCCGCGACTGGTCCCTTCGACGTCTCGGAAATCGATGACCAGGACGGGTACGTGGACCTCGGTGCGTTGCTGATCGCACCCCGTGAGGGCCTCCAGCTCCGCCTGGAAGTTGAAGAGGCGAGCCAGCGCGTCGTCGCCGTCACCATGGACCTGGAAGGCTCGAGCCTGCAGCTGCAGGCCTTCGCCGCACCCCGTTCCGAGGGCCTGTGGGATGAAATCCGTGAGCAGATCGGCCAGTCGGTCGGCAGCCAGGGAGGCCAGGTCGAGGAGGTCGAGGGCAGCTTCGGCACCGAGCTCGTGGCGAAGCTCCCCGCCGGCGGCGGCGACGGCAGCCAGGGGTACCGCGTGGCCCGCTTCATCGGCGTCGACGGCCCGCGCTGGTTCCTCCGTGGCGTCTTCGGCGGCGAGGCGGCACTGGACCGCGACGCCGCGGCCGGGCTGGAAGGGCTTTTCCGGCAGATCGTCGTGGTCCGCGGCGAGAATCCGATGCCGCCGCGTGATCTGCTGCAGCTTCGCCTGCCCAAGGACACCTCGCCCGCCCCGTCGCCGCAGGCGGCGCCCGAATTCGAACAGCCGGAACGCGGACCGGAGATAACCCAGATTGGCTGATGCCGCCGGCAGGAAAGCCGCCGCCGCTATGTCGGTCCGGGACCTGCCGGACCGTGGGCGGGTGCTGTGCCACGGCTTCATCGAGTCCGTCACATACGTGCCCGCCACCCAGGTGGCATCCTTCATCGCGATCCTGATCGATCGCGATACCCCTGCTCCCGTCACCCGCTTCCCGGGTCTTGGTGCCAAGGCCGGAGCCGCAGCGGCCAGCAGCGTGCCCGCGAACGGCGTGTCCACCCACCGGGTGCGTCCGGGCGCGCAGCGCCAGCGGCCCACTGGCCCCAAAGAGCGGCTGCGCGTTGTTTGGCTGGGCCGGCGCCGGATCCCCGGTGTCGATGCCGGCACGGAGCTCAGGCTCGAGGGCATGGTCACCATGCGCGACGGGCTGCCCACGATCTTCAATCCCCGTTACGAAATACTGTCCCGCCAGGAGGAGCAATGACCTTGCCCGAACACCCCGAGCGGGCCCGCCCGGACTGGACACAACCGGACGGGACACACCAGGACGGGACAGGAGAGAACCGGACACAACAGGACGGGACACAACAGAACCCAGGCCAGCAGGAACCGCGGGAAACCACAGGCGGTAACCGGGACATGTCCCCACCTGTTGCTTCCCAGCCCTCCCAGCCCACGGTCGCCCGGCCCACAGTCTCGCAGCCAAGCGTCGCCCAACTTGCCGAAGACTATGCGGCCAAGGCCGGTCTGCACCGCTCAAGCAACGGCAACATCGACGTGCTCAAGAGCGCCGGCGGCATCCAGGGCATCGCCGAGAGCATCCTGCCGGGCCTCGTCTTCCTGATTGCCTTCACCATCGACAGGGAAAACCTGACCCTGGCCGTCATTGCTTCCCTGACGGTGGCCGCCGTCTTCACCGTGGCACGGCTGGTGCAGCGCAAGCCGCTGACACAGGCGCTGGCGGGGTTCATCGGCGTCGGACTCTCCGCATGGCTTGCCACCTCGACCGGCAAGGCAGAGAACTTCTACGTGCTGGGGTTCTTCACAAATGTCGGCTACATCCTGGCCATGTCCATCTCCGTGGCCGTGCGCTGGCCGATCGCCGGACTGCTCTTCGGCTTCATCCGCAACGAGGGCGTGGAATGGCGCAAGGACCCGAAGCGGGTCAGGGCCTACAGCGTCGGCACCTGGGTGATTGTTGCCGTGCTGGTCCTGCGGCTCGTGGTGCAGGTGCCCCTGTACTTCATGGGGGAGCAGGGCCTGGCCGCCCTCGCCACCACCCGGCTCATCATGGGCGCACCGCTCTACATCCTGGGGATCTGGATTGCCTGGCTGCTCACCCGGCCGGCCCCGGTGCCCGCCGGCGCAAAAGAGCCCAACTGACCCGGTGCTCTATCAGATATGGCCGTCCCCAGCTCTGGGAACGGCCATATCTGATAGAGCAACTGTGGAGCGGACGGCCCTAGCCGTCGAAGCCGTCGTCCCCGGCCGGCTGGGTGCCGTGGCCGTGCTGGTCCGAGGTCACCGGGTGCTGATCCTCGAGCGGGGATTCGGGTGCCAGCAAAGCGCGGAGTTCGTCCTCGGCCGCGATCGTGGTGACGAAGAACAGTTCGTCGCCGCCGTCGATCACGTCATCGCGGCTCGGCGTGATGGGCGCCTGGTCCCGTAGGATCGCCACGAGCGTGGAGTCCTCGGGCCACTCGACGTCGCCCACGGTCAGGCCGATCACGTGGGAGTCGTGCGGGACCGTGAACTCCACCAATGAGGACACCCCGGTCTGGAGCGTCAGGAGCCGGACAAGGTCACCGATTTCCACCGCTTCCTCCACCAGCGCGGTCATGAGCTGCGGGGTGTTAACCGCGACGTCGACGCCCCAGGAGTCGTCGAACATCCAGTCGTTCTTGGGGTTGTTGACCCGGCCGACGGTGCGCCCGACGCCGAATTCCGTCTTGGCCAGCAGCGAGACCACCAGGTTGACCTTGTCGTCACCGGTGGCGGAGACCACGACGTCGGCGTCCTCGAGTTTGGCGTCCTGCAGGGTGCTCAGCTCGCAGGCATCACCGACCAGCCAGTGCGCGCCGCGCAGGCCGCTGCGGCCGATTACTTCCGGCTTCTCGTCGATCAGCAGGATTTCGTGCTTGTGGGCCAGCAGCTCGCGGGCGATCGAGGAACCGACGCTTCCGGCACCGACGATGACGACTTTCACTCAGGACTCCTTGGCGGGGGATTTGGCGAGAACATGGCCGATCTCGGAGCTGCGGTCCACGTTCAGCATGGCGTGGACGGTGTCGCCGTCCTGATAGGACGTGCCGGCAGCGGGCAGCATGCCCTCGCCGAACCGGGTCAGATACGCGATCCGGATGCCGGCCGCCTTCTCGATCGAGGAGATCGGGTGCCCGATCCAGTCGGGGTTGAGGTCAACCTCGGCGAGGACCAGCCGGCCCGAGGGCTCCCGGTAGTCGCCGGCGATGTGCTGTTCGGGCAGGATGCGGCGCAGCACCTGGTCGGCGCTCCAGCGGACCGCGGCGACCGTGGGAATGCCTAGACGCTGGTAGATTTCGGCGCGGCCCGGGTCATAGATCCTGGCCACCACATGAGGAACGTGGAAGGTCTCCCGCGCCACCCGGGTGGCGAGGATGTTTGAGTTGTCGCCGCTGGAAACGGCGGCGAAGGCATAAGCTTCCTCGACGCCAGCCCGCTTCATCGTCTCGCGGTCAAACCCGACCCCGGTGACCTTCCGTCCGGAAAACCCTGTGCGGAGCCGCCGGAAGGCGCGGTCATCCTGGTCGATGATGGCCACCGAATGGCCGGCGTCCTCGAGCGTGTGTGCCAGGGTTGACCCAACTCGGCCACAACCCATGATCACGAAGTGCGCCACATGGGCCTCCTCTTGGTTCTGCGTCTGATACTGGGTAAAACTCTACCGGCCAGACGGCGTCGGGAGACCAAGGCCACGGGGCGCCGGGCAGCGTGCTTGCGGACGCCAACATCGCCGTCATGACATCGCGTCCGAATCAGACTAGTTTTGTCTGGTGCTGACAATTTTCAATGCCGTGAAGCGGGTGCTGGTAGGCAAGCCCTTCCGGAACGACCGTCTGGCCCACACGCTCTTGCCGAAGCGCATCGCGTTGCCCATTTTCGCCTCGGACGCCCTGTCTTCGGTGGCTTATGCCCCGGATGAAATCCTCCTGACCCTGGCCTTGGCCGGCGTGAGCGCGGTGGCCATCGCGCCGTGGGTGGGCCTCGCCGTCATAGTGGTGCTCCTGACCGTTGTGGCCTCCTACCGCCAGAACGTCCACGCCTACCCCTCCGGCGGCGGCGACTACGAGATCGCCAACGTCAACCTCGGCAAGTATGCAGGCCTCACCGTAGCCTCGGCGCTACTGGTTGACTATGTGCTGACCGTGGCCGTGTCCATGTCGTCGGCCGCGACGTACCTGACCACCGCCGTGCCCTCCCTGCACGGGAAGCAGGCAGCGATTGCCACGATCGGCGTCGTGATCCTGGCCCTCGTGAACCTGCGCGGCATCAGGGAGGCCGGCAGTGTCTTCGCCGTCCCGACCTACATCTTCATGGCCTCGATCCTCGGCATGACCGCCGTCGGTGTCTTCCAGGCCGTCACCGGCCAGCTGGGGCAGGCGCCGTCGGCAGCGTTCGAGATCGTGCCTGAGCCCGGCTTCGACGAAGGCCTCGTCGGGCTGGCCGGCGCGTTCCTGCTGCTGCGCGCTTTCTCCTCCGGCGCCGCGGCCCTGACGGGCGTCGAGGCCATCAGCAACGGTGTGCCCAACTTCCAGAAGCCCAAGAGCAAGAACGCGGCCACCACGCTGCTGCTGCTCGGCGTGATTGCTTCCGCCATGCTCGCCGGCATCATCTACCTGGCCAACGCCACCAAGGTGCACATCGTGCTGGATCCGGCCACGGAGTTCCTCCTGAACGGCAATCCGCTGCCAGAGGGGTATATCCAGAACCCGGCCATCAGCCAGATCGCGCAGACCGTCTTCGGTGCGGGCTCCATCCCTTTCTATATCGTGGTCGCCGCCACCGGTGTCATCCTGGTGTTCGCCTCCAACACGGCGTTCAATGGCTTCCCGGTGCTCGGCTCCATTCTGGCCCAGGACGGCTACCTGCCGCGCCAGCTGCGCACCCGTGGCGACCGGCTGGCCTTCAGCAACGGCGTCCTGGCTCTGGCCGCAGGCGCCCTCGTCCTGATCATCGCGTTCAACGCGGACGTCACGAAGCTCATCCAGCTCTACATCGTGGGCGTCTTCATCTCCTTCACGATGAGCCAGCTGGGCATGATCCGGCACTGGGGCCGGGAACTGAAACTGTCCAAGGAACCTGCCGTGCGGCTGCGCATCATCAAGTCCCGGACTATCAACACCCTGGGCTTCTGCATGACCGCCCTGGTTCTGGTCATCGTCTTGATCACCAAGTTCTCCCAGGGCGCCTGGATCGCGCTGCTGGCCATGTTCGTGCTGTTCCTGATCATGTGGAGCATCCGGGCACACTATGACAACGTGGCCAAGGAACTCGCCGTGGACGAGGACTCCTCGCCGCGCGCCCTGCCCACCCGCGTGCACGCCGTGCTGCTTGTCTCGCACGTGCGCAAACCGGTCCTGCGTGCCCTCGCCTACGCCCGCGCCTCCCGCCCGTCGCGGCTGGACGCCATCACCGTGGACATCAGCTCCGAGGAGACCGAGGCGGCTGTGGCGGACTGGGAAAAACTTGAAATCCCGGTACCCCTGACCGTGCTTGCCAGCCCGTTCCGCGAAACGGTGACACCGATCATGGAGTACATCAAGAACATGCGCCGGGATTCGCCCCGCGACCTGATCGTGGTTTACATCCCGGAGTACGTCGTGGGCAAATGGTGGGAGCAACTGGTCCACAACCAGACCGCGCTGCGCATCAAGACCCGGCTGCACTTCGAGCCTGGCGTCATGGTGTGCAGTGTGCCGTGGCAGCTGAAATCGTCCGAAGAAGCCCAGAAACTGCAGGATATCCAATGACCCCCGACACCCAGACGCCCACCCACACCGATCTCGTCGTCGACGTCGGGCCCGTCGCCCACGGCGGGCACTGCGTGGCCCGGCATGAAGGACGCGTCGTGTTCGTCCGGCACGGCATTCCCGGCGAAAAGGTCCGGGTCAGGCTCACCGACGACGGCCCCGCCGCCAAGTTCTGGCGGGCCGATGTGGTGGAGGTCCTGGAGCCCTCACCGGACCGCGTGCCGCACTTCTGGGACATCGCCGATTCCGCGCGCTCCTGGTCGCACCGGCATCCACCCGTCGGCGGCGCCGAACTCGGCCACATTTCACTGGCCCGGCAGCGCAGCCTCAAGGCCGACGTCCTGGCCGAACAGCTCAAGCGGCTGGCTGGCGTCGAACTTCGCCCCGACGTGGAAGCTGTCGGCCTGGCCGCCCACCACGGCACCACTGACGACGCGCCCGAGAGCGGCGCTGCCGTGTCCGGCCTGGGCTGGCGGACACGTGCCGGCTTCGCCGTGACACCGGCCGGCAAGCTGGGCATGCACGCCCACCGCTCCGATGCCATCCTGCCCGTGCGCGAAATGCCGCTGGCCGTGGCGGGCATCAACGCGCTCCGGCTCTGGGAAATCGACTTGCAGGGCATCGACCGCGTTGAGGTCGCCGCCCCGGCGAACGGGTCCAGGCCGCTGGTGCTGCTGGTCCCCGCCCCGGGCACCCGGTCCAAGCGGCTAAGCGGGATCCTGGCCCAGTTGCCGGACGACGTCTCGGTGGCCAGCTTGGACCCGGCCACCGGCGAGGTGCTGCAGCTGCGCGGCCGCACCTACGTCCAGGAGACCGCGGCGGGCCACGACTACCGGGTTACCGGCGACGGCTTCTGGCAGATCCACCGGGATGGCCCGGAGACGCTGGTCGGGGCCGTCACCAGTTTCCTGCACGACGGCGGCTTCCTCGCCCCGGGCTCGGTGGTGGCCGACCTGTACGCCGGTGCCGGGCTGTTCACGGCACCGCTGGCCGATGCCGTGGGCGTGACCGGGTCCGTGCTCTCGGTGGAGGGGGCGCCCGGTACCAGCCGTGACGCACGCAAGAACCTGCACGACGCCGCCCAGGTGGAGATCGTGCAGGGTCGCGTGGAACGGGTGCTGCGGCAGAAACCGCGCAACTTCGACGCCCTGATCCTGGACCCGCCGCGCGCCGGAGCCGGCAAGGCGGTAGTCAAACAGCTGATCGACGCCGGCCCGCGGGCCGTCGCGTATGTCTCCTGCGATCCGGCGTCGTTCGCCCGCGACCTCGGCTACTTCCGGCAGGGCGGCTGGGGGATGGCCGGGCTGCGTGCCTTCGACCTGTACCCGCACACCCATCACATGGAGACTGTGGCGTTACTGACTCCCCAACCGTGATGCCACTAGGATGGGCCTAGTAGTCCGTCGTCGCGCTCCATCTCCACTGGCGTATTAGCGGCCGTTCCCTGCGTTTCGTACCTGCATTGCGTACCACGATGTACTGATGCCTGTATTAGTTAGGCCGACCTAACTAGCAAGGGTCCTGCGGCGCGACAAAGATGAAACTGTTGCGAGAGGAGTCCTGCGAATGAGCATTGTGGACAGTTTCGGTTCAAAAGGCAAACTTAATGTAGCCGGAACCGAATATGAAATTTTCCGGTTGAACTCCGTCGAAGGTGCAGAAAACCTTCCGTTCAGCCTCAAGGTATTGCTTGAAAACCTGTTGAGGACCGAGGACGGTGCCAACATCACGGCCGACCACGTCCGTGCGCTGGCAGGCTGGGATCCCAGCGCCGAGCCCGACACTGAGATCCAGTTCACGCCGGCGCGTGTGATCATGCAGGACTTCACCGGCGTGCCCTGCATCGTCGACCTCGCCACCATGCGTGAGGCCGTCAAGGAGCTCGGGGGAGACCCCAAGCGGGTCAACCCGCTGGCACCGGCCGAAATGGTCATTGACCACTCGGTCCAGATTGACGCCTTCGGCAACTCCGGCGCACTGGAGCGCAACATGGAGATCGAATACCAGCGCAACGGTGAGCGTTACCAGTTCCTGCGCTGGGGCCAGACGGCATTCGATGACTTCAAGGTCGTCCCGCCGGGCACCGGCATCGTGCACCAGGTCAACATTGAGTACTTGGCCCGCACCGTCATGACCCGCGAAATTGACGGCGTTCTCCGCGCTTACCCGGACACCTGCGTCGGCACCGACTCGCACACCACCATGGTCAACGGCCTGGGCGTGCTGGGCTGGGGCGTCGGCGGCATCGAGGCCGAGGCTGCCATGCTCGGCCAGCCCGTCTCCATGCTCATCCCGCGCGTCGTGGGCTTCAAGCTCACCGGCTCCATCCCGGCCGGCGCCACCGCCACGGACGTCGTCCTGACCATCACCGAGCAGCTGCGCAAGCACGGTGTGGTCGGCAAGTTCGTCGAGTTCTACGGTGAAGGCGTTGCGGCTGTGCCGCTGGCCAACCGTGCAACTATCGGCAACATGAGCCCGGAGTTCGGCTCCACTGCCGCGATGTTCCCGATCGACGATGTCACACTCGACTACCTGCGCCTCACCGGCCGGTCCGACGAGAACGTCGCCCTCGTGGAGTCCTACGCGAAGGAACAGGGCCTCTGGCACGATCCCTCCCACGAGATCAAGTTCTCCGAGTACCTCGAGCTGGACCTGTCCACGGTTGTTCCGTCGATCTCCGGCCCGAAGCGCCCGCAGGACCGCATCATCCTCACCGAGTCCAAGGCCCAGTTCCGCGAGGACCTGCGCAACTACGTGAAGGAAGACCTGGCCGACGGAACCCTCGACGAAGCGATCGACGAAAGCTTCCCTGCTTCGGACTCGCCCTCGTTCACCGCCTCGGCGTCGCACCTCAGTGACGTGGCCCCGCACGCGCATGGCCCGAAGTCCAACGGCCGCCCGTCCAACACGGTCAGCGTCAAGACCGCGGACGGACGCGAGTTCGAGCTGGACCACGGCGCAGTGTCGATCGCCTCGATCACCTCCTGCACCAACACGTCCAACCCGTCCGTGATGCTGGCCGCCGCACTGCTGGCCCGCAACGCCGTCGACAAGGGCCTGACGTCCAAGCCGTGGGTCAAGACCTCGGTGGCGCCCGGTTCCAAGGTAGTCACCGACTACTACAACAAGTCGGGCCTGACCCCGTACCTGGAGAAGCTCGGCTTCTACATCGTGGGCTACGGGTGCGCCACCTGCATCGGCAACTCCGGTCCGCTCGACGCGGAGATCTCCGAGGCCATCCAGGCCAACGATCTCTCCGTCACCGCCGTGCTCTCCGGTAACCGCAACTTCGAAGGCCGGATCAACCCGGACGTGAAGATGAACTACCTGGCCTCCCCGCCGCTGGTCATCGCCTACGCCCTGGCCGGCTCCATGGACTTCGACTTCGACAACGACGCCCTGGGCCAGGACGAGGCCGGCAACGACGTCTTCCTGAAGGACATCTGGCCGAACCCGGTCGAGGTCCAGCAGGTCATCGATTCCTCGATCGACAAGGAAATGTTCGCCCGCGGCTACGAAGGCGTCTTTGAGGGTGACGATCGCTGGAAGGCGCTCGACACCCCCGCCGGCGACACTTTCGCCTGGGACGAGAAGTCCACGTACGTCCGTAAGCCCCCGTACTTCGAGGGTATGAAGGCCCAGCCGGAGCCGGTCCAGGACATCACCGGTGCGCGCGTGCTGCTCAAGCTCGGCGACTCCGTCACCACGGACCACATCTCCCCGGCCGGTTCCTTCAAGTCGGATACCCCCGCCGGCCAGTACCTGCTGGCCAATGGTGTGGAGCGCAAGGACTTCAACTCCTACGGCTCACGCCGTGGCAACCACGAGGTCATGATCCGCGGCACGTTCGCGAACATCCGCATCAAGAACCAGCTCCTGGACGGCGTGGAGGGCGGCTTCACCCGCGACTTCAGCCAGGCTGACGGCCCGCAGGCCTACGTCTACGACGCCGCCCAGAACTATCAGGCCGCCGGCACCCCGCTGGTGGTCCTGGCAGGCAAGGAGTACGGCTCCGGTTCGTCCCGTGACTGGGCTGCCAAGGGCACGGCGCTCCTGGGCGTCAAGGCTGTGGTGGCAGAGAGCTACGAGCGTATCCACCGCTCCAACCTGATTGGCATGGGCGTCCTGCCGCTGCAGTACCCGGCCGGCCAGAACGCTGCCAGCCTGGGCCTGACCGGCACGGAAACCTACGCAGTTGAGGGCGTCACCGCCCTGAACGACGGCACCACGCCGAAGACCCTCAAGGTCACAGCCACGGCCGAGGACGGCACCGTCACGTCCTTCGACGCCGTGCTGCGCATCGATACCCCGGGCGAGGCGGACTACTACCGCAACGGTGGCATCCTGCAGTACGTCCTGCGCCAGATCTCCGCGCACTAGGCGGAGCCGCCGGCAAGGTCCGGCAACGCATGCGAAGGCCCCGGCCGGTCACTGACCGGCCGGGGCCTTCGCGTTCCCGGTTCACGGACCGGTTCCGGGACACCGGGACGGGTGGGGCAGGGCTCCGGCGCGGCGGCCCGCCCGGAGGCGTTAGAGTTAAAAGGATGTCTACCACCCGAAGGAGGGGCCGTTGGGAATCTTGGACACCATCCGGAATCCGCAGGACCTGAATAAGTTGTCCGGGGCGCAGCTGGATCAGCTGGCAGCCGAGGTCAGGGATTTCCTGATCGGCAACGTCTCCCAGACGGGAGGGCACCTGGGCCCCAATCTCGGCGTCGTCGAGCTCACCATCGCGGTGCACCGGATCTTCGATTCCCCCCGCGACAGCATCGTCTTCGACACCGGTCACCAGTCCTACGTGCACAAGCTCCTCACCGGGCGGCAGGATTTCAGCACGCTCCGCCAGCAGGGCGGCCTCTCCGGCTACCCCGACCGCGCCGAATCCGAGCACGACATCGTCGAAAGCTCGCACGCGTCCTCGTCCCTGTCCTGGGCCGACGGCATCTCGCGCGCCCGGCAACTGACCGGCGACGGCGACCGCTTCGTCGTCGCGGTGGTGGGCGACGGCGCCCTGACTGGCGGCATGGCCTGGGAGGCCATCAACAACATCGCCGCGGACAAGAAACGTCGCGTCGTGATTGTGGTCAACGACAACGGCCGCTCCTACGCCGCGACAGTGGGCGGTTTCGCTGACTACCTCGCCTCCCTGCGCCCCACCATCGATTCCCTCCGCGCCGCCCCCTCCTACGAGGGCACGCTGGAGTGGTGGAAGCGCAAACTGCAGAACGGCGGCCCCGCGGGCCAGTTCACCTACAAGAGCCTGCACGCCATGAAGAAGGGCCTCAAGGACTGGTGGGCCCCGCAGGGCATGTTCGAGGACCTCGGCATGAAGTACATCGGTCCCGTCGATGGCCATGACCTCCAGGCCATGGAAAACGCGCTCTCCACGGCTAAAAACTACGCCGGCCCCGTGATCGTGCACGCCATGACGGAAAAGGGCCACGGCTACGCGCCGGCCCGCGCCCATGAGGCGGACCAGTTCCACGCCGTGGGGATCATCGATCCGGAGACCGGCGCACCCACCGAGGCTGGCGGCGCCAAATCCTGGACCGCCGTGTTCGCCGACGAGATCGCCGACATCGCCGACGAGCGCAAGGACATCGTTGGTATTACCGGGGCCATGCTGATTCCGGTTGGGCTGCACAAGTTCGCCGCCCGGCACCCGGAGCGCGTGTTCGACGTCGGCATCGCCGAGCAGCACGCCCTCACCTCAGCTGCCGGCATGGCGTTCGGGGGACTGCATCCGGTGGTCGCGGTCTACGCGACGTTCCTGAACCGTGCCTTCGACCAGTTGCTGATGGATGTGGCCCTGCACAAAGCCGGCGTCACGATCGTGCTGGACCGGGCCGGCGTCACCGGACCCGACGGCGCGAGCCACCACGGCATGTGGGACATGGCCATGGTCCAAATCGTCCCGGGGCTTCACCTCGCGGCACCGCGCGACGCCACCCGGCTGCGGGAGGAACTTCGCGAGGCCGTGGCCATCGAAAACGCCCCCAGCGTGCTCCGCTACTCCAAGGGCAGCGTCGGCGCCGAAGTCGAGGCGGTCGAACGCCTGGACGACGGCGTGGACGTGCTGGCCCGCCGGCCCGCGGGATCCAGCGAGAACGACGTCCTGATCGTCAGCGTGGGCGCCATGTCCGAGCTCGCGCTGGACGTCTCCAACCGGCTCGGGGCTCAGGGCATCAGTTCCACGGTGGTGGATCCCCGCTGGCTCCTCCCGGTCCGGCGGTCCATCATCGATCTCGCCGCACGCCACCGCCTCGTCATCTGCATCGAGGACGGTGTGCGGGCCGGCGGTGTCGGCTCCCGGATCCGCCAGGAGATGCGGGCCGCGGGTGTGGACACCGCCCTCAACGAGGTCGGGCTCCCGGTGGAGTTCCTCGATCACGGCACCCGCAACCAGGTGCTCGAACGCGTCGGGCTGACCGCACAGCAGATCACCCACGACGTCGTCGCCCAGGTCCTGGGCACCAAGGTGCCGTTTGCGCGCCCCTTGCCCGGCCAGGAACACCCCAGCACCGGCAGCCTGCCGCTGCTGTAGCCAGCACATCTTTGAGCAATACCCCGTCCTGCGCCGCTCTTTGGGCACCGGACGGTCCCAGGAAGGAACTGGCATATGAGTGGAATTATCCGGGTTTACAAGCGCGACGAAGAGGGCACCCTGCAGTTCAGGGAAGCCTGGTTTGATGAGGACTACAGCCAGTTCGTGATGAACCACGGCGTCGTCGGACATCAGAGCAGCACAGACGAGACCGACGTCGAAAACGCCGAAGCCGCCGAGCGCCTCATGGACGCGTTCGCCGTGCAGTGCGCCGAGGACGGGTACGCCGAAATCCCCGAGCAGGAACAGTTCTGGGTGGTGGCCCAATACGCGCTGAAGACCAAGGACGGGACCAGCCGGGACCGGTACCTCGAGGAAAAGGCCAAGGACGCCCTGATCAGCCACCTCGCCTGGCGTGGCCTGGGGATTGTGGACCGCAGCGAGTTTTCCGACGCTAAGCTCAATATCTTCTGCCTCACCCCGGACGTTAACAAGACGGTCGGCGCCATCAAGGTCTGTATCCGCGGCGAGGACCTGGACTTTACCAAGCTGAGCATTGGCGCCGCGCCGTTTGGCGAGGACACTTTTAAGCTCAAGCACTCACCGAAACCGGCCAACAGCTTCACGCTCTAGGCAACACCGGTAAGGAGCCGGGGGACGGCTCACATCAGTTTGGGGGAATCCGACTGGAAGGCAACGCAGTGACGCGAAAATCCTCTCGACCAGGCAGCACTCCACTCCCCGCAGGACTGGCGGCGCCCGCGCGCAAGTCACTTGCACACGCAGGGGTCGAAACCCTCGAACACCTCGTGCAGCTTGGCCGGCGCCGGCTTGCCGGAATGCCGGGCGTCTGCCCGCGCACCATGGCGCAACTCCAGGACGCCATGGACGAGCACGGGCTGGAACTGCCCGCAGGCTAGCTGCAGTCGCCGGCGGCAGGCTTGGACGGGACGCGCGGGCGGGCTTGGACGGGCCGCAGGCCGGGGCGATATAGGCTGAATCCATGACTGAATACCGCCGCGTAGGAAATTCCGGACTGTCCGTCTCGGTTGTGGGACTTGGCTGCAACAACCTGGGCCGTTCCGGGACCGTGACCGAATCGCAGGAAGGCACCGACGCCGTCGTCCATGCGGCCCTCGACGCCGGGATTACCTTCTTTGACGTCGCGGACACCTACGGCCGGGAGCCGGGCCTCAGCGAGACCATGCTCGGCAAAGCCCTGGGCGCCCGCCGCGGCGACGCGGTCATCGGCACCAAGTTCGGCATGGACATGCGCGGCGCCAATGGCGAGGACTTTGGGGCGCGCGGATCCCGCCGCTACATCATCAAGGCAGCGGAAGCCTCGCTGCGCCGGCTCGGCACGGACTGGATCGACCTCTACCAGTTCCACACCCCGGACCCGCTCACGCCCGTCGAGGAGACGCTCTCGGCCCTCGATGACCTCGTCACCAGCGGCAAGGTCCGCTACATCGGCCACTCCAACCGCGCCGGCTGGCAGATCGCCGAGGCCGAATACGTGGCCCGCGCCCGCGGGGGAGCCCGCTTCATCTCCAGCCAGAACCACTACAACCTGCTGGACCGCCGCGCCGAGCTCGAGGTAACACCCGCGGCCGAGGCTTACGGCCTGGGCGTCCTGCCGTACTTCCCGCTCGCCAACGGCCTGCTGACCGGCAAATACTCGGCAGGCAAGGCCCCTGAGGGATCCCGACTCAGCCACACCCGCACCAACCTGGTCCACGACGCCGACTGGGAGCAGTTGGGTGCCTTCGGCGAGTTCGCCGCCGCGCGGGGGCTCAACGAAGTCCAGGTGGCGTTCTCCTGGCTTGCCGCCCAGCCGTCCGTCAGCAGTGTCATCGCCGGTGCCACCACGCCGGAGCAGGTGCGCCAGAATGCCGCTGCCGTGGCCTGGATCCCCAGCCAGGCCGACCTGGCCGAGCTGAATGATCTCTTCCCGCGCACGCCCAAGGTGGCACTGTTCTGAACGAGCGGGCCCTGAACGGTCCGGCCCTGAACGGTCAGGCTGTGGGCGCCCCCGCGGCCGGCCCGGCCGTCACGCACTCGATCCTGATGGACGTCGACACCGGGATTGACGATGCCCTGGCGCTGGTCTATCTGCTGTCCAGGCCCGAGGTCCACCTCCAGGCAATCACGTGCACCGCCGGGAACGTCGGGGCCAGCCAGGTGGCGCTGAACAACCTGGCCCTGCTTCAGTTGTGCGGCCGCGAGGGCATCGAGGTGGCCACTGGCGCCGAAATCCCACTGGAGATCCCGCTGGTCACCACCGAGGAGACCCACGGGCCGCAGGGGATTGGCTACGCTGAGCTGCCGCCGCCGCGCCAGCAGATCTCGGCGCGGCACGCCGTCGACGTCTGGGTGGAGGAGGTGCGGGCGCACCCGGGCGAGATCACCGGGCTGATCACCGGCCCGCTGACCAACTTCGCCCTGGCCCTTCGCCGCGAGCCGGAGTTGCCCCGGCTGCTCAAGGGACTCGTCATCATGGGCGGCAGCTTCTACTACCAGGGCAACACGACCCCGACGGCCGAATGGAACACCTCGGTGGACCCGCATGCCGCCAAGGAGGTGTTTGCCGCCTACCGGGGGATGCCCGAGGACAAACTGCCGGTGCTGTGTGCCCTGGAAATGACCGAGCGCATCGAGATGCACCCGGAGCACCTGCGCCGCCTCGGCGAGGCCGCGGGTGCGGCGCCGGAACTCGTCCTCCCGGAGCAGCCCGAAGGCCAGCGCAGCCAGTCCCGCAACCCCCTCGTCGCGTGCCTCTCCGATGCACTGCGCTTCTATATGGAATTTCACCGGCTCTACGACCAGGGCTACGTGGCGCACGTGCACGACGCCTTCGCGGCCTGCGCGGCCGCGGGACGCACACCGTTCGCCACCCGGCTGGCCACTGTCGACGTCGAAACGGACTCCCCGCTGCTGATGGGCACCACAGTGGCCGACTACCGCGGGCTGTGGGGGATGCCGCCGAACGCGTGGATTGTCTCTGACAACAACCCCGAACACTGCTTCGACGAACTGATTTCCTCGGTCGGCGCCCTCGCCCGCGCTGTAGGCCCCAGTTCCTCGACGCCCTGACGCCGGGCATCTTTGTTCAGTCACGGCGGGGAGTTCCCGGGCGGGTCCGCAGATCGCCAGAAAGGGCAGCTGCTCGCTAGAATGGTAGCTGCGCCGAGGTGACATGAGGCGGAACTTGTTGCACCCAGCCAAAGGAACAACCCCCATGTCACAGCCAGCCCTCACCATCACTGCCCCTGGACAGGCGGCCGGCCGCAGGCGCCGCCTGCTCGAAATCGCAGGCGCGGCCTCCATCGCCGCCACGTACATCTTCCTGGTGCTGACCCAGCCCGCGGACATTGCTAACGGCCCGGCCAGTTTCTCGGCCCTCGTGGCCCTGGGCGGCTTCCTGCTCGGCGCGGTGCTGCTGCTTGTGGCAGTCCTGCCCGTTCTCCCCACTTCCACCGTTGTCCTCATCCCGGTGGCGCTGGTTCTGAACGTGGTCCTCGGACAGTTGATGGGCAGCACGGGCCTGCCGTTCTACATCGACGCGATCGGCACCGTCCTGATCGCTGTTCTCGCCGGCCCCGCAGCCGGTGCCGCCACGGGCGCGCTCAGCAGCATCGTCTGGTCCTTCTTCAACCCCACCGTCCTGCCCTTCGCCGCCGGCGCAGCCCTCATCGGTTTCCTCGCCGGCATGGCCGCCCGCGCCGGCTTGTTCCGCCGCTTCTACTTCGCGCCCATCGCCGGCTTCGTCACCGGCATCCTGGCCGGCGTCGTCTCCGCCCCGATCGCCGCGTTCGTCTTCGGCGGCACATCAGGCCTGGGCACGGGGGCGATCGTCAGCGCCTTCCGTGCCATGGGGGACACGCTCCTGGCCGCGATTACCAAACAGGCACTGATTTCCGATCCCATGGACAAAGCGATCGTCTTCGCG
This sequence comes from Arthrobacter sp. 05T420, assembly GCF_056396305.1. NCBI lineage: Bacteria > Bacillati > Actinomycetota > Actinomycetes > Micrococcales > Micrococcaceae > Arthrobacter > Arthrobacter sp. 05T420. The sequence continues at coordinate 70,331 of NZ_JBFTLG010000021.1, read as the reverse complement.
ATCGCAGCGCTGCTCGCCTACGCCCTGCCCCGCCGCACCACCTTCCAGTTCCCCTTCGTGCGCCGCTACCGGGTGCTCGCCGGCAAGGCCCCGGCAGCGCCGGACGCCTGACTCCTCTGCTGTGACTGCTGTGACAGTGTGGTAGTGACACTCCGACCCCACGACCATGACATGAAACCGCCTCTCCACCCCTTCACCGCACTGTCCGCTGCCGCCTGCGCCGCCGTCGTCGCAACGGCGGCCGCGTACTGGCCGCTGTCTGTCGCCGTGGCCCTCGCCGCGGTGCTCCTCGCGGTGCGCCGTGGAGTGGCAGGGCGAGTCCTGCCCGCCGCGGCGGTGATCCTGACGCCCCTGTGCCTGTCCCTGCTGGTGCTGCACGGCTTGTTCTTCCCCGAAGGCCAGACCGTGCTCGCCCAGTGGGGGCCGGCCAGGGTCACGGCCGAGGGCCTTGGCTTCGCGCTGGAACTCGGAACCCGGACCACCGCCTGCGTCCTGGTTTTCCTGCTCTTTTCCTTCACCGTCAGCGTTCCCGACCTCGTCTCCGCCCTCGCCGGGCGGAGGATCCCGCCGCAGTTCGGCTTCGTCCTGGCCTCCACCCTCACCCTCCTGCCCGCCGTCGCGGTCCGCCTGGACCGGATCCGGCAGGCGCAGGAAACGCGCGGGATGGTGGTCCGGCGCGGCTTGTTGTCGCGGCTCGGTGCCCTCCGCCTGCAGATGGTGCCGCTGGTCCTGGCCCTGATCGACGACGCCGGCAGCCGCGCCCAGGCGCTCGACGCCCGCGGCTTCGGCACTCCGGGACCCCGCACCAGTTACCGCGAAGTCGGCGACCCGCCCGCCCAGCGCCGCTTCCGGGCTGCCGCCCTGCTGTTCGCGGCAGCCGCCGTCGCGGCGCGGATTGTGGCCTCCTGGCCTGCCGGAGTGCCGTCATGACGGCGACCACCCGGACCGCGCTGCAGATCCGGATCGAGGCGTTCACGTTCCACGGCGAGAACACCCCGGTGCTCAGCGGAATGGCGGTCTCGGTCGCGCCGGGCTCCCTGACCGCCGTCCTGGGCGGCTCAGGGAGCGGAAAATCCACACTGGGCAAACTCATGGCCGGCTGGCTCCGCGCCGGTCACGCCGGAGAATTCCGCGGCAGCCTGGAGCTCGGCGACACTCTGCTGGAATTCCACGGCACGCCCGACGATCCCCGGATCAACCCCGCCGAATGGTCCCGGCGCGTGGCGTTCGTCCCGCAGGACGCGGCCGCGATGCTCTCCTCCGTGCGCGCCACGGTCGCCGAAGAACTCGCCTTCGGCTTGGAAAACCGTGCGACGCAGCGCGATGACATGCTCCGCGCGGTGGAACGCACCGCCGCGCGCACGGGACTCTCGGACCTGCTGGACCGGGATCCGGCCACGCTCTCCGGAGGAGAGCTGCGAAGGCTCGCCATGGGCTGCGCCGTCATCACGGAACCGGACATACTCATCCTGGACGAGCCGCTGGCATCGCTGGACGCGGCCGGAGCCGCGCAGGTTGAGGAGCTGATCCGCAGCCTCAGCGGCGCCGGGACCGGCGTCGTCCTGCTGAGCCAGGCGGCGGACCGCCTCGCCGCCGAAGCGACGCACTGGATAGTGCTCGACGGCGGGACGGTCACCGCTGCGGGAACGTCGGCGCAGCTGGCCGGCTCGGCCGAGCTGCAGCGGGCCGGGGTGATTGGTGTTAGCTGCCCCGGCGCTGCTGGGCCGAGCGTTGGTGGCTCTTCTGCAACTGGTCCCGGCGCTGCTGGGCCGAGCGTTGGTGGCCCTGCTGCAACTGCCCCCGGCGCTATTCTGCTCAGCCTCGCTGCCGGAGCCCGTGGTCCCGGTCGGGTTCCTGTCCCGGCGCCCGGCCCCGGGCCGGCATCGCTGGAATTGCGCGGGGTAGGGTTCGGCTACGGCGCGGACCCGCGGCGTCGAGGCGCCCCCGACCCCGCGCGGGCCCGGATCCTCCGGGACGTGGACTTGGCCGTGAATCCGGGCGAGATCATTGCCGTGACCGGGCCCAACGGCGCGGGCAAATCGACACTGCTGCGCCACTTCAACGGACTTCTGCGGCCCTCGGAGGGGGATGTGCGGGTCTGCGGGCGCAGCATTACCGGCGTGCCGGTGGGAACCGTCGCGGCCTCCATGGGCCTGTTGTTCCAGCACCCCCGGGACCAGCTGTTCGAACGGACTGTCCTGCGGGAGGCAGCGTTCGGACTCCGGCAGCTGTTCGGGAAAGCCGATGCCGAGGGCAAGGCCCGGGCGGCGCTGGCCGCGGTGGGACTCTCCGGCACGGAGGCCGCCCACCCGGCCGAACTCTCTGCCTCCCGGCAGCGCCTCCTCGCCCTGGCCACGGTCCTGGCCCGCGAACCGGCGGTGTTGGCCCTGGACGAGCCCAGCGTGGGCCTGGACCGGCACGGACTCGCGGCGCTGCAGTCCGCCGTCGCCCGCGCCGCCGAAACGGGCACCGCCGTCGTCATGGTCACCCATGACCTGGCCTACGCCCGGCTGAACGCGCACCGGGTCCTGGAACTCAGGGACGGCCGGCTGAGCAGGATCTAACTCCGGACGCGCGGCACCGGCACGCGCCGCCTGAACACGCGCGGCGCCACAGGGCAGTAGGCGGCCTCCCGCCGGGGCAGGTCGGCGGGAGGCCGCGCAGGCCAGCTTTAAGCCGGCTCGGACGCCACGCCTGCCGCCAGGAATTTCTTCCCGTTGACCCGCTCCGATGCGCCTACCCGGTCCAGGTACGGGGTAATGCCGCCCAGGAACATCGGCCAGCCCGCACCGAGGATCATGCAGAGGTCGATCTCCTCGGGGCCGGCGACGACGCCCTCCTCGAGCATGAGCCCGATTTCCTGCGCCAGCGCGTCCTGCGTCCGGCGCAGCACCTCCCCGCCGGTGGACGGTTTGCTGCCGAAGGACATCAGCGCCAGGGTTTCGGCCGGGACGAATGGCTTGCCGTCCGGGCCTGGCACCGGCGTCCCACTCTGCGCGGCCCAAATGGACGTCACGCCGTTGTCGATCAGGGACTGCAGGTTCTTCGAGACCCTGAAGCGGTCCCCGAACGCCGTGTGCAGCGATTCCTGGACGTGCTGGGCCACCGGCAGTCCCACCATGGCACCGAGCACGAAGGGAGTCATGGGCAGGCCCATCGGCCGCAGTGCGTTATCCGCCACGTCGGCGGGCGTGCCCTCGTCGAAGGCCGCGGTGACTTCGCCCATGAGGCGCAGCAAGACGCGGTTGACCACGAACGCCGGGGCGTCCTTGACCAGCACTGCGGACTTCTTGAGCCCCTTGGCGAGCTCGAACGCGGTGGCCAGCACGGCGTCGTCGGTCTTCGGCGCGCGCACGATCTCCAGCAGCGGCATCACGGCCACCGGGTTGAAGAAGTGGAAGCCGACCAGGCGCTCAGGGTGCTCCAGGTCCTCCGCCATCGCGGTGACGGACAGCGAAGAGGTGTTGGTCGCGAGGATGCACTCTGCCGAGACAATGGCCTCGACTTCCTTGAAGACCTGCTTCTTGACGTTGAGTTCCTCGAAGACGGCCTCGATGACGAAGTCGGCGTCGGCGAAGGCCTCCTTGTCAACAGATCCCGTGACGAGCGCGCGGGTGCGGTTGGCGGCGTCGGGGCTGATCCGCCCCTTGGCCAGGAGCTTGTCCACCTCGGCGTGGACGTAGGCCACGCCCTTGTCTACGCGGGCCTGGTCAATGTCCGTCAGCACCACCGGAAGCTTGAGTTGGCGGGCGAAGAGCAGGGCCAGCTGGCTCGCCATCAGCCCGGCGCCCACGACGCCGATCTTCGTCACCGGGCGGGCGAGCTTGCGGTCGGGGGCGCCGGCGGGACGCTTGGCGCGCCGCTGCACGAGGTCCAGGAAGGCGTAGACGGTAGAGCGGAACTCGTCGGTCTGCATGAGGTCCGCCAGAGTTTCGCATTCGAGCTCGGCGGATTGCGCCTGGGTCAGGGTGCGGTTGGCTTCCATGACGTCCAGGACCTTGGCCGGCGCCGGTGAGGCATTGGAGGTCTTGGCCTCCACAAATGCCCGGCCCTTGGCGACGGCGGCCGCCCAGCGTGCGGTGACCTCCGGAGCGGACGGGTCCACGGCGTTCGCCCGCTCCGGCGCCGCCGCGCCGGCGATGACTTTCGCGGCCCACGCGAGGGACTGTTCCACAAAGTCGGCCGGCTCAAACATCGCGTCCGCCATGCCGAGCTCGTAGGCCTGCGGCCCGGTGAGGGTGCGGTTGTTGGTCAGCGGGTTTTCGATCATGACCTTGAGTGCGTTCTCTGGCCCGATCAGCCTCGGCAGGATGTAGACGCCGCCCCAGCCCGGGATGAGCCCGATGAAGGCCTCGGGAAGCGCCAGCGCGCCGGCGCCGGTGGAGACCGTGCGGTAAGTGGACTGCAGCGCGATCTCCAGGCCGCCGCCCAGGGCCAGGCCGTTGATGAACGCGAAGCTCGGCACACCCAGGTTGGCCAGGGTGGAGTAGACGTCGTGGCCGAGCTGGGCCATCCACAGGCCCTGCTCGCGTCCGCTGACCGACTTGACCGTGGAGAGATCGGCGCCGGCCACCAGGAAGTACGGCTTGCCGGTGACGCCGACGCCGGCAATCTCGCCGCGGGCGGCGCGTTCCTTCAGCCTTTCCAGGACCGTGCCGAGCTCGATCAGGGTGTTGGGCCCGAGCGTGGTGGGCTTGGAGTGGTCCAGGCCGTTGTCGAGGGTGACCAGTGCGAAGGTGCCGGGGCTCTTGCCGTCGACGGCGGGCAGTTCGATGTCCTGGACATAGGAATGGGTGACCGTCTCAGTCGGGAAGAGATCGGCAAGCTTGCGGAAATCAGCGGCGCTCATGCTGTTGCTCCAGTCTCGGTGGTCGTGGTCTGCCGGGCGTCGGTGGTGGGTGCTGCGGTGCCGGGTGTTTCGGTGCCGTAGTCCGCGTGAAGCGGGTTTTCCCAGATTACGGTGGCCCCCGTGCCCAGGCCGATGCACATCGTGGTCATGCCGAAGCGGACCGAGGGGTCCTCTTCGAACTGCCGGGCCAGTTGGTTCATCAGCCGGACCCCCGAGGACGCCAGCGGGTGCCCGACGGCGATCGCGCCGCCGTAGCGGTTGACCCGGGGGTCGTCGTCGGCTATCCCGAAGTGGTCCAGGAAGCTGAGGACCTGGACGGCGAAGGCCTCGTTGATTTCGAAGAGGCCGATGTCCCCGATGCCGAGTCCGGCGTTCTTCAGGGCCTTCTCGGTCGCCGGGACCGGGCCGATGCCCATGACCTCGGGTTCCACGCCGGCAAAGGCGTAGGAGACCAGGCGCATCCTGACCGGCAGTCCGAGTTCCTCGGCGGCCTCGGCGGAGGCCAGCAGGGCGGCCGTTGCGCCATCGTTCAGGCCCGCGGCGTTGCCCGCCGTGACCCGGCCATGGGCGCGGAACGGGGTCTTGAGGGCGGCCAGGTCCCCGAGTGAGGTCCCGGGGCGCGGGGGTTCGTCCACGGTGTTGACGGTCCAGCCCTGGCCCGGCTTCATGGTGGCGACGGGCACGAGGCCGGGCTGGATCTGGCCATTGGCGTAGGCGGCGGCGAGCTTGTCCTGCGAGGCGACGGCGTAGGCGTCCGTGCGGTCCTTGGTGATGGCCGGGAAGCGGTCATGCAGGTTCTCGGCCGTGTTGCCCATGTTGAGGGCGGCAGGGTCCACGATCCGTTCGGACATGAAGCGCGGATTGGGGTCTGCGCCGGCGCCCATTGGGTGGTTGCCCATGTGTTCCACGCCGCCGGCGATCACGACGTCGTACGCACCGAAGCCGATGCCGCTCGCGGTCGTGGTTACGGCGGTCATGGCGCCGGCGCACATGCGGTCGATTGCGAAGCCGGGCACGGTCCGGGGGAGTCCGGCCAGCAGCGCGGCGGTGCGGCCGATGGTCAGGCCCTGGTCGCCGGTCTGGGTGGTGGCGGCGATCGCGACCTCGTCGATCCGGTCCGCAGGAAGGGAGGGGTTGCGGCGCATCAGTTCGCGGATGCACTTGACAACGAGGTCGTCGGCGCGGGTGCCGGCGTAGATGCCTTTTTCGCCCGCGCGGCCGAACGGGGTGCGGACGCCGTCGACAAAGACGACGTCGCGCACAGTGCGGGGACCGGCGGCGCGGGGAATCGCGCTGCTGGTGCTCTGGGCTTGGCTCACGTGCTTCTCCTCATTGAGACATGGTTGCCGGATCCGGGCCTGTGGCAGGGCTTGCCTCAGGCAGGCGGATCCGAACGACATCATGAATAATGTTACTCGCCAGTAACATAGCTGGCAAGGAGGGAAGGAGCGGCCCGGAAAATATCTGCTAGACGGTGGAATCCGATGGCGCCTCGGCGGGGGCCTTGGGCTCCTTCGCGGGCAGCGGCGCCGGGTGCAGGAAGGCCTGGGCAATCAGCGGCGCAGTAATTTCGATCTGCCACTGGCGCGCCCCGAGGTTCGCCAGTTCCTCGGCCACGCCTTCCTCGCTGAGCTCTGCCGGGGGACGCCACGCCACCCGCCGAAGGTAGTCCGGAGTCAGCAGGTTTTCCACTGGCAGGTTCAGTTCCTCGGCCCTGGCCTGCAGTTTCGGGCGGGCGGTGGCAAGCCGAGCGGCCGCCTCCGGGTCCCGGTCCGCCCAGACGCGCGGGGGCGGGGGAGCGTTGGTGGCCAGATGCAGCGGCGGCAGGTCCTCGAGTGCCCTGGCCATGCTGATGCAGCGCAGCCAGCGGGGCGCCTCGCGCTGGGCGGCGCGGCCGTGGAAGCCTTTGGTGCCGAGGAGCTGGGGAACCGTGGAGGGCATCGCCTTGGCGGCGGCCACGAGGGCGGAGTCGGGGATCAGCCGGCCGGGGGCGACGTCGCGCTTCTGGGCCAGGGAATCGCGTTCCAGCCACAGTTCCCGCACTGCGGCCAGCTGGCGGCGGTCCCGGATCTGGTGCAGTCCGGACGTCTTGCGCCATGGATCAACGCGCGGCGGGGCCTGTCCGGCCTCGAGGATGGCGGCGAATTCCTGCTCGGCGAATTCCAGTTTTTCGTCTGCCACGAGGAGTTCGATCAGTTCCTCGCGCAGTTCGGTGAGGACTTCGACGTCGAGCGCCGCATAGCGCAGCCACGGTTCCGGCAGGGGACGGGTGGACCAGTCGGCCGCGGAGTGTTCCTTGGCCAGGCCGAAGCCCAGGAGCTGTTCGATGACGGCAGCGAGGCCCACCCGGGGCAGTCCGGCCAGGCGCGCGGCGAGCTCGGTGTCGAAGAGCTTGTCCGGCCACATGCCGAGTTCGGACAGACAGGGGAGGTCCTGGCTGGCGGCGTGCAGGATCCATTCGACGCCGCGCAGTGCGTCATTGATGATGCTCAGGTCCCCGAAGGGTTCTGGATCGATCAGCCAGGTCCCGGAGCCTTCGCGCCGGATCTGGACCAGGAAGGCGCGCTGGCCGTAGCGGAAACCTGAGGCCCGCTCCGCGTCCACGCCCGCCGGGCCGTGGCCGGCTGCGAGGGCTGCGGCGCAGCGTTCGAGTCCGGACTGGGTTTCAATGACCAGGGGCACGCCGTCGCGGGGTACGTCGAGGTCGATCACTTCAGGGACCAGGCTGTCGAAGCCTTCCACGGTGATGTGGGCTGTGGTGTCGGCAGCCTCGGCCGTATTGCGGATGGCGCCGGCCGTGCTGATTTCCGGATTCTGAGGGGTCATGGTCTCTACAGTTTACCGACAACATGGCGGCTAAGGCCGTGACCGTGGCCGAACAGGCGCCTCATGCGTGTCCGCGGGGGCGCCGGGGAAGGGGTGTCACGCCCTCGGGCAGCGGCGGCAGTCCGGCGAAGGTGCAGACCATGTCCGACCACGCTTCCAGATGGAGGGTGATGTCCGGGGTGGCCGGGGTCCAGGAGGCCCGGAGCTCAATGTCGATGGAATTCGGCCGGTCGGATAATGTGCCAAAGCTCTCCGAGAGCACCCTGGTGGCGGTGCCGCCGGCGGAGCGGTACGGGGCTTGGTGGTTATCGAGCGCCTCGACCAGCCACGTCCAGGCCACGGACCCCAGGAGTTCGTCGTTGCCCATCTCGGGCTCCAGCTGGGCGCGGATGTAGGTGACGATCCGGAACTCCCCGTCCCACACGGCAGAGCCGTCGGGATCGTGGAGCAGAATGAAGCGGCCGGTGGCCAGTTCGACGTCGTCACTGCCGGACGCGCGGGCGAGGGCCGCGGCAGCCGGGCCGTGTACCGGCGCGCCGGCTGGGGGCTCGCCCGGTCCGATCACCTCGGCCCCGAGGGCCACCGCGAACGGCGCCAGCCGTGAAGGGGCCGGGATTTCGTCCAGGTGCAGCTCGCTGCGGCAGCGTGCCTGTCGAAGGGTCCCCAAGGCGAAGAGGAAATCTGCCGGAACCTGATCGAGGGAGCTCACCTTGGAAGGTTATGCAACGGTCTGGCCCCTGCCCGGCAGGCTCGCCGCCGGGCAGGGGAAGCCGGGCTGGGCTCAGGCAGCGGCGAGCTCGCGCTTGATGGCCGCAATGAAGGAATCAACGTCTTCCTCGGTGGTGTCGAAGGAACACATCCAGCGGACCTCGCGGGCCGCCTCGTTCCAGTCGTAGAAGCGGAAGGTCTTGCGCAGCCGGTCCGCTACGCCGGCAGGCAGGACGGCGAAGACGCCGTTGGACTCGGTCTTCTGGCTCAGTTCGACGCCGGGGATGCCCTCGACGCCGGCGCGCAGCCGGGCGGCCATGGCATTGGCGTGTGAGGCCGACCGCAGCCACAGGTCACCCTCGAGGAGGGCAATGAACTGGGCAGACATGAACCGCATCTTGGAAGCGAGCTGCATGTTCATCTTGCGCAGGTAAACCAGTCCGTGGGCGGCGTCGGGGTTCAGGGCGACCACAACTTCGCCGAACAGCAGGCCGTTCTTGGTGCCGCCGAAGGAGAGGATGTCCACGCCGGCGTCGCGGGTGAAGGCCCGCAGCGGGACGCCCAGGTGGGCGGCGGCGTTGGCCAGCCGGGCGCCGTCCATGTGCAGTTTCATGCCCTTTGCGTGGACATGCTCCGCGATGGCCCGGACCTCGTCCGGGGTGTAGCAAGTGCCGAGCTCGGTGGTCTGGGTGATGGAGACGGCCAGCGGCTGGGCGCGGTGCTCATCTCCCCAGCCCCAGGCTTCCTGGTCGATCAGTGCAGGGGTGAGCTTGCCGTCATGGGTGCCGACTTGCAGCAGCTTGATGCCGCCGATCCGCTCCGGTGCACCGTTTTCGTCCATGTTGATGTGGGCGGTGGAGGCGCAAATGACGGCACCCCAGCGCGGCAGCAGAGACTGCAGCGACAGGACATTGGCGCCGGTTCCGTTGAACACCGGGAAGCATTCGATGCCTTCGCCGAAGTGCCCTTCCATCAGCTGCTGCAGGCGCGCGGTGTAGTCGTCCTCGCCGTAGGAGACTTGGTGGCCTTCGTTGGCGGCGGCCAGGGCCGCGAGAACCTCGGGGTGCACGCCGGAATAGTTGTCCGAGGCGAAGCCGCGGACGGAAGGATCGTGGAGCCGCACCGCAGTGCCGGCAGGGACAGTTTCAACTGTGCTGGTCATCGTTTTGCTCACGCTTTCAGTCTAAGAGGTCGGGCCCAAGTGGCTAAGTCGCGGGTTAAGTCAGGCGGCTAGGCCAGGGGAGAGCCGGGGCGCTGTGTGTGGGGCCGTTGGCCCGGGCCGTAGTAGCAGGGACAGCTCAGCGGCTGAGCAGCAGCCGCTGCCCGTTCAGCTCGCCGGCAGGAGTGTTGAAGAGCCCGGCGGCGGCAGCCGCCAGGTCTGCGACGTCCGTGAAGCCTGGGAACGACCGTTCCGGGGCCTTCGCCCGCATGCCCGGGTCAACGAGGGCCTTCACCACAAAGATGGCGGCGGCGCTGCGCAGCTCCGGTTGTTCGCGCTGGGCGCTGTCCTGGTCCGCGCTTCCCTGTCCGGTGGAGCCCGCGCCGGCGGTCGCCGCGTGGGCCCGCCGGAATCCGTCAGCGACCGCCAATGTCCAGGCTTCCGCGGCGGCCTTGGCCGCGATGTAGCTGGCCCCGCCCGCCGTCGGCGCGCTGACGGCCGTGGAGGACACCATGGCGAAGCGTCCGTTGTCCGAGGCGGCGAGGTCGTCGAAGAAGATGCGAGTGACGTTCCGCAGCGTGGTGACGGCATTGCGTTCCAGGAAGTCCCAGTCGTCGTCGCTCTGGTCCGTGATGCCTGTCGCACCGCGCCAGCCACCCACTAAGTGGATGACGCCGTCGACGTGCCCGGCGATGCCGGCAACGCTCGCCCGCAAGGCTTTTACGTCCGCCAGGTCTGCGAGGTCGCAAACAAGTGCGGTGACGCCGCCACCGGCTTCGGCGGCGGCGGCCTCGATGCGGCCGGCATCAGAACCGACCGTGAAGACCCGGTGGCCGGCGTCCCGCAGGGCCCTGGCCGTGGCGATCCCGGACGGCCCGCTGCCGCCGGTGACCAGCACGTTCAAGGTGCGTCCATTGCTCATCCGGCGTTCAGCGCCTGGACGCCGCTGGCCCCGCCGGCGACCGTCCCCGTATCCGAGGAACCCGTGATGCCGGCGGTGGATTCGATAACGGGCCGCATCTTCTTCTCCAGCGCCTCATAGAACATGGAGAGCGGGAACTCGTCGTCCAGGACCTGATCCGTGAGGCCCCGGGGCGGGCCGTCCAGGGGCAGCGCGTCCGGGCCCTTGGCCCAGACCGAGGCCGGGTTGGGCGTGACCGTGCCGGAGATGAGTTCGTAGGCAGCGAGCCAGTGGGCCATCTTGGGACGGTCGATCGAGCGCCAGTACAGTTCCTCGATCTTCGCGCCGAGTTCAACCACGACGCCGGCGGCCTCGTCCCAGTCGATGCTGAGTTTGCTGTCGGTCCAGTGCAGGACGTGGTGCTGGTGCATCCAGGCGAAGAGCAGCTGGCCGCCAAGACCGTCGTAGTTTCGGACGCGGGTGCCCGTGATGGCGAAGCGGAAGATCCGGTCGAAGATCACCGCGTACTGGACCAGCTTGGCGTGCCGGCGTGCCTCCGGGTCAGCGTCCTCGTCTTTCTCGATCTTCACCGATTCGCGGAAGGCGGTGAGGTCGCAGCGCAGTTCCTCCAGGGAGTACAGGAAGAACGGCATGCGCTGCTTGATCATGAACGGGTCGAAGGGCAGGTCCCCGCGCATGTGGGTGCGGTCGTGGATGAGGTCCCACATGACGAACGTTTCCTGCGTCAGCTCCTGGTCCTCAAGCAGTCCGGCGGCGTCGTCGGGCAGCTGCAGGGAGGTGATCTCGGCGGCGGCGCGCAGGACGCGGCGGAAGCGGGCGGCCTCGCGGTCGGCGAAGATCGCGCCCCACGTGAACGTTGGGGTCTCGCGGACAGCGACGGTCTCCGGGAAGAGGACCGCGGAGTTGGTGTTGTAGCCCGGGGTGAAGTCAAGGAAACGGATGGGGACGAACAGCTTGTTGGAGTATTCGCCAGTCTCCAGGCCGCCGATGAACTCCGGCCAGATGACCTCAATCAGCACGGCCTCGACGAGGCGGCTGCTGCTGCCGTTCTGGGTGTACATCGGGAACACGACCAGGTGCTGGAGCCCGTTGACCCGGTGCTGCTGCGGCTGGAAGGCCTGCAGGGAATCCAGGAAATCCGGGACGCCAAAGCCGCCGTCGGCCCACCGGCGGAAGTCGGTGACGAGCAGGTCAAGGTAACGGGCATCGTGCGGGAACGACGGGGCCAGGGCCGCGACCGCCGCGGTGATGGTTTCAACGTGGCCGGCCGCTGCGTCGTGGGCTTCGGCATCCGGCACGGATCCGTCCTTGACCTGGAGGGCTTGCAGGGCCGTTGCGGCAGCTTTGAGCCGCAGCCATTCCTGGTTGCCGGCAGTGATCGGGGCGGGGGCGGTGAGAGCGGTGGTGGTCATCGTCGCCTTTCTGGTTGCTGTGGAGCGTGTCGCTGGAACTAAACCGAGCGTAGCAAGCAAACAGATGCTCTAATGCAAAATTGCCTTGAGCATAAGAAAGTCTGTGGCAATTGATTCCGAAAAGCCGTTCCAGCGGAAGCAGGGGAAGGGCTGCCGGCTTACTGCCCGGCGTCGTCCGTGGGAACGAGCTTCAGGGAGACCGAGTTGATGCAGAACCGCTGGTCCGTGGGGGTGCCATAGCCCTCGCCGTCGAACACGTGCCCCAGGTGGGAATCGCACGTGCCGCAGCGGACCTCCACCCGGTCCATGCCCATGGTGCGGTCATGGATGTAGCGCACGGTGCCGTCCGCCAGCGGCGCCCAGAAGGACGGCCAGCCGCAATGCGAGTCGAACTTTTCGTTGCTGGTGAAGAGTTCGGTGCCACAGGCACGGCACTGGTAGAGGCCCCGCGTGTGGGTGTCCCAATATTCGCCGGTGTACGGCCGCTCGGTGCCGGACTGGCGGAGCACGCGGTACTCTTCCGGGGTCAGTTCCTCGCGCCACTGGGCATCGGTCTTTTCAACCGGCTTGTGGGCTGTCGGCTGTTCGCCAGAGGGCTGTTCCAGCGTTGCGGCGGCCTCGGGGGCGGGTACTGCCGAGGGCATGGATTTGGACCTGTTAAAAATGCTCATGCTTCAACAACGCTCAGGAGTCCCCGATAAATCCCGAACCGGCGTAGAGATGCAGGACGGGCAGCCCCAGCTTGTCCTGCGCCTTGGTGGCCCAGTCGGTGTGGAATGTGTCTGCGACAGCGTGCGGGCGGGTGATCACCACGGCCTGGCCGGCACTGAGTTCCTTGACCTTGGCAACCAGGCCGTCCACAGCCTTGCCCTCGACCACTTCGCCCGAGACGCCGCCGCCCAGGCCGGACAGTGCGGCCAGCGAGGCGGCCAGGGTGTCGGCGGCTTCGGCCCGCTCTACGGAGGGGTCGGAGTGTGCCGTCAGTTCACGGAAGGCTTTGGCGATTTCAAGCAAGGAAAGGTTCTCCAGGAAATCCACCACCAGGTGCCGCTCGGTGTTGGCCGGCACCAGGATCAGCACGGGCGCATCACCGCCGGCAATCAGGGTTTCAATGTTGACGCGGTCATCCGCACCGAGGGGCTCTTCTGTCAAAATGACGATTGGATCACTCATGACCCCAGCCTAGTCGCGCTCGTGGTGCCCTGCATGGTTGTGTCCCGCGGCGCCCGTGCGTGTTCGCGCCGACTTAGCCATGCAATGCCATGGTTGGGCTGCGGTTCAGTAAGAATGGTGCCATGGCAACCACCTTGCGCCTCCGCCCTGACCGCCGGACTGTCCCAGTTGCGGCGGGCACCGCCACTGCCCCGTCCGGAAGCGCCAAGTGGGCCCTGGGGGGCATCATCGGCGGCAGCGCCGCAGCGGGCGTGCTCGCCGCCGGGTCCTCCGCCCTCGCGCTCTATTTCGCCCGCCGGGTCATCACGCCGGCCCGGTTCCGCGCAGAGGACCAGGAAGTGCTCGCCGTCATCCGCGAGGGGCGGGCGCTGCAGGTCATCCTCGCCGCCACCCCGGATTCCACGGTGGACGGGGTCTACGGTTTCTTCTTCGACGGCGGCCGTGGCCATGCGCGGATCGGCCGGATCCTGTCATACTCGCCGGCCGAACGGACCGTGCTGCGCGAGGTTGAGCACGTCTACAGCGGGGACATTGCCACCGCACGGCGCGGCTGGTGGAGCGGGGCGGCCTATCCGGATCCGGCCGCGCTGGGGCTTCCAGTGGAGGACGTGCTGATCGACGTCGATGCCGGTACCGCGCCGGCCTGGCTGGTCCGGGCCACGTCGGCGGCTGAGGATCTAACCCCGGACGTCTGGGCGATCATGGTGCACGGGCGCGGCGCCACCCGGCAGGAGGGCCTCCGGGCCCTCCGGACCGCCGGGGAACTGGGCATGTCCAGCCTGCTGATCTCCTACCGAAACGACGGGCTGGCACCGTCGGCGAGCGACGGGCGCTACGGCCTGGGCTCCACCGAATGGCGCGACGTCGAGGCCGCGATCGGCTATGCCCTCGGACACGGCGCCCGCGAGGTGGTCCTGTTCGGCTGGTCCATGGGCGGCGCGATCTGCCTCCAGACGGCCGACCTCTCCCGGCATCGCCACCTGATCCGGGCTATGGTCTTGGACGCGCCGGTGATCAACTGGGTCAACGTGCTGGCGCACCACGCGGAGCTGAACCGGATCCCGTCGTCCGTGGGCCGCTACGGACAGTTGATGCTCAGCCACCGCCTGGGCCGGCGGCTGACCGGGCTGGCCGCGCCCGTTGACCTCAAAGCGATGGACTGGGTCTCGCGGGCCGTGGAGCTGCGGACACCGACCCTCATTGTGCACAGCGTGGACGACGAATACGTCCCTTTCGGGCCCTCGGCCGCGCTGGCCGAGAAGAATCCGGAGATGGTCACGTTCGAGCCCTTCGACAAGGCCCTGCACACCAAGGAATGGAACGTCGATCCGGAGCGCTGGGAGCGGCAGGTCGCGGCCTGGCTCCGGCAGCAGCTGGCGCCGCGTGCCAACCCCGGCGACCAGGAGCCGGCGGCCGGGAACGCCACATCCAACTAGGGGTTCACGGCACTGTTTTTTCGCGCAGTCGGCCGCGAGCTCTCGTCTCGAGAGGGACAGCAAGTCTGAGGCAGTGGTTTGAGAACGTAGTTTGAGCCCGTGGTTTGCGACCGTGGCTTGAGACCGCGTCAGTCGCACCGGGTCCCGATTCTGGCGGTGCGGGCCGCCGTGAGCCGAATGAGCTCGGCCGGATCCAGCTCGATGTCCAGGCCCCGCCGTCCGCCGGAAACGAGGATGGTCTCCAGCCCCAGGGCGCTGTCATCCACCACCGTGGGGGAGGACTGGCGCTGCCCGAGCGGTGAGATGCCCCCGAGCACGTATCCGGTCCGCCGCTGAGCCGCTGCCGGGTCGGCCATTTCTGCCTTCTTGCCGCCCAGGGCTGCGGCCATCGCCTTGAGGTCCAGGTTTCCGCTCACGGGCACGACGCCGACGGCGAGCCGGCCGTCGACGTCCACCATCAGTGTCTTGAAGACCCGGGCAGGGTCGACGCCGAGCACTTCCGCCGCTTCCAGGCCATAGCTGGCCGCCGCAGGGTCATGGGTGTAGGGGTGGGCGACAAAGGGAACCCCGGCGGCCGCGAGTGCTGCGGTGGCCGGAGTTCCCTGCGACGCGTGTTTGCGGGCCATGTCCCGTGGCTGTCCGAGCGTTAGGTCAGGACTGCGCCGGCGACGGCCGGGCTCCGGACGCGACCACTTTGCGCTTGATCCGGCCCAGCATGGCCGTCATCCCGCGCATGCGCAGCGGAGTGATGGCCCGGGTGAGGCCCAGCAGATCGGGCATGTCATCCGGGACGGCCAGGATTTCCGCGGCACTGAGCCCGTCGAGTCCCTCATGGAGCACCCCGGCGAAGCCCCGGGTGGTCGGGGCCTCCCTGGGTGCCTTGAAGTAGAGCCGGACGCGTTCCGGCGCGACGCCGTCGGCCGGTTCCGTCTCGATGGCGAGGAAGAGCGGCGTCTGGCATTCCACTACCTGCTCCAGCAGTTCCGGGTGGTCCCGGAGGCGCTCCGGAAGTTCCGGCAATCCCTGCGAGAACTCGAGCAGCAACTGCAGGCGCTCTGCTTCGGTCAGGGCCTGGAAATCATCGACAATGTCCGCCAGCGCGGCGGGGAGGGCTGAAGTATTCATCATTCCCAGCTTACGCACGCGCGGCGATTGTGTCCCTGTCCCGTACCCTGTCGCTGACCTTTCCGGGCCATGCAGCCGGTCACTAACGGCCGGCCGGAACCGCGCCGCGCTCTGTGCCCTTGGCGATCGGGACGCGGACGGCGTTGCCCCATTCGGTCCAGGAACCGTCGTAGTTCCGGACCGTTTCGAAGCCGAGCAGGTACTTCAGCGCAAACCAGGTGTGGCTGGACCGCTCGCCGATCCGGCAATACGCCACGACGTCGTCGCCTGCCTTCAGGCCGGCCTCACCCAGGTACAGGGCCTCGAGTTCGCCGCGGTTGCGGTAGGTGCCGTCGCCGGCCGCCGCGCGGGCCCAGGGGATGGAGGCCGCTGTGGGGATGTGGCCGCCGCGCAGCGCGCCCTCCTCCGGATACGCGGGCATGTGGGTCCGCTGTCCGGTGTATTCCTCGGGCGAGCGGACGTCGATCAGCGGCTTGCCGAAGTGGGCCAGAACGTCGTCCTTGAAGGCGCGGATCGGGGAGTCGTTGCGCTCCACGACGGGGTAATCAGCGGGGGAGGCGACGGTCGTTTCGGTGGAAAGCGCCCGGCCCTCCGCGATCCACTTGTCCCGGCCGCCGTCCAGGAGCCGGACGTCCTCGTGGCCGAAGAGCGTGAAAACCCACAGGGCGTACGCGGCCCACCAGTTCGACTTGTCGCCGTAAATCACCACGGTGGTGTCCCGGGAGATGCCCTTGGCACCGGCCAGCGCGGCAAACGCCTTGCCGTCAACATAGTCACGCATGACCTCGTCGTTGAGGTCCGTATGCCAGTCAATCTTCACTGCGCCCGGGATGTGGCCGGTCTCGTAGACCAAGACATCCTCGTCGGATTCCACCACCACCAGGTTGCCGCCGTCGAGGGCCCCCTCCTCAATTGCCGTGGCCAGCCATTCCGTGGACACCAGGCGGTCCGGGTGGGAATAGGCGGCGAATTTCTCGTTCTCTTCAACGGGGTAGGACATTGCGATGGCCTTTCACTGGAACGGTCAGGAGGCCGGGCGCGGAAAGTGTGCGCGGCGCCGGGCCTGTTACAACACTAGTCACGGGCCGGCGGGAATGCTCCGCAGGGTTCACACGGGGAAATGTGGTCTTCCTCACGCCGGCAGCGGGTCCGCAAGCGGGCACGCGGGCCCGGCGAGCTTTGCCGGTATTCTTGCTGGGGACAAGAGACCAGCAGAACGGACCACCTTGGTACAGATCGAACAGCTCGCCGCCCGTACGCCGGCAGTTTCCGTGGACGAACTCCTCAAGGGGTTCTACCCGTCGCCGCGGTTCGGTGAGGTGTCGTTTTCCAGCTACCGGCCGGATCCCTCCCAGCCCAGCCAGGCCCGTGCGGTCCATGCCCTGGAGCATTTCGCGGCGGGCGTGGGTGCCCGTGACGGCGACGGCCTGTTCAAGCGGCTCTTCGGCAAGAAGGATACGTCCCGGGCCGGGATCTACCTCGACGGCGGATTCGGTGTGGGCAAGACCCACCTGCTGGCGTCGCTGTGGCACGCCGCCCCTGGGCCGAAGGCGTTCGGCACGTTCGTCGAATACACCAACCTCGTCGGTGCCCTGTCTTTCCGTAAAACCGTCGAGGCCCTGAGCCACTACAAGCTTGTATGCATCGATGAATTTGAGCTCGATGACCCGGGCGACACCGTGCTCATGTCCCGGCTCATGCGCGAACTTGCCGACGCCGGTGTGAAACTTGCCGCAACGTCGAACACGCTGCCGGGCTCCCTCGGCGACGGGCGCTTCGCCGCCGTCGACTTTGCCCGCGAAATCCAGGTGCTGGCTGACCAGTTCGACGTCGTACGGATCGACGGCGAGGACTTCCGCCACCGCGGCCTGCCGGCCGCGCCCGCGCCGCTGCGCAATGATGACCTGACCCACCACATGCATGCCGAATTCGACGGCAAGACCGTGGCCCGCGATGAGTTCAGTACTTTGATCAACCACCTGGCCGGCGTGCACCCGAGCCGTTACCGCCAGCTGCTGGAGGGGATCGAAGGCGTCGTGTGGAAGAACGTGCACACGATTACCGAGCAGGCCGTTGCGCTGCGCTTCGTGGTGCTGGCGGACCGGCTGTACGACAAAGACGTGCCCATCCTCGCCAGCGGTGTGCCGTTCGACCAGCTCTTCACCGAGGAAATGATGACCGGCGGGTACATGAAGAAGTACTTCCGCGCCGTCTCCAGGCTCACCGCCCTGGCCCGCGAGGGCCAAAACCACGAGCCGTCCTAACACCGAGCCCCCAACTCCACACCCCACTCCAACGCAGGCCCCCAACTCCAACGCGGGGTCACTTAGCGCCCATCCTGAGGCACCGGATGGGCGCTAAGTGACCCCGCGTTGCTTCGTTAAGTGCTGCTGGGAGGCCTGCGGCATGACGCCGGGGCCGCCGTTAAATGCCGGAGGTGCCGGCGCCACCTCTCGGCGGGACCGGCACCTCGCTGACGTATCTGGGTCAGAGGCCTGGCTGGCGGGGCTCCCCGGTTACGGGGGGTTCCCCGGCTGCGCGGGGCTCGCCGGCTACGGGGGGCTGATCGGCAACGGGGGCCGTGTCCGGCCGGTCGTTCGCCTTGTCCACGAAGTCGGAGGCGCCTCGCTGCACGGCATCGATCTTGTCGGCGTGCTTTCCGCCGGTCTTAGTGTCGACGAAATCGCCGGCCTTTTCGATGCCGTCCTTGATGGCTTGTTCGTTGCCACCAATTACTTGCTGAGCCTTGCCCTTTAGATCGTCAAGTAAACCCACGGGCACCTCCCTTCGGTCGCGGAGCCAGATCGCTCCTAGCGACTTCTACCCTAGCGGGCGCTGGCGGGGGTGCCAAGGGTGTCCGCCCAGAGGATAAAAGACGCCAGGGCCGGACGCACAGGGTAGAAGGACCTGAAATGCACAAAAAAAGAGCGGCTCCGGGGGAGCTGCTCTTGTGAGTGGGCGATACTGGGATCGAACCAGTGACCTCTTCCGTGTCAGGGAAGCGCGCTACCGCTGCGCCAATCGCCCGCAACCGGAAGGATCCGGAGTGGAGTTGTAATGAAGAGAGCGGACGACGAGATTCGAACTCGCGACATCCACCTTGGCAAGGTGGTGCTCTACCAGCTGAGCTACGTCCGCATTTTTAGTCCATGCCGGCTGGGCCGGTGGTACTGCATCAAGCAAGTTGCCTTGCTTTGGTGGGCGATACTGGGATCGAACCAGTGACCTCTTCCGTGTCAGGGAAGCGCGCTACCGCTGCGCCAATCGCCCCTTGCATCCGGCCTGAACCGGAAACCAGGGTTTTCACCGAGGTGGGTACGGGATTCGAACCCGTGTATACGGCTTTGCAGGCCGCTGCCTCGCCTCTCGGCCAACCCACCGTGTAGACAGGATTCCGAAGAACCTTTGCCGTGACAGTGTCCTGCGAGCGGACGACGAGATTCGAACTCGCGACATCCACCTTGGCAAGGTGGTGCTCTACCAGCTGAGCTACGTCCGCAGTGTTGGCGTGCGTTTCCGTGCCGCATTGGGCATTTCCTCGCGTTCCAACGAGTAAGAACTCTATAGGAGGTTCTGGGAATCTACAAATCGAGGCGCATTCGGCCCCTTTCCATGGCCCTACTTCATTGAGTTCTAGGGGATTTTGCTAATTACAACGCTGTAATTAGGGTCCGTTTCAAGCCGGGGCTCGAAGCGGCGCCGGGACCATTGCGTGGGGCGGGGGTCGAGCTGGTGGACAGGACCCGAGCGCAAGACCGCTGCGGGGGAGTGCTGAGGAGAGATCGGCGCAGGCGCCAGCGGCGGAGCCGGGTTCCGTGGACCGATTTCTGAAATCCGCCCGGGTGGGCTAGCATTCAATGTCGTTAGGGCGATTGGCGCAGTGGTAGCGCGCTTCGTTCACACCGAAGAGGTCACTGGTTCGAACCCAGTATCGCCCACTAACGAAATGGTCTGTTCCGCTGACTCAGCGGGGCGGGCCATTTTGCTTTTCACCATTGTCTGACCCCCGTGAAAGAGTCTTTCCATGACCGCTCCACTCCTCGCCCACGCCACGGACTATGGCCGTATGTACGCCCGCTCTACATCGGCACAGTTCTCCGTCCCCTCGATCACCACGGTGATCGGCCAGCAGCCGCACGGCCTGGATGGCTGGTTCGGATACATGGGTGCGAACAGCCTTGCCCAGGATCCCGGGCTCCCCGGCATCCTGGGGAGCCCGGCCAAGCTGCGCCAGGCGGTCAGCCGGGCTGCCAAGGCAGCGGAGTCATACCGGGACGATGCCGCCAAGCGCGGCGACCGGGTCCACAACTACTGCGAGCAGGTTGCGCTGCGCGCGCTCGGCCGGCCGCACCAAATGAAGGAAACACGGGAGGCCCTGGCCGCCAACGGCGAGGAAGCCTTCGCGGCGCGCTTCGACGAATGGTGGGAGCTCTTCGACGTCGAACCCATCGCACCGGAGATCACGGTGTGGAACAAGACGGTCGGCTACGCCGGCACCCTGGACCTCGTGGCAAAGATCAATGGCAGGACCTGCCTTATCGACTACAAGACCAAGGGCACCAGCCGGGACGGCACCATCAAGCCGCTCGATGACAAGGTGGTGATGCAGCTGGTCGCCGGTATGAAGGCAGAGGAAAGCCTCGTGGATCCTGTGGCGGGGGAGTGGGAGGCGTGGCAGCACGGCGAATCGCCCATCCTCCTGGCCGTTGCGGTGGGCGAGACCGAAGTCCGTCCGCAGCGGGCCAACCCCGAGGTCCTGAAACACCACTGGTGGAAATTCTGTGCGCTGCGCCGTGTGTGGGAGATGTCAGCCGACACGGCGACCGCCGGAGCAGCACTGCTCCCGCTGGCACCGCCCGTGAAGCGCTGAGCGGGCAACGCTGCACGGCAGCAGTGAACCGGCCCACGCTGAACCGGTAGCACTGCACGGCAGCACTGAACAGGTACCCCAGCGCAGGAGCCCGGCAGCTGCAACTAAACTGGACTGGATCCCTAGCCGCTCACCGTGAGGACAGAATGCACATGGCCATTTTGAATATCCGCATCATCGGGGATCCTGTGCTGCGCACAGTCGCCGATCCCGTGACGGAATTCGGGCCCGAACTGGCAAAGCTCGTCGCAGACATGACCGAAACCATGGAGGACGTGGAGGGCGCAGGCCTGGCCGCACCCCAGGTCGGAGTCAGCCTGCGCGTCTTCACGTACCGGATCGGCGGCGTCGAGGGTCACATCATCAACCCCGTGCTGGAAAACAGCGAGGACTTCCAGCCGGACCAGGTCGAGGGATGCCTGTCCATCCCGGGCCTCGGCTTCCCGGTCCGCCGCTACCGCCATACCCGGGTGACCGGCGTGGACCTCCTTGGCAACCCCGTCGCCGTTGAGGGCGAGGCCATGCTGGCCCGCTGCTTCCAGCACGAGACCGACCACCTCGATGGCATCCTGTACACCGACCGGCTCGAAGGCGATGACCGCAAGGCCGCCCTGCGCGCCATCCGCAATGCCAACTACAACGCCATTACGGAACAGACAACGTCGAAGCGTGAGAAGAGCGTCGGGACGAGCTTTGGCGGTTCCAGTTTCGGAATCAATCCGTGAGGGTCCTTTTCGCGGGGACCCCGGCCGTCGCCGTGCCGTCACTGGATGCCCTGATTGACGCTGGGTTCGACGTCGTCGCGGTCCTCACACGCCCGGACGCGCCGCTGGGACGCAAGCGGGTCCTGACGCCGTCGCCCGTGGCTGCCCGGGCCGCCGAGCTCGGCATCGAGATCATTCACGCCGCCAAAGTCGATGCCGGGGTCACCGACCGCATTGCCGCTGCCGCGCCGGACGTCGCGGCGATCGTTGCCTACGGCGGCCTGATTCCCCGGGCTGCCCTCGCTGTTCCCCGCCACGGCTGGGTGAACCTGCACTTCTCCCTGCTGCCGGCCTGGCGCGGCGCCGCCCCCGTTCAGCGTGCCGTCATCGGCGGCGACGACGTCACCGGCGCCGTAACCTTCCGTCTCGAAGAGGGGCTGGACACCGGTCCGGTCTTCGGCACGCTTACCGAAACCGTGCACGCCGGCGATACCGCCGGGGCGCTGCTCGAGCGGCTTTCCCACAGCGGTGCGGTCCTGCTGGCCCAGACGCTGTCCGCCATCGACGCCGGTAACGCCGCCGCGCTGCCGCAACAGGGCGAGGTCAGTCTGGCCCCCAAACTGAGCCTCGAAGACGGCCGGCTCGACTGGCAGCAGCCAGCATTGGCGATCGGCCGGCGCGCCCGCGGGGTCACACCGGAGCCCGGCGCCTGGACCATGCTCGATGGCCAGCGGATCAAGCTGGAGCCGGTGCTGCCGGCCCCGGAGTCCGCCACGCTTCGGCCCGGACAGCTGGCCATGGATGGGAAACGGGTCCTCGTAGGGACGGGTTCGCACCCGGTGGAATTGACGCGGGTCCAGCCCGCGGGCAAGAAAATGATGGCCGCCGCTGATTGGGCGCGTGGGCAGGCAACACTTGAAAGCGTGGTATTCGAATGAGCGAGTCCGGGACCAGCGGCAGCAGCCGAGGCAGTGGCCAGGGCGCCCGGCAGGGTGGTAGCCAGGGCGGCCGGGGACGTGACGGCAGCATCCGCAACGCGCAGGGCAGGGAACGCAACCGCGGCCCGCAGCGCGGCTTCACGGAGAGTGCCCCGTCCCAGCGGACCCGCCGCGCCGATCCCGCCCGGCTGGTCGCCTTTGAGGTGCTCCGAGCCGTGGAGGCCGAGGACGCCTACGCGAACCTTGTGCTGCCAGCCCGGATCCGGCATCACGGGCTGGACAAGCGCGACGCCGGCTTCGCCACCGAGCTCAGCTACGGCGCCCTCCGCGGTCAGGGCACGTACGACGCCATTCTGGCGCGCTGCGTCGACCGCCCGCTGGACCAGCTGGATCCCGCGATCCTGGACGCCCTGCGGATCGGCGCGCACCAGCTGCTCGCCATGCGCGTGCCCGCCCACGCCGCCCTGGACCAGACTGTGGGGCTGGCCCGCGCCGTGATCGGGGCCGGTCCCTCGGCCCTGATCAATGCCGTGCTGCGCAAAGTCTCCGCCCGCACCCTCGACGAGTGGCTCGAGCTGCTGCTCAGCACCGAGACCGATGCCACCACCATCGCCTCCATCCGCTACGCCCACCCCGAGTGGATTGTCCGTGCGCTCCGCCAGTCGCTCGTAGCCCACGGCCGCCCTGCCGCTGAGATTGACGGGCTCCTCGAAGCCGACAACGCCGCGCCCGTGGTGAACCTCGTCGCGCTGCCCGGCATCGGCAGCCTTGAAGAGGCCCTGGAAATTGGGGCCACCCCGGGTGAACTCGTCGAGGGGTCCGCGCTCTCCAGCGGCGGCGACCTCGGCCGGCTCGCCTCGGTCCGGGACGGAAGCACCCGTGTCCAGGACGTGGGATCGCAGCTCGTGGCCCGGGCCATGGCCGCCGTCGATCTCGGCACAGGCCCGGGCACAGAAACCGGCGCGGGCACCGGCACCAAAACCAGCACGGACCCCGGCGGGGAAGCCGGGACCGACAGCGGGAGTGCGGGGGAGCGCTGGCTGGACCTCTGTGCCGGCCCGGGCGGCAAGGCCGCCTTGCTCGCTGCCCTCGCCCGGCAGCAGGGTGCTCACCTGCTGGCCAACGAATCCGCCGCGCACCGAGCCAAACTCGTACGCCAAGCCCTGTCCGCGGTCCCGCGGGATGCCTGGGAGGTCAGGACCGGCGACGGCCGCGACATCGGCGCCGAGCAGCCCGAATCCTTCGACCGGGTCCTCGTCGATGTCCCGTGCACCGGCCTGGGTGCCCTGCGCCGGCGTCCGGAGTCGCGCTGGCGCCGCACGCCCAAGGACCTCGTGGACCTTGGCCCGCTGCAGCGCCAGCTGCTCAACTCAGCGATCGACGCCGTCAAGCCCGGCGGCGTGGTGGCCTACGTGACCTGCTCGCCGCACCCGGCAGAGACCACCGCCGTCGTCAGTGATGTCCTGCGCAAGCGCGAGGACCTCGAGTTGCTCGACGCCGGCGCCGTGCTGGACAGTGTCAGCCTCACCGGCCACCTCGAGGCCGGACACGAGCTCACCGCCCAGCTCTGGCCGCACGTGCACCAGACGGACGCCATGTTCCTGGCGCTGATCCACAAAAAGGCCTGAGCTTCACCGATACTGGGGCGCTGCAACCTAGGAACGAACCAGCTAAGTACGAACGAGAAGGAAATCCATGGCCCAGTGCTGCATCAACCCGAGCATCCTTTCGGCTGACTTCGTCAATCTTGAGGCCGAACTGCGCCGCATCAGCAATGCCGATGCGGTGCACGTGGATGTCATGGACAACCACTTCGTGCCCAACCTGACCATCGGGCTGCCCGTGGTGCAGCGCATCCAGGCAGTCAGCCCGGTGCCGCTGGACGCCCACCTGATGATCGCCGACGCCGACCGCTGGGCGCCGGGCTTCGCCGACGCCGGGGTGGCCTCCGTGACGTTCCATGCCGAAGCCTCGATCGCGCCGATCAAACTCGCGCGGGAACTGCGAGCCCGCGGCGCCAAGGCCGGCATGGCGCTGCGACCGGGCACTCCCGTGGAGCCGTACCTGGACATGCTCCCTGAACTGGACCTGCTGCTGATCATGACGGTGGAGCCCGGGTTCGGCGGGCAGTCATTTTTGGACCTGACACTGCCCAAGATCAGGCGGGCCCGCGCGGCCATTGACGGCTCCGGCGTCAACGTGGCGCTGCAAGTCGACGGCGGGATCACCGAGGAGACGATCGTGCGTGCCGCAGAGGCGGGAGCGAATGTCTTTGTGGCGGGCTCAGCCGTTTACGGCGCCTCGGATCCGGCGGAGGCCATCGAAAGGCTCCGGGCGGCCGGGAACCGCTGAGACCACGACGGTCCCGGCAGGGAACTGCGGCCAAGATGACTCAGGCCGTAATGTGCGCGGCCGGGAATAGCCCGGGCAGGCCGGCAGTTGTGTCAGAATAACAACACACATACGTGCTCCGGGGTCGGTGTAAGTCCGAACCGGCGGTGACAGTCCGCGACCCGCGCGCCAGCGCCTTCCTTTGGGAGGGTTGCCGGCAAACGGTTGAATCGGTGAAATTCCGGTACCGACAGTTAAAGTCTGGATGAGAGAAGCACGTACAGCTGTTACTGCGGCGCCCAGAAGGCGCTGCATAATTGTGCTGTCGTATACCCCCGGAGCCATCGCGGTTCTTGAGGGAAGGAACGACACACGCATGGACCCCTTGCGATGGCTCTTCGAAGCGCAGATCCCGGTAGGCGGATCTGTCCTGATTCTTCGTGAAGTGCTAGGCAACATCTTTGGCCTCGCCAGCGCCGTCGGCGGCATGCGCCGCCGGGTGTGGGCATGGCCGGTCGGCATCGCCGGCAACTTACTGCTCCTGACGGTGTTCCTGGGCAACGTCTTCGGCTCCGCCACGCCCGCCACGCTGTGGGGCCAGGCCGGACGCCAGGTCATGTTCATCGGCGTCGCCCTCTATGGCTGGTACCGCTGGCAACAGGGCAGGCAATCCGCCGGCGGCGGGGCAGCCGTCGCGCCGCGCTGGGCCAGCAACAAGACCCGCGTCATCCTGGGTCTCAGCCTTGTGGCCGGGACCGCCGCGCTGACGCCGCTGTTCGACTCACTGGGCTCCTACCCGCCGGTCTGGGCCGATGCCTGGACGTTCATGGGCTCGCTGCTCGCCACCTACGGCATGGCCCGCGGCTGGACGGAGTTCTGGCTGATCTGGGTGGCGGTGGACATCGTCGGTGTGCCGCTGCTGTTCAGCGCGGGCTACTACGCCAGCGCTGTCATGTACCTCTTCTACGGTTTCTTCACGCTCGCCGGATTCTTCGTATGGTGGCGTGCCTCGACGCTGGCAAACCGGCCGGTCACGGTCGAAACCGCTTTCCCCGACCCGGTGGTGGCCAAGTGAGCGCCCCCAACAGTGCCGGCCTGAGCGCCGGATTCAGCGCTGCCCCGCCCAACCCATCCCCATTCAGCGCAACCGATTTCAGCGCCGCCGATTTCAGCCCTGCCGAGAATGCGGCAATGCAGGCTGCCCTCGCCGCCGCGGCGCAAGGCCCGCGGGGCGCCAACCCGCTCGTGGGCGCCGTCGTCGTTGGAACCGACGGAACACTCCTGGCCACCGGATACCACCGCGGGGCCGGGACGGCCCACGCCGAAGCGGACGCCATCGCCCAGGCGAAGGCGGCGGGCCTGGACCTTCGCGGCGCCGCGATCGTGGTGACCCTGGAGCCCTGCAACCACTGCGGGCGCACCGGACCCTGCGCGCAGGCGATCATCGACGCCGGCATCACCGACGTCATCTACGCCGTCGACGATCCCCATGATCCGGCCGCCGGCGGGGCCGGGACGCTCCGCGCCGCCGGCGTCCGGGTCCGTTCCGGGCTGGCGGCCGACGCCGCGCTGGACCTGAACCGGCGCTGGTTCGAGGCCGTCGCCGCCAAACGGCCCTTCGTCACCCTGCATATCGCGCAGACCCTCGACAGCCGCATCGCTGCCAGCGATGGCACCAGCCAGTGGATTTCGAGCCCGGAATCGCTTGCCGACAACCACGCCCTGCGGGGACGGATTGACGCCATCCTGGTGGGCACCCAGACGGTGCTGATCGACAACCCCCGCCTCACCGCCCGGAACGCCGACGGCGAAGCAGACGGCAAGCAGCCCCTGCGCGCGGTCATGGGGTACCGGGGCATTCCCGAGGACGCCGCCATCCACGGGGCGGACGGCAACGTCCTGCATCTGGCCACGCGCGATCCCCGCGAGGCCCTGGACCAGCTGTTCGCAAGCGGCGTCCGGCACCTCATGGTGGAAGGCGGCTCCCGGATCCTGAGCGCGTTCCTTGCGGCCGGCCTGGTGGACGAACTGATCGTCTACCTGGCTCCGACACTGCTCGGCTCCGGCACGGCCGCCTTAGAGGATCTGGGCATCACCACCCTGGCCGAAGCCCAGCAGTGGGAATGGGACGCGGCATCCGGGGGCGCCGTCCAGGTCCTCGGCCGCGACCTCCGGCTCCATCTCCGCCCGGCTACCCCGTCTGCCTCGGCCGGGCCGGCCACTCCGTCTGCCCCGGCCGCCACATCTACTTCATCCGATACAACCCCGCACCGCACCGGCGCGGACACCGCCGCAGGAGGCAATTGATGTTTACCGGAATTATCGCCGAGCAGGGGAAGGTGCTCTCCGTTGAGCGCAACGGTGACAGCAGCGCCACAGTTCGGCTCCACGCGCCCGGCACCACGGACGGCTTAGCCCTGGGCGGTTCCATCGCAGTCAACGGCGTCTGCCTCACCGCGACGCAGATCGATGGCAGGGACTTCAGCGTCGACGTCATGGGCGAGACCCTTGACCGCAGCACCATCGGAGAACTCGCCGCGGGCGATCCGGTCAATCTGGAACGCTGCGTGCCCGCCGGGGGACGGCTGGACGGTCATGTCGTGCAGGGACACGTCGACGGCGTCGGCCAACTCCTGGAGCGCGAAGGGCTTGGCAACTGGGATCGGCTCCGGTTCGCCGTGCCGGCCGGACTCGCGCGGTACATCGCCGAAAAGGGATCCATCGCCGTCGACGGCGTCTCCCTCACCGTCGCGGCCGTCAGCCCGGCCAACGAACCCGCCCCCTGGTTTGAAGTGGGGCTGATCCCCACCACCCTCGCCGAGACCGGCCTGGGCCAGAAGCCCCTCGGCGGCCACGTCAACCTTGAAGTCGACGTCCTGGCGAAGTACACCGAGCGCCTCCTGTCCTTTGCCGGCGGATCGTCGCCCGCAGCGCACAGGGCGCCAGAAGTTCCCGCCGGAGAATCCGCACCCACGGAAAGGGCCGCGAAATGAGCCGCGTCACAGACCACGTCAAAGACCAAGCAGGCCTGCCAGAGGCGTTCCGCGCCGCCGACGCCGGCCGGTTGGGTCTCGATCCGATCGAGGATGCCATCAGCGCCATGGCAGCCGGGCGCCCCGTCCTGGTGGTGGACAACGAGGACCGCGAGAACGAAGGCGACATCATTTTCGCCGCCGAGCACGCGACCCCGGCCCTGATGGGCTGGACTGTCCGCTACAGCTCCGGCGTGATCTGCGTACCGCTCGACGGCGACCGGGCCGATGCCTTGGCCCTGCCGCCGATGGTGGCCGTCAACGAAGACGCCAAGGGCACCGCCTACACCGTGTCCTGCGACGCCGCGGTGGGGATCAGCACCGGAATCTCCGCCACGGACCGCGCCCTGACGGCCCGGATCCTGGCGGACCCGGAAAGCCAGCCAAATTCATTGACCCGTCCCGGGCATGTTTTTCCGCTCCGCGCCGTTAACGGGGGAGTGCGGGAACGTCCCGGCCACACAGAGGCGGCCGTGGACCTGTGCCGGCTGGCCGGACTGGAGCCCGTGGGAGTGATAGCAGAGGTTGTGTACGACAACGGAGAAATGATGCGGCTGGACGGATTGCGAGGCTTCGCCCTTGAGCATGGTTGCCCCCTGATTTCGATTGCGGATCTGGTGGCGTACCTTGAAACTGAACAGCACGGCAGCCACGCAACGGACCCCGTCTGATGGAGGAGAAATAGTGACGACTTCGGAGACCCGAGAAGAGATGGCCATGGCGCGCCAGCCGCATCCGGTCAGCGCCGGACCCATCGTTCAGCTGCCTACCGCCTTTGGCGATTTCGTGGCGCAGGCCTGGACCGATCTGGCCACCGGCGCGGAACACCTGGCTGTCAGTTCACCGTTGGCCCCGGCTGATGGCCTGCCCCCGCTGGTCCGCCTCCATTCGGAGTGCCTCACTGGCGATGTGTTCGGTTCCTACCGCTGCGACTGCGGCGAACAGCTGGCCTATGCTCTTGAGCTGATCAACGAACTCGGCGGCACCCTACTCTACCTGCGCGGCCAGGAGGGCCGCGGGATCGGCCTGGCGAACAAGATGAAGGCCTATGCCCTGCAGGAGGCCGGGTTCGACACCGTGGAGGCCAATGAGCAGCTCGGGCTGCCGGTCGATGCGCGCTGCTACAAGGCCGCCGCCCAGATCCTCGCGGAGATGGGACTCCACGAGATCAGGCTCCTGAGCAACAACCCGGACAAGCAGGACCGGCTCGCCCAGGCAGGCGTCAGGGTGGTTGAGATGGTCCCCACGGAGGTTCCCTCCCGCGAACAGAACATCCGCTACCTGCAGACCAAGAAGGACCGGATGGACCATCTCCTGGTCCTGGACGGTGAACCCGCGCCGGCCGCCAGCCTGCCCGGGTTCGAGCCCGACCAGGATTGACCGGGCGGCGCTGCAGGCTGCCCCAACCCGCTTCGCCCCGTTTCCTGCCAGCTTGTCCGGCCGTCCTGCCCAGGACGCCGGACAGCGAGGCTGCCAGGCCAGCGGCCCAACCACCAGACTTAACAGCAAGGATTACCCTATGAGCGGCCACGGCGCCCCCCAGATCGACCTCAGCACCTTCAAGCCGGAGGAAACTTCACAGCTCAAGCTGGCCATTGTGGCCGCAAGCTGGCATACCCGGATCATGGACGGACTGCTCGACGGCGCCCTGCGCGCCGCCAAGGACGCCGGGATCAATGAGCCGACGGTCCTGCGCGTGCCCGGCACATTTGAGCTCCCCGTCGCTGCGGCCCGGCTGGCACCGCACTTCGACGCCGTCGTGGCGCTGGGCGTCGTCATCCGGGGCGGCACGCCGCACTTCGAATATGTCTGCGAGGCAGCCACCCTGGGCCTGACCGAGGTCAGCGTCCGCACCGGTGTTCCCGTGGGCTTCGGCGTGCTGACGTGCGACACCGAGCAGCAGGGGATCGACCGGGCCGGCCTGCCGGGATCCACTGAGGACAAGGGGCACGAGGCGGTTACCGCTGCTTTGGCCACCGCAGTGACCCTCAAGCAGTTCGGCTAAGCCCTCAAGCTGCGGCCCTAAGCTGCGGGCCCAGGCTGCAGCCGGGGCCGGCGCGGGCGCCATCCTGGCCGCCCTGGCCGCCCGCGCCGGCTGTGTTCGCTGTGTTGTATGTGTGTCGCCTCACTTCCCCTCCGTCATGCAACGGCACGGCGGGCGTTCCCGCGCCGGGAGCAAGTAGGCTTGGGGGCGTGAAGAATTTCGAGTCGCTGTTCGCAGAACTGAGTGAAAAGGCCGCCGTCCGCCCGGAAGGCTCCCGCACCGTCGCTGAACTGGATTCCGGAGTCCATGGCATCGGCAAGAAGGTCGTGGAGGAAGCAGCCGAGGTCTGGATGGCTGCCGAGTATGAGTCCGATGAAGCCGCGGCCGAGGAAATTTCGCAGCTGCTGTACCACCTGCAGGTTCTGATGCTCGCCAAAGGACTCACCCTGGAAGACGTCTACAAGCATCTCTAGCCGCGCCCGCACCGGAAACCGCCGTGACTTCGCTGGCGGATCCCGTGCACCGCGTGGCCGATGTGCCCCCACAGATCCTTCCGAACCCAAGAAAGACTTTTCCCATGCTGAGAGTTGCCGTCCCGAATAAGGGATCCCTGTCCGAAGCTGCCGCGGCCATGCTGGCCGAGGCCGGCTACCGCCAGCGCCGCGATACCCGCGAGCTGGTCATGGTGGACCCCGACAACGATATTGAGTTCTTCTTCCTCCGCCCCCGCGACATTGCCGTGTATGTGGGCCAGGGAACGCTCGACGTCGGTATCACCGGCCGCGACCTGCTGCTGGACGCAGAGGTCGAGGCTGAGGAGCTGCTGCCGCTGGGCTTCGCCGCTTCGACCTTCCGCTTCGCCGGCCCGATCGGCGACTTCAGCAACGTCACCCAGCTCGAAGGCAAGCGCCTGGCCACGAGCTACGACGGGCTGCTGCGCGGCTACCTGGCCGAGCGCGGGATCAACGCCAAGGTGGTCCGCCTCGACGGCGCCGTGGAATCCTCCGTCCGCCTCGGCGTCGCGGACGCGATCGCCGACGTCGTTGAGACCGGCACCACGCTGAGGGCCGCCGGCATGGAGATCTTCGGCGAGCCGATCCTGAATTCCGAGTCGGTGCTGATCGGCCGCAAGGGCGAGCAGAACCCGGCCACTGAGGTCCTGATCCGCCGGCTCCAGGGAGTCCTCGTGGCCCGGCAGTACGTGATGATGGACTACGACATCCGCAAGGAACTCGTGGAACAGGCCGCAGCACTCACCCCGGGCCTGGAATCGCCCACGGTCTCGCCGCTGCGCGATTCGGACTGGGTGGCCGTCCGCTCAATGGTGCCCAAGCGGGAAACCAACCGGATCATGGACGAGCTCTACGACCTCGGCGCCCGCGCCATCCTGGTCAGCAGCATCCACGCCTGCCGCATCTAGGCGCCCCCGCCGGGTCCGGCCAGCGGGTTCCTCCGGAAATCACCCCTGCCGCAATTAGCCTCCAGCAAAACATCAGGAGAAGTCATGACTGTTGCCGTGCGCGTCATCCCGTGCCTCGACGTCGATGCCGGCCGCGTGGTCAAGGGCATCAACTTTGAGGGTCTCCGTGACGCCGGGGACCCGGTGGAACTGGCACACCGCTACGACAACAGCGGCGCCGACGAGCTGACCTTCCTTGACGTCACGGCGTCCTCCGGCAACCGGGAGACCACGTTCGACGTCGTCCGCCGCACCGCCGAGGAAGTCTTCATCCCGCTGACGGTCGGCGGCGGCGTCCGCGGCGTGGCTGAGGTGGACAAGCTCCTGCGCTGCGGCGCGGACAAGGCCGCCATCAACACCGCGGCCGTGGCCCGGCCGGACGTGATCGACGAGATCACCCGGCACTTCGGTTCCCAGGTCCTGGTGCTCTCCCTCGACGCGCGGCGCACCCGTCCGGGCTCGCAGCCCACGGCGTCCGGCTTCGAGGTCACCACGCACGGCGGACGGCAGGGGACCGGGATCGATGCCATCGCCTGGGCTCGGGAAGCTGCGGACCGCGGGGTGGGTGAAATCCTGCTGAACTCGATCGACGCCGACGGCACCAAGGACGGCTTCGACCTGGAACTGATCCGTCTGGCGCGGGGCGGGGTCAAGGTCCCGCTCATCGCCTCCGGCGGCGCGGGCAAGCCGGAGCACTTCCCGCCGGCCGTGGCAGCAGGGGCAGACGCCGTCCTGGCGGCCTCGGTCTTCCACTTCGGCCCGCTGGACATGATCGCGCAGGTCAAGGCCGCGATCCGCGAGGCAGGCTTCGAAGTCCGCTGATTCCATCGGATCAAAGCAACGCGGGGTCACTTACCGCCCATCCCGGAAGGGTTTATGGGCCGTAAGTGACCCCGCGTTGTTTGGTTCTGCGGAGGTCCTGCGGAGGTTCGGGAGGAGTTAGAGGCCGACTTCGGCGGACTGCAGGAGCGCGACGGCGTCGGGCTGGCCCTCGAACGTCACCAGGGCGTGGCGGGTGCGGCCGTGGGCGTGCATGAGCAGCTCGCCCGGCTCGCCGACGATGGCCACGGACACGGGAGCGCGTTTGGCCACATGACGCGGACCGGACGGGCTCACCAGCACAATGCCCAGATCCACGCCGCGGTACAGGATGGCGGCGCGCTTGACTAGCTCATCCCACAAAGCGTCCGAGTAGGCCTGGTCCAGAGCCCGCGGGGCCCAGCGGTCCACGGCGCGGCGGACGTCCTCGGTGTGCACAAAATACTCGATCAGGTTGGAGCTCTCGTCCAGGGCCTTGATCCGCAGCGGCGAGAGCGCCGGGGGGCCGGAACGGAAGTCGTTGATGAGCTTGGCGTAGTCCTCGGGGGTCTTCAGAGAGCTCGCCAGTTCGGCTGTCGCATGGTCTGAGGCCTTGGAGAGGCGTTTGATCAGCAGGCCGAGTCCGACGGCGATTTTCCGCTCGCGCAAGTACAGGTGCGCCGCAAGATCGCGCGTGAGCCAGCCTGCGCAGAGCGTGGCGGCATCAGGGCCGGCCGCAAGCAGGGTTTCGGCCAGGACTTCTCGGGACGGTTCGACGAAATGCATCACTTGTGAAACTAGCACGAGACGGCCGCGAGTGGGCACAGGAATCGCCGCCGTGACCGTGCCTGGCGGCATGATCCGGCGGGTGAGCACTGCAGGCGCCGCGATTGGGCCACAGTGTTAAGCGACGGGACGGCCCGCAGGCCGCCGGCACGCCCGGAGGCACTAGACTTGATCTGATGTCTGAGCAGCCCGCCCCCGCCCCCAGCCCCGTCAATGACAGTGCCATCCCCGTCACCAGCGCTGTCGGTGGCAGTCCCGTCAACGGCAGCCCCCTGCCGGCCGGACTGGCGGACGCCCTGAAGCGGGACAGTGCAGGACTGGTGGCCGCGATCGTCCAGCAGTTCGATACTCACGAGGTCCTGATGCTGGGCTGGATGGACGATGAGGCGTTGCACCGCACCATGACCAGCGGCCGCGTGACGTTCTTTTCGCGGTCCCGCCAGGAGTACTGGCGCAAGGGTGACACCTCCGGGCATGTGCAATGGGTCAAGTCGCTCGCCATGGACTGCGACGGCGATGCCCTGCTGGTCCGCGTCGACCAGGTCGGCGCAGCCTGCCACACGGGAACCCGGACCTGCTTCGACGGCCGCGAGCTCGACGCCGTCGTCGGCCACGGGGGCTAAGCCCCTGCAGTAGGAGACCCGCAACAGGACACACAGCTTCACGAACCGGACCCACACAGATCCATGACCGGATCCGGGACCGGTCCACCTAAAGAACAGGCGGAAAGCACAGCCATGCAGGACCTTGGAATCATCAGCCCCGGCCTCGAAGAGTTCCGTGAACTCGCAGGCCACAGCCGCGTCATCCCCGTCCGGCTCAAGGTGCTGGCTGACGCCGAAACCCCGATCGGGCTCTACCGCAAGCTCGCCCAGGGCCAGCCTGGCACGTTCCTGATGGAATCGGCGGCGGTCGGAGGCGCCTGGTCCCGCTATTCCTTCATCGGCTCCCGCTCCCGGGCGACCCTCACCACCAAGGACGGCAGTGCGCACTGGCTGGGCGAGCCCCCGGTCGGTGTGCCGCTGGACGGCAGCCCGGTGGACGCCATCCGCGACACCGTTGCGGCGCTCCGCACCGAACGCTTCGACGGCCTCCCGCCGTTCACGTCCGGCCTGGTCGGATTCCTCGGCTGGGAAACAGTCCGGCACTGGGAGAAGCTGACCACCCCGCCGGAGGACGACCTCCAGCTGCCGGAAATGGCCCTCAACCTCGTCACGGACATGGCGGTCCACGACAACATGGACGGCACCGTCCTGCTGATCGCCAACGCCATCAACTTCGACAACAGCACCGAACGCGTCGACGACGCCTGGCACGACGCCGTCGCCCGCGTCAAAGCCCTGCTGGACAAGATCAGCCGCCCCGTGGAACAGCCTGTCTCCGTGCTCGAAACGGCCGCCCTGGATTTCGCGTCGAGCGTGCAGGAACGCTGGGACGAATCCGAATACCTGGCTGCCCTGGACCGCGGCAAGGAGGCGATCGTGGACGGCGAGGTCTTCCAGGTGGTGATCTCCCGCCGCTTCGAAATGGAGTGCGGCGCCGACCCCCTCGACGTCTACCGGGTCCTGCGGAACACCAACCCCAGCCCCTACATGTACCTCTTCAGCTTCGAGGACGCCGCGGGCCGCGAATACACAATCGTCGGCTCCTCGCCGGAGGCCCTCGTCACCGTCACCGGGGACGAGGTCATCACGCACCCCATCGCCGGGTCACGGCCGCGCGGCAAGACGGTGGAGGCGGACAAGGCGCTGGCCGAGGAACTGCTGGCGGACGAGAAAGAACGCGCCGAGCACCTCATGCTGGTGGACCTGTCCCGCAATGACCTCTCCAAGGTCTGCGTCGCAGGATCCGTCGACGTCACCCAATTTATGGAAGTGGAACGCTTCAGCCACATCATGCACCTGGTGTCCACGGTGGTGGGCGAGCTGGCCCCGGCCGCCAAGGCCTACGACGTCCTCAAGGCCACATTCCCGGCCGGTACCCTCTCCGGTGCCCCGAAGCCGCGGGCCCTGCGTCTTCTGGACGAACTTGAACCGCACCGGCGCGGCATCTACGGAGGCGTGGTGGGCTATTTGGATTTCGCCGGGGACATGGACATGGCGATCGCGATCCGCTCCGCCCTGCTCCGGGAAGGACGCGCCTACGTCCAGGCCGGCGGCGGGATCGTGGCAGATTCGGTCAACCCCACCGAGGCCCAGGAAACCGTCAACAAGGCCGCCGCCCCGCTCCGGGCTGTCCACACGGCCAGTTCGCTGCACAACATCAACGGTGACGCCGTCACCGACTCAGCACCCGACGCCGGGGCGGATTCCTGATGGGACAGCCGGAAGGAACCGTGAAGAGCACCACTCGTCCAGCCGTCCCCGGATGGGCCCGCAAGTCCACCCTGGTCCTGGTGATCGCCGCCCTGGCGCTGGCCGTGTTCGGGACCACCACCCAGACCTGGCTCACCGTGCACCTGGACCCCGCTCAGCTCGGCGCGGCCGTGGCCAGCCAGGACGGGCTGCAGGTCCAGGGCAGCAAGGCTGCCACCACTGTGACGGCCCTGGCCCTTGTCGCCCTCGCCGGCGGCCTCGCGGCCTCCATCGCCGGCCGCGTGGCCCGCTGGGTTATCACGGCGATCATCCTCCTCACGGCCGCGGGGATCGTGGCCGCGGCGGCCGTGGTGCTGGCGGACCCGCTGTCCGCCGCGCAGGGATCGATCGCTGCCGCCACCGGGATCAGCGGCAGCACCGTGCAGGTGGACGTGACAGTGTTCCCCCTTCTCGCCGTCGTCGCCGGTGCCCTGTTGGGAATTAGCGCCTTTGCGATCGTGCCGGCCGGCCGTTACTGGAAGAGCCGCACCAAATATGACGCGGCAGCCGCCGGCGGAACTGCAGCCGGTGGTGCTGCCTCGGCCGCGCCCGCGGACGAGATTGACAGCTGGGACCGGTTGTCCCGCGGTGACGACCCCACCTGAGCCGATGCCGCGGCGAGCAACGGTGCCGGCAACGGTGCCAATAACGCCGCCAAAAAATGGCAGAATGTAAGCAGTATTCATCCTGAGGAGATTTCAATGAGCAAAGCCACTGTTTCCGCATCCACGTCCGCTGCGCCGAAGGGCGTCTACGACGACGTCGATCACAGCGAAGCGCCGGGTCACGGCAACAGCCCGGCCGCATGGACTTGCGTGATCGTGATGCTGGTCGGCGCCCTCATTGCGTCCATCGCCTTCGTCATCGCCAACACCCCCATCTTTGTCGCGGGTGCGGCAATCATGGTGATCGGCCTGCTCGCCGGCTGGGCCATGCGCAAGGCCGGCTACGGCGTCGGCGGCAGCAAGCTGAAGAACTCCGGCCACTGAGCGTGAGCGTTCTCGACGACATCAACGCCGGTGTCCTGGAGGATATGCAGGCACGCCAGCGCCTGGTCACGCTCGCGGAACTGAAGGAGCGCGCCGCCGCGGCAACGCCCGCCCGTGACGCCTGGGCCGCCCTGGGCGGGACCTCCAGCACCCGGGACCAACTCAAGGTCATCGCCGAAGTCAAGCGCCGCAGCCCGTCCAAGGGCAGGCTCGCGGACATCGCCGATCCCGCGTCCCTCGCCGCGCAGTACGCCGACGGCGGGGCGGCAGTGATCAGCGTCTTGACCGAGGAACGCCGCTTCGGGGGCTCCCTCGCGGACCTCGACGCCGTCCGGGCCGCAGTGGACATTCCGCTGCTGCGCAAGGACTTCATGGTGGACGAGTACCAGATCTGGGAGGCCCGGGCCCATGGTGCCGACCTGATCCTGCTGATCGTGGCCTCGCTCTCTGACGCCCAGTTGCGCGAATTCACGGCCCTCAGCCGCGGGCTCGGCATGAACGTGCTGGTCGAGACGCACACCGCCGAGGAAATCGAGCGCGCGGTCGCCGCGGAGGCCCGGATCATCGGCGTCAACGTGCGCAACCTCAAGACGCTCGACGTCGACCGTTCCGTTTTTGCGGAGCTGGCCGGCGGCATTCCCGCCGGCGCCCTTGTGGTGGCCGAATCCGGTGTGCGCGACGTGGAGGACGTCAAGCATTACGCGGCCCGCGGCGCCAACGCGGTCCTGGTCGGCGAGGCGCTGGTCAGTGACGCGACGCCCCGCGAGCGGATCGCCGAATTCATGGCTGCCGGCGCAACGGCGATCGCCGCCCGCGCCTGAGCCCGGCCGGTCCTGGCGCCTCC
Source organism: Arthrobacter sp. 05T420 (assembly GCF_056396305.1). Classification (NCBI taxonomy): domain Bacteria; kingdom Bacillati; phylum Actinomycetota; class Actinomycetes; order Micrococcales; family Micrococcaceae; genus Arthrobacter; species Arthrobacter sp. 05T420. The sequence goes on along the minus strand of NZ_JBFTLG010000021.1, from coordinate 33,632 downwards.
GTCCGGACCGTATGCGGTACCGGGCCCGCAATTTGCCCGGACAATGAGCGGATCTCGTCTGCAGATCCGCAAAGCTAGCAGTGGAACAGGATGGTGAGACTGATGGTCGATGCGCCAGCAGCCGGCTCTGACGAAAGTGCCGTGGACGCGTTCCTGCAGGGCGGCCGCCCCCAGGAGCCTACGGCACAGGGCGAACCGTCTCTGCGGCACGCCCCGGGGCCCTACTTCGGAGGCTACGGCGGGCGCTGGATGCCCGAGTCGCTCATCGCGGCCCTGGACGAGCTCGAGGACACCTTCGAGAAAGCCAAGGCCGACCCCGACTTCACGGCGCAGATCTCCGACCTGAACAAGAACTACTCCGGCCGCCCGTCGCTGCTGACCGAGGCCAAGCGCTTCGCCGAGCACGCCGGCGGGGTGCGGATCTTCCTCAAGCGCGAGGACCTCAACCACACCGGCTCGCACAAGATCAACAACGTTATCGGCCAGGCCCTGCTCGCCAAGCGGATGGGCAAAACCCGCGTCATCGCCGAGACCGGTGCCGGTCAGCACGGCGTTGCCAGCGCCACGGCGGCAGCCCTGCTGGGCCTGGAATGCGTGGTCTACATGGGCGCCGAGGACTGCCGCAGGCAGTCCCTCAACGTGGCCCGGATGGAGCTCCTCGGCGCCACGGTCATCCCGGTGACCAACGGATCCCAGACGCTTAAGGACGCCATCAACGAGGCCCTGCGCGACTGGGTCGCGAACGTGGGCAACACGCACTACCTCCTGGGCACCGCCGCCGGCGCGCACCCGTTCCCGGCAATGGTCCGCTACTTCCACGAGGTGATCGGCGAGGAAGCCCGGGGCCAGATCCTGGATCAGACGGGCCGGCTTCCGGACGCCGTTTGTGCCTGCATCGGTGGCGGCTCCAACGCGATCGGCATCTTCCACGGCTTCCTCGATGACCCCTCGGTCAAGATCTACGGCTTCGAGGCCGGCGGCGAGGGCGTCGAAACCGGACGCCACGCGGCCACCATCACCCTCGGCAAGCCCGGTGTGCTGCACGGTGCGCGCTCCTACCTCATGCAGGACGACGACGGCCAGACCATCGAGTCCCACTCCATCTCGGCGGGCTTGGACTACCCCGGGGTCGGCCCCGAGCACTCCTACCTCGCCGACATCGGTCGGGTCAGTTACGAGCCCATCACGGACAGCGAAGCCATGGAGGCCTTCCGGCTCCTGTGCCGCACCGAGGGCATCATCCCCGCCATCGAATCTGCCCACGCCCTCGCCGGCGCCATCAAGGTGGGGCAGCGGCTCGCCTCCGAGGATGCCAGCACGGCGTCCGAGAAGATCGTGATCGTGAACCTCTCCGGCCGCGGCGACAAGGACGTGGCGACCGCCGCGGAATGGTTCGACCTGTTGGACAAGGACTCACCCGAAGCCGAAATCGCCAAAGAGGGGGAACAGCTGTGAGCACCAGCCAGGACGGCACGCAGAACGCCGCCGAGCACGCCAGCAAGTCGGCAGCGGCCATTGACCGCGCCCGCGCCCAGGGTCGGGCGGCCTTGATTGGCTACCTGCCCGCCGGCTACCCGAGCGTTGCAGACACCATTGCGGCCGGCATCGCACTGGCCGAGAACGGCGCCGACCTCATCGAGATCGGCATCCCGTACTCCGATCCGGTCATGGACGGCCAGGTCATCCAGGCGGCCACGACGGAGGCCCTGGCGAACGGTTTCCGCGTCCGGGAGGTCTTCGACGTGGTCCGCGGCATCACGAGCAAGACCGACGCCGCCGTGCTGGTCATGACCTACTGGAACCCCGTGGTCCGGATGGGCGTGGATGAGTTCTCCCGCCGCCTGGCCGAGGCCGGGGGAGCCGGGCTGATTACGCCCGACCTCATCCCGGACGAGGCCGCCGAATGGATGGCAGCCTCGGAGAAGTACGGACTGGACCGGGTGTTCCTGGTGGCCCCCTCGTCTTCCCCCGAACGCATGAAGCGCACTGTCGACGCGAGCCGCGGCTTCGTGTACGCCGTCTCCATCATGGGCGTCACCGGCGCCCGGACCTCGGTCAGCTCGGCGGCCAGGAATGTTGTGGCCGCCGCGCACGCCGCCGGCGCCGAACGCGTCTGCGTGGGCCTGGGCGTCTCCAACGCCGGCCACGTCCGGGAGATCGCCGAGTATGCGGACGGTGTGATTGTGGGCACCGCCCTGGTCGCGGCAATCCGGGACGGCGGCGTGGATGCGGTAGCCTCCCTGACGAAAGACCTCAGCACCGGCCTTACCAAGGAAGAAGCGTAAGCAATGCAGTCAGTCCTCCACGCGGCGGCGATGATTCCCGCGAGCATTCCGAGCCCGAGCTGGTCCGGATTCGACATCCCGCTGCCGTGGGGAGCACTGCGTATCCACGCCTACGCCCTGTGCATCCTCGCCGGCATCATTGCCGGCCTGTGGCTCACGTCCGTCCGCTGGGCGCGTCGCGGCGCACCTGAGGGCAGCGTCTGGGACATTGCCATCTGGGCCATCCCGTTCGGCATCATCGGCGGACGGCTCTACCACGTGTTCTCCTCGCCGGATGCCTACTTTGGTCCCGGGTTCGATGGCACGGGCGACCTGTCCCTGATTCCGCAGATCCAGCGTGGCGGCCTGGGCATCTGGGGCGCCGTCCTGCTGGGCGCCGTGGGCGCCTGGATCGGGTGCCGGCGCGCCGGGGTGAAGCTGACCGCCTTCATGGACGCGGCGGCCCCCGGGCTGCTGCTGGCCCAGGCGATCGGCCGGTGGGGCAACTACTTCAACCAGGAGCTCTTCGGCGGCCCCACCACGCTTCCGTGGGGGCTGCAGATCGATCCCAACAGCCCGAACTTCCCGGCGGGCATGCCGCCAGAGACGCTCTTCCACCCGACGTTCCTCTACGAGTCGTTGTGGAACCTGGCCGGCGTGCTGATCCTGCTGGCCCTGGACCGGCGATTCAGCTTCCGCCGCGGCCGCCTCTTCTGCGTCTACGCCATGTACTACACCCTGGGCCGTGTCTGGATCGAGGCCATGCGGATCGACGACGCCGAGCAGATCAGCCTCTTCGGGATCACCACCAGGCTCAATGTCTGGACCAGCATCATCGTCTTTGCCGGTGCCCTGCTCGCCTTCATCCTTCTCGGCCTCCGCAAGCGCTCCGAGCCGGACACTGTGTTCCTGCCGGGCCGCGCACCGGCGGAGACTAAGCCGGTTGAGGCAGAGACGGACGCTGAAGCGGCCGACGTCGACCGCCCCGCCGACGTCCACCGCACCACCGACGCCGGGCGCACCACCGACGCCGGGCGCACCACCGACGCGACAGGCGCCGCAGGTGCGGGAGGCACCACCGCCGGACCGGCCGCCGTCGTCGGGACGAACGAAGTGCGGGCGAATGACGCCGAGGGAGAACGCAGCACCGTTCCCGCGGAAGCAACAACCATCCGCCATGCGGACTCTGCTGTCTCAGATAGTGAATCCCGTGCTAATCTCCGGAATAACCAAAGCGGACCAGTTCGCGCATCCGAGGATGCGGACAAGGACTCCACCGGCGGCACCGCGCCCGCCACAGGAGCTCCGGCAGCCGGAGTATCCGGACGCCAGGGAACTGGAAGCGCGCCGGAGGCTGAGGGCACCAAGTAGCTCAGCAGCGGTATCTCGGGTTGCGGAGCCACCGCTCGCAGGACCCGAACCCCCACAGCGTCGTGGCAAGAAGGCTTGCTGCGGACAGCAGATCGACGCTGTCCGTGCAAGCCTGGGCCAGCACCTGCGTAACTGTTAGTACAGGAGGCCGGGCTGGCCTACAATTCCAGTTAGAAAAACACTCTGTTGCGCCCATCACACCGGCCTGCTGAGTGGGGCCAATGTTGTCCCTCCCATACGCACGATCAGGAGGAAGGACGTCTCCAATGACCCAAACTCTTCACAGCCCCAGCTGGTCCGATCCGGACCCGACTTCGGCTGCCGAGTCACCCTTCAGCCGGTTCGCGGCGATTCCGGCAGCTGCCGGTCTCTACAACCCGGAGAACGAGAAGGACGCCTGCGGCCTGGCCATCATCGCCACGCTCCGCGGCGAGCCCGGCTATGACATCGTCGACGCCGCCCTGACCGCCCTGCGCAACCTCGAGCACCGAGGTGCCGTGGGCGCCGATGAAGGTACCGGTGACGGCGCCGGCCTCCTCATGCAGGTGCCGGACGAATTCTTCCGCGCGGTTACCGACTTCGAACTTCCGGCCCCCGGCCAGTACATCGTGGGAACCGCCTTCCTGCCCGCCGAGCAGCGCGAATCCGACGCCGCACGCGCCGGCATCGAAGGCCTCGCCGCAGATGAGGGCCTGACAGTCCTGGGCTGGCGCGACGTCCCGATCGTGGCCGACCTGGTCGGGGCCATGGCCCGGGCCTGCATGCCGCACTTCTCGCAGCCCTTCTTCGCCTCCAGCACCGGCGAAACCCTCGAGCGCAACGAGCTCGATTCCCGCGCCTGGCGGATCCGCAAGCGCGCCCAGAACAAGTTCGGCGTGTACTTCCCGTCGCTGTCCTCGCGGACCATCGTCTACAAGGGCATGCTCACCACTGCGCAGCTGGAGCCGTTCTACCCGGACCTGTCGGACAAGCGCTTTAAGACCAAGCTCGCGATCGTCCACTCGCGCTTCTCCACCAACACGTTCCCGTCCTGGCCCCTTGCCCAGCCGTTCCGCACCATCGCGCACAACGGCGAGATCAACACTGTCAAGGGCAACCGGAACTGGATGCGGGCACGCCAGTCGCAGCTGGCCAGCCCGCTGCTGGGGGACTCACCCGAAGAGCTGTTCCCGATCTGCACCCCGGGTGCCTCGGACTCCGCCTCGTTCGACGAGGTCGCGGAACTGCTCTGGCTCTCCGGCCGGCCCATCACGCACTCGATCATGATGATGATCCCGGAGGCGTGGGAAAACCACGCCACCATGGATCCGGCCCGCCGTGCCTTCTACGAGTACCACTCGATGCTCATGGAGCCGTGGGACGGACCGGCGGCCGTCTCCTTCACCGACGGCAATCTGGTCGGCGCCACCCTGGACCGCAACGGTCTGCGCCCTGGCCGGTACTGGATCACCGAGGACGGCCTCATCATCTTCGCCTCCGAGGTCGGCGTGATCGACGTCGAACCCTCCAAGGTGGTCAAGAAGGGCCGCGTCTCGCCGGGCAAGATGTTCCTGGTCGACACCGAGGCAGGTCGGATCATCGACGACGCCGAGGTCAAGGCAGAGGTCGCCGCCGCGAACCCGTGGGCCGAATGGGTCAAGGACAACCTGATCGACCTCAACCACCTGCCCGAACGCGAGCACGTGGTCCACACCGCCGCCTCAGTCAACATCCGCCAGCGGACCTTCGGCTACACCACCGAGGAACTGAAGATCCTGCTGGGCCCGATGGCCCGCACCGGCGCCGAACCTCTTGGTGCCATGGGTTCCGACACCCCGGTGGCCGTGCTCTCCAAGCGGCCGCGGCTGCTCTTCGATTACTTCGTGCAGTCCTTCGCGCAGGTCACCAACCCGCCGCTGGATGCCATCCGTGAAGAGCTTGTCACGTCCCTGATGTGCGCGATCGGCCCGAACGGCAACCTGCTGGACACCACCCAGGTCCGCCAGCCGCAGGTCTCGCTGCCGTTCCCCGTGATCAACAACGACCAGCTCGCCAAGATCGCGAACATCGAGAGCGCCGACGGCGGCAAGGTCGCCATGAAGGTCCGCGGACTGTACCGCCCGGAAGGCGGCGAGAACGCCCTCCGCGCCCGGCTCACCGAAATCTGCGAGCAGGTCTCCGGCGCCATCAACCGCGGCGTCCAGTACGTGGTGCTCTCGGACCGCGACTCGAACGCCCAGTGGGCCCCGATCCCGTCCCTGCTGCTCGTCAGCGCCGTGCACCACCACCTCCTGCGCAGCGCCAACCGGACCAAGACCGCCCTCGTGGTGGAGGCCGGCGACGTCCGCGAGACGCACCACGTCGCCGTACTCATCGGCTACGGCGCCTCCGCCGTGAACCCATACCTGGCCATGGAATCCGTGGAACAGCTCATCGCCACCGGCGACGTCGTGGGCGTCACAGCGCAGGACGGCGTCTACAACCTGATCAAGGGCCTCGGCAAGGGCGTCCTGAAGATCATGTCCAAGATGGGCATCTCCACCGTGGCCTCCTACACGGGCGCCCAGACCTTCGAGGCCCTCGGCCTCGGCCAGGACCTGGTGGACGAGTACTTCTCCGGCACACATTCCCAGCTCGGCGGCGTCGGCCTCGAAGTCATTGCCGCCGAAGTCCTGGCCCGCCACCGCATGGCCTACCCGGAGAACGGCATCGAACTGCCGCACCAGCCCCTGCTCGGCGGCGGCGAATACCAGTGGCGCCGCGACGGCGAACCCCACCTGTTCAACCCCGAGACCGTCTTCCGGCTCCAGCACGCCACCCGTGAACGCCGCTACGACATCTTCAAGGCCTACACCCGCGGCGTGGACGATCAGTCCGAGAACCTCATGACCCTGCGCGGGCTGCTGAAGTTCAAGTCCGGTTCGCGTCCCGCGGTGCCGCTTGAGGAAGTGGAACCGGTTTCCAGCATCGTCAAGCGGTTCTCCACCGGCGCCATGAGCTACGGCTCCATCTCCAAAGAGGCCCACGAGACCCTCGCGATCGCCATGAACCGGCTGGGCGGCAAGTCCAACACCGGTGAAGGCGGCGAGGACGTGGACCGCCTGCTCGATCCCACCCGCCGTTCCGCGGTCAAGCAGATCGCCTCCGGCCGCTTCGGCGTCACCAGCCTGTACCTGTCCAACGCGGACGACATCCAGATCAAGATGGCGCAGGGTGCCAAGCCCGGCGAAGGCGGCCAGCTGATGGCGCAGAAGGTCTACCCCTGGGTGGCCCGCACGCGGCACTCCACCCCCGGCGTCGGCCTCATTTCGCCGCCCCCGCACCACGACATCTACTCGATCGAGGACCTCGCGCAGCTGATCTACGACGCCAAGCGCGCCAACCCCTCGGCCCGGGTGCACGTCAAGCTCGTCTCCGAGGTCGGGATCGGCACCGTGGCGGCAGGCGTCACCAAGGCCAAGGCCGACGTCGTGCTGGTTTCGGGCCACGACGGCGGTACCGGCGCCTCGCCGCTGAACTCGCTCAAGCACGCCGGTGTCCCCTGGGAACTCGGCCTCGCCGAGACCCAGCAGACCCTGATGCTCAACGGCCTGCGCGACCGTGTGGTGGTGCAGGTCGACGGCCAGCTCAAGACCGGCCGCGACGTCGTCATTGCCGCGCTGCTCGGCGGCGAGGAGTTTGGTTTCGCCACGGCTCCGCTGGTGGTCTCCGGCTGCATCATGATGCGCGTCTGCCACCTGGACACCTGCCCAGTGGGAGTCGCAACCCAGAACCCCGAGCTGCGCTCCCGGTTCAACGGCAAGCCCGAGTTCGTGGTGAACTTCTTCGAATTCCTTGCCGAGGAAGTACGCGAAATCCTCGCGGAACTGGGCTTCCGCAGCATCGAGGAGGCGATCGGCCATGCCGAGATGCTCGACTCCCGCGACGCGATCAACCACTGGAAGGCCGAGGGGCTGGACCTGGATCCGATCCTGCATGGCCTCGAGTTCGACAAGGATGCGCCGCTGCGCAACCTCACCGGCCAGAACCACGAACTCGACAAGCACTTCGACCAGCGCCTGATCGCCATGGCAGCCGAAGCGCTCAGTGACCGCACACCGGTGAAGATCTCCGTGAACGTCATCAACACGGACCGCTCCGTCGGCACCATGCTCGGCCACGTGGTCACGAAGACCTTCAGCACCGACGTCCTGGCCACGGACACCATTGACATCACGCTCAGTGGCACCGCCGGCCAGTCACTCGGGGCGTTCCTGCCGGCTGGCATCACGCTGCGCATGTTCGGCGACTCGAATGACTACGTCGGCAAGGGACTGTCCGGCGGCCGCATCATCGTCCGGCCGGACCGCACCAACGTGTTCCCGGCCGAGCGGAACGTGATCGCGGGCAACGTGATCGGCTACGGCGCCACGAGCGGTGAAATGTTCCTGCGCGGCCAGGTGGGCGAACGCTTCCTGGTCCGCAACTCAGGGGCCACCGCGGTGGCCGAAGGCATCGGTGACCACGGCTGCGAGTACATGACCGGCGGCCAGACGCTGATCATCGGCCGCACCGGCCGCAACTTCGGTGCCGGCATGTCCGGCGGCACGGCCTACGTGCTGGACCTGCAGACCGAACGCGTCAACAAGCAGGCCCTCGAGTCCGGTGAGCTGAAGCTGGTCGAGCTCGACGCCGAGGACCGCGACATCGTCCACGGGCTGCTGGTCAAGCACGTCGAGGAAACCGAGTCGCTGCTTGGGGCCCGGCTGCTCGAGAACTTCGATGACACCGCAGCCCGCATAACCAAGGTGCTGCCGCGCGACTACGCGGCCGTCCTGCAAACCCGTCTTGACGCCATCGAAGAGGGCCTGGACCCCGACGGCGAAGAAGTTTGGTCTCGAATCCTGGAGGTGACCGGTGGCTGATCCACGCGGATTTCTGAAAGTACGTCAGCGCGAAACCCAGCCCCGCCGTCCCGTTCCGGTCCGCATCATGGACTGGAAAGAGGTCTACGAGGCCCAGGAAAAGGGTGTCCTGAAGAGCCAGGCCGGCCGCTGCATGGACTGCGGCATCCCGTTCTGCCATCAGGGCTGCCCGCTGGGCAACCTCATTCCGGAATGGAACGACCTCATCTGGCGGGACAAGGGCGAGGAAGCGATGGAGCGGCTGCACGCCACCAACAACTTCCCCGAGTTCACGGGCCGGCTGTGCCCGGCCCCCTGCGAGGCGTCGTGCGTGCTGGGCATCAACCAGCCCGCGGTGACCATCAAGCAGGTTGAGGTGTCCATCGTGGACCAGGCCTTCGAGAACGGCTGGGTCAACCCCCTGCCGCCGGCGCGACTGACCGGCAAGACGGTCGCCGTCGTCGGTTCCGGGCCCGCCGGGCTCGCCGTCGCCCAGCAGCTGACCCGGGTGGGCCACACTGTGGCTGTTTACGAGCGCGACGACAAGATCGGGGGGCTCCTGCGCTACGGGATCCCCGACTTCAAGATGGAAAAAGAGCAGGTGGACCGCCGGCTCGAGCAGATGAAGGCCGAGGGCACCAGGTTCCGCACCGGCGTGGCCGTCGGCACGGACGTGACGTGGGAGCAGTTGCGCCGCCGGTACGACGCCGTCGTGATCGCCACCGGCGCCACCGTCCCGCGTGACCTGCCGATCCCGGGCCGCCAGCTCGAGGGCATCCACTTCGCGATGGACTACCTCGTGCCGGCCAACCGGGTGGTGGCGGGGGAGACCGTGGAGAACCAGATCAACGCCGCGGGCAAACACGTCGTCATCCTCGGCGGCGGCGACACCGGCGCCGACTGCCTCGGCACCGCGCACCGGCACCAGGCCGCATCAGTGACCACCCTCGCGATCGGCAAGCAGCCGCCCGTCGAGCGTGCCGGCCACCAGCCTTGGCCGACGTTCCCCACCTTGTTCGAGGTCGCCAGCGCGCACGAGGAAGGCGGCGAACGCACCTATCTCGCCTCCACCGTGGAGTTCGTCGGGGAAAACGGCAAGGTCACGGGCGTCAAGGTGGCGGAGACGGAATTCGTCGACGGCAAGCGCCTCCCGAAGGCCGGTACCGAGCGGATCGTCCCCGCGGACCTCGTCCTGCTGTCCCTGGGCTTCACCGGCCCCGAGCCTGCAGGGATCACCGCCCAGGTCCAGGCCGACTTCGACGGCCGCGGCAACGTGGCCCGGGACGGTTACTACATGACCAACACTGAGGGCATTTTCGTAGCCGGCGACGCCGGACGCGGCCAGTCGCTGATCGTCTGGGCCATCGCCGAAGGGCGCGCCTGCGCGGCCGCGGTGGACAAGTTCCTGATGGGCAGCACCATACTGCCGGCACCCGTGGCGCCGACCGACCGTGCGATGGCTGTTCTGTAGTTCAACAGCTCGAGTCCAGCAGGTCGAGTCCAACAGCTCGTCCGGGATTCATTTTCACTTCAACTTAATCCATGCAACAGACCACTAGGGTAGGTATATGAGACGCGCTAAAATCGTGGCCACTTTCGGACCGGCAATCGCAAGCTTCGAGAACACGCTGGCGGTGCTGGAAGCCGGCGTCGACGTGGCCCGTATGAACATGAGCCACGGCGATTACTCCGTGCACGACACCACCTACGAGAACGTCCGCAAGGCAGCGGGACAGCTCGGCAAGGCCGTGGCCATCATGGCCGACCTGCAGGGCCCGAAGATCCGGCTGGGCCGCTTCGTCGACGGACCGCACCTCCTTGAGGTCGGTGACACGTTCACGATCACCACCGAGGACGTTCCCGGTACCAAGGACATCTGCTCCACCACGCTCAAGTCCCTCACCGAGGACGTCAACCCGGGCGATGCCCTGCTGATCGACGACGGCAAGGTCGCGCTCCGCGCGATCGACGTCGACGCCGTCAAGGTGGTCGCCCAGGTGATCGTCGGCGGCTGGGTCTCGAACAACAAGGGCATCAACCTGCCCGGCGTGGCCGTCAACGTGCCGGCGCTGAGCGAAAAGGACGAGGACGATCTTCGCTGGGCCATGCGCCGCGGCGTGGACATGGTTGCCCTGTCCTTCGTCCGCGACGCTTCGGACATCGTCCGCGTGCACGAGATCATGGACGAAGAAGGCCGCCGCGTTCCGGTGATCGCCAAGATCGAGAAGCCGCAGGCCGTGGAGCAGCTCCCCGAGATCATCGACGCCTTCGATGCCATCATGGTGGCCCGTGGCGACCTCGGTGTGGAACTTCCCCTCGAGGAAGTGCCGATCGTGCAGAAGCGCGCCATTGAACTGGCGCGCCGCTGGGCCAAGCCGGTCATCGTGGCCACCCAGGTCCTCGAGTCCATGATCGAGAACCCGCGTCCGACCCGCGCCGAGGCCTCCGACTGCGCCAACGCCGTGCTCGACGGCGCCGACGCCGTCATGCTCTCCGGCGAGACAAGCGTGGGCAAGTACCCGATCGAGACCGTCAAGGTCATGGCCCGGATCATCGAGTCCACCGAAGAGCACGGCCTCGAGCGCGTCCCCCCGCTGGGCACCAAGCCCAAGACCCGCGGCGGCGCCATCACCCGCGCCGCCGTCGAGATCGCCGACCAGCTGGAAGCGAAGTACATCTGTACCTTCACCCAGTCCGGTGACTCGGCACGCCGCCTCTCGCGCTTGCGCCCCATCAAGCCGGTCTTCGCCTTCACCCCGGTGGAGCACGTCTGGAACCAGCTCGCACTCACGTGGGGCATCCAGCCGGTGCTGGTCCCGATGGTGGGCCACACCGACGAAATGACGGCCCAGGTTGACCGCAGCCTGCTCGAGCTGGACGTCGTCGAGGACGGTGACCTGGTGGTCATCGCCGCCGGTTCGCCTCCCGGAAAGGCGGGCTCGACGAACCTGCTGAAGGTTCACAAGGTGGGCGACCTTGCCGACATCGGCGGCCAGGGCGAAGCAGCCGTGACCAAGGACAAGGTCGGCCCGTGGCCGGAAAAGAAGAAGAAGAACCGGGCCCAGGCCTAGTTCTGAACGCTTGAAAGCTTGAACGCAAAAGGGAGGATCCCCGCCGGTTGGCGGGGATCCTCCCTTTTGCTTTGTGGCTTCGGTGCTTTGGGCCGGGCCGCTACTAGTTGACCTGGTTGATGATGGTCTCGGCCACCTCGCGCATGCTGAGGCGGCGGTCCATCGAGGTCTTCTGGATCCAGCGGAAGGCTTCCGGCTCCGTCAGACCCATCTTGGTGGTGAGGAGGCTCTTGGCGCGCTCCACGAGCTTGCGGGTGGCGAACTGCTCCTGCAGGTCAGTGACCTCGCTCTCGAGGGCCTTGATTTCCTCGTGGCGGGACAGCGCGATCTCCAACGCCGGGATGAGGTCCGCCGGGGTGAACGGCTTGACCACGTACGCCATGGCGCCGGCGTCGCGGGCGCGCTCCACGAGTTCCTTCTGGCTGAAGGCCGTCAGCAGGACCACTGGGGCGATCCGGGCCTTGACGATCTTCTCAGCGGCCGAGATGCCGTCCATGACGGGCATCTTGACGTCCATCAGGACCAGGTCGGGCTTGAGCTCCTCGGCAAGCTGCACGGCCTTTTCGCCGTTGTCCGCCTCGCCGACGACGTCGTAGCCTTCGCCGCGCAGGATCTCGATGATGTCCAGGCGAATGAGTGTCTCATCCTCTGCGACTACAACGCGGCGAGCCGGCTGGGAAGTGGGGGATGACTCCGTCTGTTCTGACACGGGAACTCCTTGGAAAGGTACGGCGGGAACTACACCATCATAGGTTTCGTCCGCCGATGTACTTGGACCGGCTTGGTTCGATGCGGCGTCACTGGCGCGATTCTGGAATTCAGCCTATCTGCATGTAGAGTAATTTCGCGCACTGGAAGCAATCGCGTTGCTCACAGCACTGTGGTTGAGTGATTGTTACAGGTGTACTCCGCGCCCGAGTGGCGGAATTGGCAGACGCGCCGCACTCAAAATGCGGTATCGAAAGGTGTGTGGGTTCGAGTCCCACCTCGGGCACGTGTTTTCCCTGTTCAGGGGCTTGTGAGCCTCTGACTGTGTACAAATCTCCTTTTATGGGCCCCTGCGGGGGCTCATTTTGTGGTGGCGTTGCGGTCTGGCAGCTCCTTCACTTGGCTTGGACAGCGGTTGCTGGGTACTCCTTCATGGCCGGGAGCGCTTGGAGCTGCATGACTTGCGGCCACTAGGGGTCAAATCCTCGTGGTCATCCCTGTTAGTGGTTGGAACTCCTGGAAACTGTCGTCATGACCTCGTTGATGTTCTCGAGCACCGGACAGGGCCGGGCAAACCGATGGAGTTTCGTAGCCACCCGGTTGCGGCCGGCCCGGACAGCCGCTAGGGCTTCGTTCATCCCCGGCCGTTCCCGTTCCTTCCGGTCACGCCGTGGTCACCATTGACCAGTGCACCGGGGACGACCAGACCCGCAGGCGCCTTGCGCTGCGGTGCCAGGCCCTGTTCGTTGGTGGAGATCCGGGCGTAGCCGATGGTCTGCGCGGGCAGGTGCAACTCTCGCGATTGTCCAACTTGAGAACAAACACTGAGCGCATTAACGCGATCGTCGTGGCGGTCACCCTGTTGCGGGCCCCGAGGATGCTCCATGGCTGCCCCCGCCATGCCGACGCGGACGGGCAGGTCGGACCCACGCGGCGTTTTGCGGGTACTCGAGCGGGTTCCTTTGGGCCGACGGCCGTCACAGGAGATGGGCATTCGTCGACGCGGTTCAGACCGACCCCCGGCCGGACGGAAGCTTTGGAAGCCGCACACTTCCAAAGTGGTTGTTCTCAGTCGTCGAGAGCCGCTGGGGGGCGCATTGCCTAACGAAGTAAGCGTCAGACAGCCCAAAAAAGACGCCGCATTTCGAGACGCGTCCAGGTTGAGTCGTCGTCCGACTCCCAGAAACGTGGTGCTCGGGTCCATGTATGGCAGGATGACCTGGGAACCTTGGCGTGCGGACCGTCCGCCGGCTGCGGAGGTTGATTTGCACTTGAAGGGGGCGCAGGATGCAGGCTGAACCTGTGAGGACAGTGTCTGCTGTCCTGGAACGGTTCGGCTCGACCTTTTCAGAGTTCACCACCGCCTTCAACGCAGGCCAATACATCCTGTGGCTTGGTTCAGGCATCTCTCGCGAGAGGGTGCCGAATGTCTATGCACTCCTCGAGCGTGTTGTCGAGCACATCCGTTCGAACATCGTCGATGGCATCGCGGATTGTGCGTACCGCACCGCGCTCAACGAGATGTTGCAGCTCGCTGGCCTGAGCCACGAAGAATTGGAGAGCATCGACTTGTCGATAGCGGTCGAGGACTGGCCGCTGCGGAGCCGAATCATTTCACCGTTGGTAACTAATTACTCGAAAGTTCTCGATGTGCTCGTCGGCGATGACAACCCCGACGACTATTTGGTCTGGACGGGTCTCGACGTTCCGAACACGTATGGGTCGCCGGATCTTGAGCCCGATGTGGAGCACTACTGTATCGCGGTCCTCATGCTTGAGGGGCTGGTCGAATCGGCGGTCACCGCAAATTGGGACGGGCTCCTTGAGAAGGCTATGGATAAACTAACGCCGGCGTTCGGTTCGCTGGTTCGGGTTGCCGTGAAGCCGACTGATTTCCGCATTGTTGGGCCCCGTATCGACGTCATTAAGTTTCATGGCTGTGCGGTGCTCGCCCGAGAAGCGGAGACCGAGTACCGGGACTTGCTCATCGCACGTGAATCACAGATTTCGGGGTGGACGGAGCAGCCAGAGAACAGATTGATGCGCAAGCGCCTTGAGGCGCTGTATACGGACCGGTTGACGTTGATGGTTGGCCTGTCCGCGCAGGACGCGAATCTCCATACGGTTTTCGCAGGCGCTATCCAAGACCTCGCTCGGCCGTGGCCAGCATCGCCGCCTGCGGTTGTTCTCAGCGAAGAACACCTTGAGTCGTATCACCGGAACCTCCTTCGGCTCACGTACGGTTCGGATTACCGGGGGAATTCCGGCGCGATAGCGCAGTCCGCACTTCTGGGTGCGTACGGCAAGCCAACGTTACTGGCCTTGGTCCTAGCGTCGCTGACCGAGAAGTTGAGCTTCTTGGTTGATTATGGAGTTGGGACTGCATGGAATTCGGCCTCTGTGAAAGAGTTGCAGGCTGACCTACTTAGTCTCCGTGATTTGGCAGGGAACCTTGCTGGCCCTAAAGACCAAGAAACGCTTGATTCTTCAGTGATTTCGGAGTTCCAGCGCAAGTTTCTCGCGCGTCTCATCGACGTATTGAACCTGGCTCTGACTGTTTTTCGTACGGGCCGCATGCCAGCGGCGGGTGAAGGCCGCTATGAACCGCTGTCGGACCGTCCTGTCACCCTGGCGGTTCACAACGCGGATTTCCCTTCGGAACAGTTCGGGCGGCTCGGCGTTGCACTGGCGTTGATTGGTCGGGGACTCGCCTCGGGGCATTGGTCGGCCGTGCCGGGCGAGAGCGAGGCACCAGGGGGCGGTGTAGTTCGTCTGGTCGCTGATCAGCGGGATGCTCGGGTGTTTTTCGTGAAGGACGCCGCGACGCTGACGAAGCTTGAGTTGCACGGTTCGTTCGACGACGGCGATGGGAATGTTCTGGTCGTCGTTGCTGATGAGGAGCCTCCTGCCTTGACCCGGTCGCCGAGGTCCCGTTTCGGCCGTGACGGCAGGACCGGTGCAGGGCGGTTCAACGTCGCATCGAGCATCGCTGAGACGGCCTCAGCCGATGACCTGTATGAGGCGTTCAAGCTGGCAGGAGGGTTCTGATGACAAGTGTTCTGGAAGTCCTCGCTGTCCTGGAGCACGCCGGTTTTGAGCGTCTTCCGAGGCCGCTGACGGTTGTTGGCACAGAGTTTGACTTTGAGGCGGCAGCTCGTGGGACGCATACTTCGCATGACTTGGTTCTGGTTGCGACCGACCAGGTTCCCCGTAGGCGTTTGCAACGTCTCGTTGCGGGTCTGGCTCGTTCTCTTGACCTGGCTGCGTCGCGCCGACCTGTGAGTCTCATACTTTTGGGCGGAGTCCCCGCCGCTGACCGCTTCGAGTTGGAGCGCTACGCCCGCGTCCTTCCCATCGCGTCCACCACACCCGATGTCACCGAGATCGAGAAGGCTATTGGTGTCCTTCTGCCGCTGAAATTGCCGAACGCGGACCTGGTCCACGGAAGCGACCCGGTCAACGAAGTGTTGGCGGCGCTCGGTCCGCTGAAGACGACACGGGACCACATCGCGCTTATTCGGGTTGCTGCCGACGGACCCGATGCAGTGCGGGAAGCTCTTCGCGAATACGCGAACGAGGGGGCAGGCTGGACCGATGAAGTAGATGATGACGATGAGTGACGTCCCCATCCGTCGCCTGATGGTCTCGGACTTCCGCCGTATCGAGGGCACCCGTGAACTGCCCTTCGATGCCCCTGTCGTCCTCATCCACGGCCCGAACGGCACAGGCAAAACGAGCGTCTTGTCCGCGCTAGAGCTTGCCTTGACCGGCGGTATTCGGAGTATGGAACGACAATCTGACCGCTACCGTGCGCACCTTCCGTTCTTCGGGCAGTCATACGCGACTGTTCGAGCCGATGTCGCAGAGGACCTGCGGGCGGGACAGCCCGGTGTTCCGTTGACCGTAGGCGGCGCGCGTCTGGAAGGTACGCCCGCGTTCAACGACGCCGCCGCGAAGTTCTACGCTGAACGGTGCTATCTGGACCAGGCATCGCTCGGTCGCCTCCTCGACTTGTACCAAGCCCGCGTGGGCAACGAACAGACGGCGCTCGAGAAGTTTGTGAACGAAGTTCTCGGCCTTGAGAAACTGGATGCACTTCGGGGTGGGCTCAGCGACGCAAATGATCTCCGACTCCTGAAGAGACTCGCAGTCGGTGTCGACGAAGCCGACCGTGAAGCGAAGGCAAAAGCGACCCAGCTCAAGGAACACAGCGCTCAGCTCGCCGAGCTACGGAAGGCAGTTTCCAATACACGGGCCGCGACCCGGGACGCTATCTCTGGCTTCCACCCCGGAACAACCGACGCCATGGCCGACGGGGACCTTCTTGGCTTCGTCCGGTCGGCGCTCAACGACGAAACCGCCCGGGCGGAATCTGCGGCTGCCGTGAAACTCCACCAGGAACTCATCGGCTTGGGCGGTCGTATTTCAGCGTTGGTGGAACGCCCGACCACGCAACGAATTCAGGAGACCCGGACCTCACTTGCGGCTGCGACAGCCGACAAAGAGGCGTGGGAGGCCACGGATGGAGCGAAGGTTCGGGCATGGGAACTGGCTGCGCAGGCTGCTGGAGTCAACCTTTTCAGCGAACCCCGCATCGCTGTCGAGCACGCCACGAGTCTGGCCCTCCACGACCTGGAAAATGCCGCCGACGTTCGCGCCCGGGCGGAATCGGTTAGAACGCAGCTACAAGCCCACCGAACTGAGTTGGACGAGCTACAGGCCCGACTCGCAGATGCACAAGAGTATTCAAGTGCCCTCGTCGAGAGTCTGGCTGCACTCCGCACCGTCATCGACAACAGCAACATGTGCCCGGTCTGCGACCGTGACTTTACTGAGACTGGTCACCGCAGCCTCCCAGCGCACATCAACACAAAACTGGCCGCACTCACCACTCACGGACAGCAACTCGTCGACCTTCGGAACGAGCGCGATCGACTAGCGGCACGTGTGACGCGGGCGGAAGTCGAGTACGCTCAGCTCACGGCCCAGCTCCTACCCACCGACCAGCAGCAGGCCGTCGTAAAGCGTCACGCGACCCTGGTCGAACTCAGTACCCAAGTCGGCGGAATCGAAGATGCCAAGTCCAACGGGGCCGATCTCACCCGACGCGTGAGGGACCTTCAGCAATCACTCGACAGCATTGAAGCGGCTTTTTCAGAACAGCGCTACGTCAGCAGTGAGCTCGCCAGATACGCGGCCCTCCTGCAGGTCAACGTGTCTCCGGCGGTCGACTCGTTCCAGGCGGCATCGACCGAACTGCTCCAACAAGCCGAAGCTCAAGTCGCTCGGCTTACCGACGAAGCCAATCAATACCGGAAAGCAAACGACGAAGCAGATCGCCTCACAGTCGCCCTCGAACGTGAAACCGAAGCTGTTCAAAGCCTCGCCGGCATCGCCGAACACAAAAAGAAATGGGACGACCGTGTCGCTGAAGCAAAGCGCCGCCAAGGGATCGCAAAGGAAGTTCACGAAGCCGCAACACATGCGCGCGCCACCATCGTCAACCGTGTCTTCACCGAATCCCTGAACGAGGTATGGAAGGACGTATTCAGCAGGCTAGCCCCGGACGAGGAGTTCATTCCCAGTTTCGGCATCCCCAACGCCACCAAGAAATCGTTCGACATCAAGCTGGAGACCACCCACCGCAACGGCGAAGCCAGCGGACCGCCCCAAATGATGCTCTCAGCGGGCAACCTGAACACGGCAGCACTGTCTCTGTTCCTCGCGCTCCACCTCGCCGTCGAACCTATCGTCCCGTGTCTTGTATTCGACGACCCCGTCCAAGCTATGGACGAAGTGCACGTCGCACAGTTCGCTGGCCTCGTCCGACTCCTCTCGAAACAGAACCGGAGGCAAGTCATCATCGCCGTCCACGAACGCGAACTGTTCGATTACCTAGCCCTCGAGCTCAGCCCCGCCTACGAAGGCGACGAACTCATCACCATTGAACTGGGCGAACGCGCGACCGAGGAAGACCAAGGCATCACCCGCTACCTTTGGACGCCGGATCTCGCAATAGCCGACTAGTCCGGACCCACATGTTGCAGCGCCGGACGATGACAAGGCCTGCGCAGCACGGGCGCTGTCAAGAGGGCAGACCGGCGGCCTGGCCCAGCGATCCGACATCGCAAGGATGGCTGTGCAGGACTACACCGTTCTTTACCCCTTATCTGCGTTGCAGGACTCCTACGATTAAGCGGTCTCACACAAACTCGACGAGCGCAGTTCCTCGAGCCAGTGGCGTCCGCGGATCTGATCTCTGCCGCCGGATCAGCAATGAGCCACGATGAGTTTCTGTCCGTCGCAGATACATCCAAGTCACGACGGCGGATCAAAGAATCTGGTGGCGGGAAGAAAGGCCTCGAGAGGCTATTGAAACTTGAGGCCGACGCGATCAGCACTTCATTGGACGCGCACGGGGTCAAGGACGCCCCTGTGGTCAGGGCCACGGGCCCCTTCTTTATCTATGACACGGAATCAAGTCCCCATAAACCTTGAAGAGATACAAGCCCCTTAAGGTCAGTGGGCGGCTGCGGTACCACTCAACTGGCATACGGGTCCGCGATGCCGATGGATTGCGTAGTGGTGCATTCGGCGATGGCTTCGGAGCCACCTTAGCGGCCGAGGCCGGATTGCCTCACGCCAGCGTGTTCAAGGCATCCACGAGTGAGGGGCTTGTAGCTAGTGCCGTACACGACTCTTGGCCCTGAACGTCGAATCTATCGTCTCTTGAACGGCCAAGAATGCGTGCTCGCCGGCCTTCTATTTGGCCCGTTATGATTACTTTTTCTGGTCGTTCGTTTCAACGCTCCGTTGTTGCGGAAGGTCTCTGATGCCGGTCCAACTGTCCAAGTCTTGGCTAAGTATCTCCTCTAACCGGGTGAGTACTTTCTTGCCGACTTCGTCGGTTGCTCCTTCACTTGCTCTCAAGAATTCAGCCTCACGCCGGAGTCTTTGGAGCTCAGAGGTCACAGCGCTACGTTGTACCCACATCTCGCGATGTCTGAAGAGCGCGTCCCAACGCTCTATCACGCCTGCGGCGCCAGCCACTGCAGTACTCACAATGCCCAACCACGCCAAGTTCAACACAGCCGTGAGCGCACCTAGAACAGCAATCAAAGCTGTGAGGATCGCAGTTGAAACAACTACGTTGCGGGCGCGGCCTTTGACAACTCGGCGAGCCCGTGTGAACTCATTTTCAAAAAAAGTAAGGTAATGCATTGCGACCTCAAACGGGGAAGAATTCTCCGGAGGCTTTCCCGGGGCACGAAGCCCCGATTCTCGCGGCTTGTTTCTCGTTCTCCCCATCAAAAATTCACCTTCCGTAGCCAGCACGCACTGAGTAGCAACAGCGTATCCCGGCTTTGAGCCGCTGGAGCTCCCACGCGTCAGGGATATCCTGGCGCCGACTTTGACTGAGACGATGACCCGCCTTGAGGAAGCATCTGAGACCGCCCCGTCGCGGCGTGTCCGCCGGGGCTTTCGGTGAGTGAACGCCGACCTGTGGAACGACGAAGCATTCCCCACTTGTTCATGCGGAGGCAGGGCCGAGTGAAGGTGCGGCGGTCTGATAAGTCGTGAGTGGGTCTGGACGTATTGCCCATCTTCCGTGTGGCAGTTGCGGTGCATTCAAAACCGGAAACGTGGCTCCGAGTGAGGTAAGGGGGCAGTCTGAATGTAATTGCGCCCGGAAAGGCACCCCGGGGTGTCCGTGGGTGCCGGTCGGGGTTGGGTGCATCCGGGGCATTAACGGAGGTGTTCTCCGGCAGGGTGATCGCAGATCAGGATTCTTGCAGCGTCGCTTGGGTTCAAATGCAGGATGGTACTGGTCTGGTACCATGGAATTATGGCTATGAATCTGCGTGTTCCCGAAGACCTGGACCGGCGTTTGGACAAGCTGGCTGCCGAGGAACATACATCCAAGTCCGCGTTACTGCTCCAGGGTGCGGAGCTTGTGCTGCAGCGTCACCGACGCAGCCGTGACATTGGCGAGGGTTTGGATTTCGTCATGAGCCATGACGCGGAGCTTCTGACACGGCTTGAGGATGCGTGACCGCGTACCTCGAAATGGAGGATGCGCTGCAGGTCGTTGACCGGTACGGGTTCCGTATCCGTGACATCGGGCTCTTGGCCGCGGCTTTGGCGCGGCCGGGAACAACGGTCCTGGGAGCAGAGGCTTATCCGCAGCTGCCGATGAAGGCAGCAGCCCTGCTGGAGTCGGTGGCGCGGTTCCACGCGCTGATCGACGGTAACAAACGCACGGCGTGGACGCTGATGGTTCTGATGCTCTGGATCAATGGCTACCGGCATGACTTCAGCACGGATGCGGCATTTGATCTCGTCGTGGGGGTGGCTGCCGGTGATGTCTCGCTTGAAGTCAGCGCCGGGTTGATTGCCACGCATCTGGTCAGGCGCTAGCTAGACGCCGGGTCCGTGGGCTTTCCCGGTTGGCTGCTTCCTGACCCGTCAGGCGAGCCTGTGCCGGCCGGATCATGAGCTGACTGAAGGGAGGTGGCAGCGGCCATGAAGATCCGGGAAGCCGGCCAGGAGGCTGGACGAGCCTCTGGCTCTTTTAGCGGCGTCCGGTCGGTTCCGGAGTTTGAAATCCCGAGACTGCCTCAAGCTGAGCAAAATCTGTCAGGACAAAGAAGGACCGCATCCCTTGTGAGGGGGTGCGGTCGTTGGACTGAGAGCTTTGAAGCGGCCAAATTTGGGGTGTGTACAAAGTACACACTTTGGGCTGCGGATCAGGTCGTACTGGTGTCGGTTCGGGCCGGATTCCGTATGTTTCCGGGGGAGTCCAGTGTTTGCGGGGGAGGGAATGCAGTTCGAGTCCCACCTCGGGCACAGCATTCCCCCTCGTCAGAGGGGGTTCTTGCTTTAACGTGTGGACATTGACCCTGCCCGGGTCCCTCTGACGCTTGTCGCGGGCTGTTGCCTGGCCGCCGCGGTGGCCTATGGAGTTATGTGCGTGGCGGGGTCAGGGCCCTGGCTGGTGGGCCCTCCACCTGCTGGGATGTGGGGTCATTCGGGTCTCCTTGGTGGCTGGTTCTGGTGGACGTGGTTGGTCCTGCACCTATTCATGCCGTGGGGTTGTGGCGACGACATGACCTGCGCGAAATTCTTTCCAGATTCTTGGCCTCGACTGGCTGTTTCTTGGGGCCTGGGCAGAAGCTGGCGACCGATTGTCCGGCCAAAGGGGGTGTGCACAGTGTCCACACCCGTGTGCGTGGGATGCCGTTGCTCATCAGCGACCCTTTTCTTACCTGCTTCTGCTGACGCCAGTTCATGCAGGCGCTGCTTCTGGATGACATGACCTTCGGCTTGGTTCTTGCCTTCTTTTCTTAGGAGTCATGGCCTGTCCGAATGTACGGGCGGCGGCCTGCCCTGGATTGCGTCAATTGTGCCAGCAGCTTTCGCGGCATGGCGGTGGACGGCGGCCTTCCGCCGCCCTTGGCCTTGGCGACCTGCATGCCTTCGCGGGTGCGGGCGCGGATGACGTCGGATTCGACCAGCATGGTGTCGTCGGCACGGAAAGGGGCAAGGCTTACTCAAAGGCGGTCGTTTTCCTGGTCCCACCGCTCAGACCGTGGTCGACATAGATCCGGTCTGCGGGAACACCGATGGGCGTCGCGCGCGTTCCGCTGGGCGGTCAGGTACTGCTCCTTTGCGGTCACGCGGGCGTGGCCGTTAATGTTCACGCTCATGGGCGCAGCTGTAGCGATTGAGCTACCTAGCCGGGACAGTTTTGCGGCGGGGAGCCGGCGGAAGGTGTCGCGGTGGGGGACCGGCTTGCGGGCAGTGTGAGTGTCGCATCGTCCTATTACGGTGGTGCTATGACCCTTGCGAATGTTGGAACAGTTGGCGCCGTCTCAGGTAAGCGCGACGGGTTGGTGCGTCATTTGATTCGGCCGCAGCGATACCCTCCGGGAGATCGGCTGCCTCGCTTACGAGGTTGGCGTGAACGAGGACGACCCGGACACCGTGTTTGTAGTGGAACTGTGGGAGAGCGAGGATGGGATGCGCATCAGTCTTCCCTCGGGCCGCGCGAGTTCCCTAGCGCGGTCCCGGCGTTGCTTCCTCGCACAGTCGGACGCGGGCGCCGGGAATCCCGATGAGCGAGGCGTGTGCCCCGTCGTCTGACTCCAGATCGAGGTGGACCAGCCGGTGTCGGCGATGTTTGGCCACGACGGCGAAGCTCGAATCGGCCAGTCGCAGGACCTGCCCTTCCCGGATTTCGCGGAGCTTGTACTGGACGAGTGGCTGGGGGACTACCGGTTTGGCCATGGTGTTCAATCCCCTTCAGGAGGCGCTGTCGGTGCGGATTCGTGGCAAAGGCGTCCCATTCACGGACCCAAAGCCCTTCATGGGCGCCATTCGGGCGAGTGACGAGCCCTTTTTATTTCGGGGGACCATCTATGCCCGGCTTCGGCGGCCGGCAACGGCGCCATAGATCAGAAGCACGATAACGGCCCCGAGAATCGAAAGGAGCCAGGTGCGCAGATCAAAGAAGTCAGCGAGGCCTCCGCCGAAGATCAACGAACCTATCCAGCCTCCGAGGATTGCGCCCACGACGCCGACAACGAGTGTGATCAGCCAGCCGCCTCCCTGCCGGCCGGGAAGGATCGCCTTGGCGATAGCTCCTGCGATAAGGCCGAGAATGAGGAATGCAAGAATTCCCATTACTGTACTTCCTTTCGGTAGACCGGTCGTCGACTACGCCCGTCATGGAGATTTAATCAGCATGCTTAGTAACATTCAAGCACCGTCGCTGCAGGGCCCGGCGAATTGTCCACAACTGCCCGTCAGGCGCGCACGGGAGCACAACAGGTCAGTCTGCAGAACGCTTCCGCCAACGGTCCGCAGCCGTACGCCACATGATCGGACGGGGCCCGGCCTGCCTATACTGCCTCGGGGGCCGGCGTCGGCCTTCGATGGAGGAACGGGCCCCGGTCCCACCCGGGCGCATAGCCGGCAACTCCGGGCTGGAGGCGGGGACCATATACCGCGCTGTCACATGGGTGAACCCGGTGGGATTCGAACCCACCACCAGGGGATTAAAAGGCCCCTGCTCTTCCGGCCGAGCTACGGGTGCGGAGTGGGTGTGCGTTCCTGATCGGTCGGTGCGGAACCGGTGCTGTGGGCGCGGCCGTGCCGGCGGGGGCGGTGGCCTTGTCACGGTGCGTCAGATCCTGCGTGGCGTCCGGGTCGAGGACCGGGCGGCCGAGTCCTGGCCCGGCTGTTCTGCTGCAGCTTCCTTGTGATGATTGTTCTTAGGCGGCTGCTATGTTGCGGGGGTTGATTGTGGGATGTTGGAGCCGTGGAACGAGCAGGGACGGGGAAGAGGCAGATGAGCGGCACGGGTCGGGACGCCATTCCGGCGGAGGTCAGGAGGCCGGGGCCGGAGTCAGGGACCGGCAGCCGGTTGACGAGGTGGTTGCTGGAGGACCGGGTCCAGCCCGTCGTCGGACCCGAAGCAGCTGAGGACCACGGCCGCCCCCAGGCCTGGTGGAAGGTCATGTGCCTGACAGGGGTGGATTACTTCTCCACGCTGTCTTACCTTCCGGCGATAGCTGCCCTGGCGGCCGGGGCGTTGTCTCCGCTCGCCACGCTGCTGATTGTGGCCCTGACCCTTCTGGGTATGCTGCCGATGTATCGCAGGGTCGCCGAAGAGAGCCCGCACGGCCAGGGGTCGGTGGCGATGCTGGAACACCTCCTGCCGTTCTGGCGCGGAAAAATTTTCGTCCTGATCCTGCTCGGGTTCGTGGCCACCTCTTGGATCATCACCATCACCCTCTCCTCGGCGGATGCCACGGTGCACATGCTGGAAAACCCGTATCTGCCCGGTTTTTTGCTCGGTCAGGCCGTGCCAATCACCGTGGTGCTGCTGTTGATCCTGGGCGGTGTGTTTCTCCTCGGCTTCAGCGAGGCCGTCGTCGTCGCCATCCCTTTGGTGGCCGTGTTCCTCCTGCTGAACGCCGTCGTCATCGGTGCCGGAGTGATCACGGTGGTCAATGACCCTGCCGCCCTGGCGGCCTGGACCGGGGACCTGTCCGCACTGGGTGGCCCCGGAGCCATCCTGGGACCGGCGCTGATTGCCTTCCCGCTGCTCGTCCTCGGGCTCTCCGGCTTCGAGACCGGAGTCAGCATGATGCCGCTGGTCGCGGCCCAAGGCAAGACCGCCGAGGAACGGCTCGCCTCCCGGATCAAGAACACCCGCAAGTTACTGACGGCAGCGGCGGCCATCATGAGCGTGTACCTGCTTGGCAGCAGTTTCGTCACCACGGTGCTGATCCCCGCACAAGAGTTTGAGCCCGGAGGCCAGGCCAACGGACGCGCCCTGGCGTATCTCGCCCACGAGATGCTGGGCAGCACCTTCGGGACTGTGTATGACATCAGCAGCATCCTGATCCTCTGGTTCGCCGGGGCCTCCGCCATGGCGGGGCTGATCAACATTGTTCCGCGTTACCTTCCCTCCTACGGCATGGCCCCCGAATGGGGCCGGGCGGTCCGGCCCGTGGTGCTCGTCTACACGGCCGTCTGCATCCTGATCACCATTGCCTTCCACGCCGACGTCAACGCCCAGGCCGGCGCCTACGCCACCGGGGTCCTGGCCATGATGGTCTCCGGCTCAGTCGCCGTGACCATCTCCGCGCACCGGCGCCGACAGCGCCGGGCAACCCTGGCCTTCGCTCTGCTCTGCCTGATCCTGCTCTACGCGTTAATCGCCAACATCATCGAAAAACCCGACGGACTCACCATCTCTGCCTTCTTCATCCTCGGCATTGTGGCCATTTCCCTGGTCTCCCGCATCGCCCGCACGACCGAGCTCCGCGCCGACGTGATCCGGTTCGATGACAACGCCCGCCGCTTCATCAACGACTCCCTGGACTACGACGGCGCGCTGAACCTGATCGCCAACCGCCGCCAGGCCGGGGGCGTGCAGGAATATGCGGAGAAGGAACGGGACCAGCGCGGCCAGAACGCAGTTCCCGGGGCCGCGGACATCATCTTTCTCGAGATCGACATCATCGATCCGTCCGACTTCGGCAGCGTGCTCGACGTCAAAGGCGTCGAAGTCAACGGGTACCGGGTACTGCGGGCCGAAAGCCCGGCGGCGCCTAACGCCATCGCCGCCATCCTCCTGGCGCTCCGTGACATCACAGGGGTCATTCCGCACGCGTATTTTGAGTGGTCCGAGGGCAGCCCTGTGGCGCACCTGATGCGCTACCTCCTCCTGGGCCGCGGCGACACGGCGCCCGTGGTGCGCGAGATCCTGCGCAAGCACGAACCCGATCCGGCCCGCAGGCCACGTATCCACGTCGGCTGACCACGCCCCGCGGCAGCCACAAGCGTTGTTCAATCAGTAGAAGGGCCCCTGTTCGGGTAGCCGTCCCTCTGACATTGCCTGATCGATTGGGTGGCTGTGAGCCCGAGTCTGTCACTGACTTTGTTGCTGTCGACGATGAAGGGTTCCTTCGAACCGTGAGGGCTGGGCACGGTCACCGCAGTTTGTACTAGGTCGGAGACGCCAAAGAAGACGGAACCGAAAGAACCGAAGACAGGGAACTTGACGGTGAGTATCCCCGCCGCGCATGCGGAACCGGCCGCGGGCCGCGTACCGCGCGACCAGCTACGCCGAAAGGGATAACACGTGGAGTCTCTTCGTGGCGAAAGCCCTTGAAGCCGAGACGGCCCGCCGCCAAGGCGAACACAATGACGGTGCGATGTACCAGTCCGGGGTGAAAATCTTTCCGAGGGGCGGCGGCTCAAAGACAGCTGAAGCAGTACGGCCCGCTTAGCCCTCGCAATCGATGCATGATGCGTGAGCGCCCTGCTACCGGGCAATCTGGGAACGGTCGCCGGTCCCAAGCTCGGGGCACCACTCGAAGGCTGACTGTCACCGCTGGCAGCCCCGCTTTGGCGGTTCCGGACAGCCGCTCGAACTGGGTTGTTGTGCAGCATTCAATTCTTATTTCTTCGACGGCCGCCCCGGACCGCCTCCCCATGGGCGCCGCAGTTGGCCATGAACTACGGCCCTGGCCGGCGGGGTCTACTTCCTGCCGACCTTGAGGTCGGCCACCACCTTGGCGATTCGGCGCGAGCGGGTATCGTCCGTTTTGGCTTCTGCGATCGGCTCCACATAACGCCGTTGGCTGCTGTAGGGCAGCGTCGCATAGAAGGCCTTCGCTTCGGGTTGGGGGCGGCTTCCAAGGTGGCCGCGAGGTCTTCGGGGACGTCGATGACCCGCGGCTGCGCATCCAGTTCGACGTCGACCTCCACGGTGTCCCCGGCCGCGGCGCCGGTCAGTTCCCGGTTGGCGGCGCTGACGCCGATCATGTTCTGGCCGCCCATCACCGCGATGCTGCTGCGGTAGCTTTGGCCGTCGATGGTCACAACCACCGGCGCCCGCCTGCCGGCACCGAGTGCGTTGACGAGCTCCTGTTTGAAGCGGACAACACGGTACGGGCTACTGGAGTGCGTGGACCCGCCAGCTTGCCAACTTTGCCGGTGATTGGCGCTCCAGTTGGAGATGATGCGCGCGACGTTGGATCCGGCGAGGACCCGGTCCGACTAGGTTCCTGTGAGGCGGGCGATGACCGGGGCACCATAGGTAACCCATACGACTATCCCAGCGGCGATCAGCACCAGGAGAATGGCGACGCCCAGGAGCATCAGGGGAACATTTTGACGGTTCCAGAAGCGTCGTTCCCGTTTTGGTGACATCGTTGGCCCCTCGCTGTTCGAGGATAGTTAGCTGGCGTTGCGTGTCTGACTGACAGCCTTGTTACAGGTGCCAGTTTCTCTTGCGGCGAATGATCATGCCGCTCGTCACCGACGCTCCAATAAGTCTTATTGGCCGTTATGTTCCGGGCATCTCTGGTTTGAATAACAGTGGGCTCGGCGACTGTGTTCAGAATAGCGATCGCCTGTGAGATTGCTGTGAGACGGTTTGCGCGTCCCGGATGTGCCCTACTCAATGGTCTTTTGTTGGCAGGAGACCGGCGCGGCAACGCCCGTCGGCCATCCTGTCCCGGCGCCTTGTGTGGCTGGGCGTCATCGATGATCTTCCGGCACCTGCCGACCGTCGGACAATCCGGCGCCGGCGGGATCGTCGTTCGTATTTAGACGCGGGACCTGCCGCGGAGGAAGTGGAAGATCAGGACGACCACGGCGATTACCAGAAGCAGGTGAATGAACCCGCCGCCGATGCCTCCGAGCAGGCCGAGAAGCCAGAGGACGGCGATGACGATGGCTATCCAAAGCAACATGAGAGTCTCCCTTGTTTGTCCGCGGATGAAAAATGCTGATTCTGTGCCCTGGCCGGTCTGCGTATTTTTGTGCGCGGGCGTTCCCTGTAAGGGGGTCGCGCAGGTTCGGTCCGGGCTCCGTGCGGCCTGCAGCCGGCGCCTGCCCGTCTCCGGGTGCGGCGTAACGCTGGGCTGGTGTGGACGGTTAGACATCTGGGGATTTTTCTGTGGCCGGGGGGTGTTCTGCGGCCAGGTGGTGTGCTTCCTTGAGATGGCGTGCGAGCTTTTCTTCGGCGGCCGCTCGCCGTTGCCCGATGGTGCGCATCTGGTGTGTGGTCAGGTCCTCTCGGCGCGTCCACGGGGCGGCACGTTGTGCGGGCCCGGGTTCGATGTGTTCGCTCATGACCGCATCGTCGCACACGATTTTTCGGGGCGAAAGGCACAATTTTGCAACGGTCCGGAAGTGCCGGCGTTCCCCGCTGGATCGAGGAACCGGCCAGGGGTTCAGCAGTCTGGTCCTATGGATATGTCGGTATCGCGATGTACTGGTTGATGTTCGTGGACCGGAAGGTCTCAAACGACAGCGTCTTTTGGCCTCCCTCCGGATCCGCCACCACGACGGTTTGGTTAGAGGAATTCACGTCCAGCAATGCGTAGGCGTGGTTGGATACCAGCTTGCCCTGGGAGTTGGAGGTCCCCAGCGCTACGAGGCCGTTCTTAAAGTCCTGCTGTATCTGCTCAAAGCTCACTCCCGTCATCGGGCCGCCCGGGTTGCGGTCGATGGGCACCTCGCCGGTGATGGCATAGAGGGCGTTATGGACATCGTGATCCTGAATGTCGCTGAGGTCGGTTCCCTCGATGCCCTTATAGCTGTTGCCGTTAACCGCCGCCCATCCTTTTTCGATAATCGCCGCCCATGACACGTTCTTGCCGTCGATATTTTCGATGCCATTTTGGAAAGGCTTGCCGCGGCGGTACGGAAGGTCACCGTTGACCGTCACCTTTACCGGAAAGGGCACGCCGTTGTACCTGCTGTGGAACGAAACGGTGTAGGTGCCGTCGCCGTTCTCATGAACCATGTTCAAGATGGTGTCGGGCGCTTTGGCGGCCACTGTCAGTAGCGCTGCCAGGAAATAGCAGTCTCCGGTGTCGCCCTGGGCGACGTTGGTCAGATTGCCGGAAATGTTCGGCTTACCGGCGCTGTCGAGCGCAAACAGCACCTGATTCGGGACTGCCTGGTAGGCAGTGCGCCCGGTCACCGCAGGACTGCTTACTGCGGCCTCGGCCTCCTCCGGAGGATTACTCACTGGGGGCGCTGACGCCTCCGGAGGATTGCTCGCCGGGGGGGCCGACGGTACCGGAGGCGATGTAGGGGTCGGACTCGGCGTCACGTCCGGCCGGGAAATAAAAAACGTCATTCCAAGAATTACGATCACGGCAATCAAAGAGTAGATGCCGATGGCGCGAAACTTGGCCGGCCCGGATACTGTGCGGGGGGCCTTTCCACGGCGGGCCGCGTCAGTGTCAGGAGACGCCAAGTCCGGCTGGTCGTCGATGAGTCCCATTGGCTAAGGCTACGGATCTAACCCTTGGTTAAACTTGGCCGCCTGTGGGGCTGCGTTCGTGTAGTGGAACGTGTCCGCGTTCACCTGAGCGGCTTCCGCAGGTGTGTCGCCCCATACTGCTGATGCCCTGCGGACGAGGTGGCCGCGGTCGATGTCGTTGCGTGCGTAGACCGCCTCGCCGGTCTGCTGGTCCGGGCGCAGCCGAGGATCCAGTCTCCACTGGATCCCTGACCGGTCCAGATCGATCAATTTGGTGCCGTCCATTCCGAGCGCGGTGACGGCGGCCAGGCGTTTGTCCAGCCGCATGAGGACGGAAAAGTGGGTGTAGGGGAGCAGGACCGACGCGACGCCGGCGAGGGCCGGAATGCCAACCCAGGCACCCAGAAACTGTTCATCGAACCCCGGACGCCCGGAAAGATCCTCGACATTCAATGCGTGCCGGCCTTGCACTATTTCATCCATGGGCAGACCGTTTCAGGGCCCGGCGACAGAGGCGGGTACACGTCTCGACTACTTTCGGGGCTTCCCGGTTCCTTCTCGAAACTCGAATAGTGTCCGGGGCCGGCGGCGGACTGGGCTAGACAGCCGAGCCTGGAGGGCGACCGCCGCCGGCCCGATCATTGTCCCAGTGCGACCTTGGAAAAAACGGGAGCGAATCTTCGACTACGGTGCGACAACTCCATTGCCGCACTTGTCTAAACGTCCGGACCCGGTAGATCCGGCTGCCTTCTGCGCGTTGGCCAGGGCGGGCGTGCCTGAAGCGGGGTCGCTTACAGACAGCGTTCAGGGACAAGCCGGGGTGCGAGGTGCTGCCACGAAAGGACTCGGGATCGCCCATCAACTGCGCACGCTCAGGGGCCGGGCGCCGGAAAGGGAGATTCTGCACGGTTGGTGTTTAGTTGATTTTTCCTTCATAGGTGATGGCGAAGGCATCCAGACCCGGCTTCCATCGACTTTCCCGGTTCCAAGGGTCTGAGATTGCCCGGTCAGAGCTCCGGTGCCACAGTCACCATAGCCACTGAGGAAGATGTCCGGCGGATCTGCCGTGGACTGCATGAGGGTTAGCGAGAGGCCCAGCTGGGGCCAGCCGGCGTGGTTCGAAAAGACCCTGATGGCACGCATCTGGGAAGACGGCGTCCTCACCGTGAAAACCGAGGAACGGGAAGCACTTGCAGGGACCGGTTCAGGCACCTACTTCTGGACGCCCCACCACGAACGGTCCCCGAAACTGGTGCTGGTCCGCTTGGAAAGGATCGATGTCGAGGAACTGGATGAGCTGCTGCAGGAGTCCTATCGCTTGGCTGGCGGCGGAGCTGGCAGGTAAGCGCCGGGTCTTCCCGTCAGGTTCTCCTGACAGTCAGCGTCAGGGACCTGACGCTGACGAACTTGGATCGTGCACGCCCCGCTGTCGTGGACTCCCCGCCTGATAAAGCAGCCGGCCATTTAGTGCTGCGGACACGACGCCATTTAGCGCTGCGGTTTGATCTGCAGCTCACTGCACTCGATGCCGCCGGCGCTGCGAGGATCTTTGCCGACCCTGGCGTCAGTGGTCCGCGACGGAACGCCCTCAACTCTCCAAGGCCCTGGAACGGCTGGAGATCGGTGACGTGCTCGCGGTATGGAAGCTGGATCGCCTGGGACGGAACACCCGGAACGTGCGGGACGTGACGCAAAGGAGCTCAAGTATGGCCGCCGCCGACGGAGGGGAGCCGCTTCCATGGCCCACCTACCGGATCCTCGGCGTCGCAGCCCGACTTGAGGAACTGAGGATCAACCGGCGACTGGCGCACCTGCACCTGACTCAGGGCTCGCTCGAGGCGCTGGAATCCGTCGCCGACCTCGAACCCGCTAAAATCTCCGACCTGGCGGTCCTAATGTCGGTCAGCAAGCAAAGCCTCGGCAAGGTTCTGCGCAGGCTTGAAAGCCTGGGCCTCCTGAGCAAAGAACGCGGCAGCGACGCCCGAAGCACCAGCATCACGCTCACGCCGCGCGGCCGCACAGTCCTGGCCACCGCGGAAGATCTGCTGGCCGCCATGGCCCAGCCCGGTGCCGGTGAAGACGCGGCACTACGGCGTAGTCTCCAACAGCACCTCAACGAACTCCGGAAGAACTAGGCAACTCAGATCTCACGGGAGAATGGCCCGGCATTGCATTCTTCTCCGGCGAGCCCGTCGGAGGCCGGCTTCAGGTGGCGGGACCGGGGTGGTTGTTCCCGATTCTGTTATCTCAACCGATATGGACTTCCTGGACTGCCAGGCAATCTGACATGCAGGTTAAGTCAGCATGATGACCAGCGCGGCGTTGTGGGAGCCGAATCCAAATGAACGGGGATTGCCCATGAGCGTCCGTCACGGCCGCCGTGCGGGGTGCCGTTGAAATGCGTCTCTCAAATACTGACCTGCGTACAGGACTCCCGCAGGCAGGTGTCAGGTAGACCTTCAGCGGTGCCCCCGAGGAAGCCCGGCGCTCTTTGTTGCTGCGGCCGGGAGGGGCCTGTTTCGACGACGCTGGCCGCCGTAGGCTATGGGGATCCACCAACATCGAGGAGGCACTCATGCGCACGGCAACACCCACCGCCCAGACCGATCAGGTCCGCCAGCTTTCAGAGAATCTCATGTCCCAGCTCACCAAGGGGAGGGAATGGGCCACTCCCGGCGTCGAGGCCGCACTACAAAGAGTGGTGGCGGGGCTCGATACCGGGATTGAATCTGCGTCCCCGAGGATCCAGAGCGGTCTGCGGCGGCTCGCGGACGAGCTCGCCGGTGGAGTGGAAACTCTGGCTCCCCGTGTTCACGAGGGCCTGAAGCGGGCTGCACCGAAAGTTGCCCCGGCAGTGACGGCTAAGCCGCGGCGGACGGCGTCCGGGAAGGCATGGTTGATTGCCGGGGTGGTGGCCGTAGCGGTGAGTGGGGGAGTCGCGGCCTGGCTCTCTTTTCGGCGGGCGGATGACGAGCCGGTGTCGGTGGATGTGCGGCGTACCGGCGGCGCGGACCCCGGCGCGGACCCGGCCCCCGCAGCAGCCCGGACCTGATGCAATCAAGGCTGCCTAGGGTCGCCGGTCCCAAGTTAGGGGGCACCCCGTAAAGGGTGTGGCTGTCGCCGCTGGCGGCCCCGGTTTGGCTGATCTAGACAGCGCTCAAGCTGGATTGGTGTGCAGCCCTCATTTCTTGGTTCCTCGGTACGTGCCCGGTTTGCCTCCCCCAGAGGCTGGCAGCTGGCCGTCGGATACAGCCCGGGCCGGCGTGGGCTACTTCTTGCCCGCCTTGAGGTCGGCCACCACCTTGGCGATTCGGCGCGAGCGGGTGTCGTCCGTTTTGGCATCTGCGATCGGCTCCACGTAACGCCGCTGGCTGCTGTAGGGCAGCGTCGCATAGAAGGCCTTCGCTTCGGGTTCCGCCTCCAAGGCGGCCGCGAGGTCTTCGGGTACGTCGATGACCCGCGGTTGCGTGTCCAGTTCGACGTCGACCTCCACGGTGTCCCCGGCGGCCGCGCCGGTCAGTTCCCGGTTGGCGGCGCTGACGCCGACCATGTTCTGGCCACCCATCACCGCGATGCTGCTGCGGTAGCTTTGGCCGTTGATGGTTACCACCACCGGCGGCCGCCTGCCGGCACCGAGTGCGTTGACGATGTCCTCGGGGACCTCGATGCCCGCTTTGTTGCCGCTGCCCTGGATGGTCGTGGTGAATTTCATGCTCACAGTATGCCTCCCGTTGGCAGGTACGCGCTGGTCGATCGGCGGCGTCCCACAAAGAAGTTAGGCCAGGACCCAGGAAGATGTCGCGGTGGAGACCGTCATGCAGGACACGGGAAGGATGGCCCGGCTCTGCATTCTCTTTCGGAGGGGTTCGTGACCGCGGATTGGTCCTCCGGCCAGGGGTTGTAGCCGGTCCGGCTGCGGCCTGTGCTCCTCATCCGCCAGGGCGCCCTTTTGGCGCGAGTTGATGGTTGAGCGCTGCCCGCAGTTGGTGCAGGTAGTGGCGTAGGTCTTGGACGTGGTGAACGTAGGAATGAGGAAGAGGGTGAGTTTGGTGGCCCGCTACTGCAGCGGGTGAATTGGCCGCAGTTCCGGCACGTTGTCACGCGTCCGGCCAGGTCGAGCGGGAGCGTTTTGAGGCCGAAAACGAGGAACATAGGGTGGGGTTTTCGAAGTGGTGGGTGCCACGCCTTGGTCACGTAGCTTTTCGGGCGCATCCGGCTGGCTGGCTGCCGGCGCGCAAGGGCGGGGGACCCTGTGGTCGAGGGCTTAGCCCAGCAGGGAGACGGCGTGGGCGATCACGAGGGCCAGGAGAACGAATCCTCCGGCGGCTTCGAGTCCCATCATCATTTTGGCGCGGGGAGACAGGGGCATGGTGTCGGTGGGACTGAAGGCCATGGAGTTGGAGAGGGAGAAGTAGGTGTAGTCGACGAAGGAAGCGACCCAGCCGCTCTTGACTGAGGACCGCGTCGCAACTTCCGTGACGGCGTCGTGGTCTTCGTCCTGGGGAAACCGGAAGTCAGCAGCCGGGAGGTCGTCGCGGTGGGTATTCCGCCGTGCGACCGG
>NZ_JBFTLG010000020.1:0-100107 GCF_056396305.1 Arthrobacter sp. 05T420 | reverse complement strand
CCGGCCGGTGTCCAGGCGGAGCCGTGTTTGAGGCGGTGGTGTTTGGGGCAGGGCTGGCCGAGGTTGGAGATGCCGGTGGTGCCGCCGTCGGCCCAGGCCAGCAGGTGGTCTGCGTCGTTGTCCAGGGAGTGGTTGCTGCAGCCGGGGAACGGGCACCTGCCGTCGCGGAGCCGGAGCCAGTGCCGCTGGGCCCTCGTGAGACGGTAGCTGGTCCGGCCGATTTCCAGCGGGGCTCCGTCCCGGGGGTCGGTCAGGACCCGGTAGAAAGAGCCGGCGCCCTCGGTGATCAGCCGGCGGGCCATGGACGGCGGGATCGGCCCGTACCCGTCCAGGGTCGCCGGTTCCTCGGTGACGCCCAGCAGGGACAGGACCGGGACGGTGACCAGGACCTGCGCCCGCGGCGACGGAACACCCCCGACGAAACTCGCACCCAAGCCCGTTCCGCCTGCCGCCAGTCCGCCACTGGCGCTTCCACAGCCGGCGCCGGCTGTGCCCCCGCCGGGGCTCCCGCCGCTGGCCGTTCCACCGGCGCTTCCGCAGCCCGTGCCGCAGCTGTTGCCACTACTGGCGCCATGGCTGGTGAGCAGCCAGGTGGCGGTGATGTCGGCGCGGAGCTGGCTGAGGGTCCGGGCCTCGTCCGGGCCTTGAAGGGCGCGGGCGGCCGCGGTGGTCCGGTCCCAGATCCCCGCGGCGGTGTCGGCCGGGAGGTGGGCGGAGAGCCAGGCCATGCCGTCCCGGTCCGGGGCGTAGTCGACCCGCCGGTCCTCGGCGCTCTTGCTGTGGCGTTCTTCGATGCTGACCGGGTGGTGGCGTTCGCGCCAGGCGCGGGCCTTGGCCCGGAACCGGGCCGCCACGAGGTCCCCGGCCTCGCAGCCGCGGGCCGGGTTGGGTGCTTCGGGGTCCAGGAAATGCGCTTCCAGGCCGGCCGCCGCGGCGGGATCCAGGCCGCTGGTTTCGTCGGCGATGATCCGGGCGTGCTGCCAGGAGATCGTCCCGGCCTGCAGGGCGGCCAGGGTCAGCGGCAGCCCCGCCGTCAGTGCCCGGGAATCGGACAGCAGGGCGCCGGCGGTTCGTTCGCTCACGGTCAGCACACAGGCGAGCTCGGCGACCAGCGCCATCGCCTGCACGGTGCGGTCCTGCGGGGACGGCGCCGGCGGCGCCAGGGCCACGGTCGCCCGCGCGTAGTCGGCGGCCAGCCGCACCTTCAGCGCCGCGGCCCGGGCCTCCATCCGGGCCACCTCGGCGAGCCCGTCCAGGCACCCGTCCGCCCGGCTCCGCAACGGATCCGCATTACACAGCGGATCGGCACCGGGCGCATCGGACCTGCCAACGCCGCCGCCCATTAAAGCAACAAGCTCGGCAGCGGACGCGGCGACGGCCTCCACGGCCTCCCTGCATTCCGCACTCCACCCCGCCCGGCTTTCCATACCCCCAGCAAATCACGAGGCACCGACAATATTGGCGGAACGGACGCGGTGCAGCGCGATGCCGGCCCTGACTTCAGAACGCCGTCCTCACCCACGGCTGAGAGGTGTTTACCGGCTCTTCACACTAGAGGGTGAAGGCCTGGTCGGCCTTTCATGTTGTGCCCGGCCCGGCTCTTCACACTAGAGGGTGAAGGCCTGGTCGGCCTTTCATGTTGTGCCCGACCCCGCACGACCTACGCTCACTGACGTCGCCCCGGTCAGCTGGCCGGGTCATACTGGAACTGCCGGACCTCTTGCAAGCAGCGGCAGGCGACGGCGATCTTCGCGGCCCACTCAAGTGCCGCCGCCTGCGAGGGCAGCTCGAGAACGGTGTAGCCGCCGCTGGGCACCGTGTGGCCCGGGAACGTGACGCCTTCCGGACGGACAGGCTAGCAGCCGGTCAGGTGCCGCTTCGGTCTTTCCTGCCGGTAGAGGTACCGGCCGGCTTCGCGGAAACCGGCGTGGGCGTACAAGCTCCGCGCACCGGCGTTGGATGCCATCACCAAAAGCCAGTACCCGGCCACGCCGCGGGCCCCGCCCTCACGCAGCAGTGCCCGGACAATCCGGCCGCCATAGCCCAGCCGCCGCGCATCCGGACGCGTGGCCATGCAGTACAGGCCACCCCATGTCGGCCCCGTTGGTCCAGCGGGCCCGGTGCCGGGCAAAGCGAGCCGCGCGACGGCGGCGGGGGCACCGCCGTCGTCCCGCACCAGGGCGTAAAGGGCCGGGCACGCGGCCAGGATACGGCGCGCCACAGCGAGCTCGTCGACTCCCCCGCGCCCGTCGATGCTCCACCATAGGTCCAGCCATTCCGCCGACGGCTCGGAGGAGATTTCCACGGCTGCGTCCGGGACACCGTAATCAGCCCCGGAAGCAGCGTTGGAATCTGCGCCGGAATCTGCCAAGGGCTCCGCCCAAGACTCACGGACCAGGACCAGGGTTTCGGACTGCCGGGTGAAGCCCTCGTCATCGAGCACCGCCTGCAAGGCCGCCTGGCGCGGGCCGTCAAAGATCTGGAAGATCAGCGGAAGCCGGCGCTTCCGGTACCAAACCCGCGCCTCCCGGAGTGCGGCGAGCTGCCGGTGCGGGTCGTCACTGCCAAGATCCCGCGGCCAGACCGAGTTTGCCCGCTGTGTCACGCCGGAGGCCGCGCGGAACACCCAGCCGCCGGACTCCTCCCGTTCCGCGGCCGGCCAGGCGGCGTCCATCAGGGCCTCCAGCCCCGGGATGGTTTCGGCGTCGGCTTCCGGACTCGCTTCGGCACTAACGTCAGGGCTCGATTCGGCGTCTGTTGCGGGGTGCGGGGTCAGTGCCATCGAGGTTCTCTCCATCCGAACAAATGCCGCCAATGATGAAAGCAGCAGGGGCTCTCCGGTTGCCCGGAGAGCCCCTGCTGCTCATGCTGATGCTGCTGGCTTAGTTTTTGCCGTCCTCGGGCTTCTTCTTGGCAGTCTCCGGCTTGAAATCGACGCCGGCCTCCTTGCGCTGCTGCGCCGTGATGGGAGCGGGAGCCTGGGTCAGGGGGTCGTAGCCGCCGCCGGACTTCGGGAACGCGATGACGTCGCGGATGGAATCCACGCCGGCCAGCAGGGCAACCACACGGTCCCAGCCGAACGCGATGCCGCCGTGCGGAGGGGCGCCAAACTTGAAGCCCTCCAGGAGGAAACCAAACTTGGTCTGCGCGTCTGCCTTGTCCAGGCCCATGAGCTCGAAGACGCGTTCCTGGACGTCACGCTCGTGGATACGGATCGAGCCGCCGCCGATTTCGTTGCCGTTGCAGACGATGTCGTAGGCATAGGACAGTGCCGACTCGGGATCCGTGTCGAAGGAGTCCATGAACTCGGGCTTGGGCGACGTGAACGCGTGGTGCACGGCGGTCCACTGCCCGGCGCCGACGGCGACGTCGCCGGAGGCGACCGCCGCGGCGGCCGGTTCGAACATCGGCGCGTCAACGACCCAGCAGAAGGCCCAGTCAGCCGGGTTGATGAGGCCGGTCCGGTGGCCGATCTCCACGCGAGCAGCGCCGAGCAGCGCACGGGACGGGGTCTTCTCGCCAGCTGCGAAGAAGATGCAGTCACCGGGCTTGGCTCCGACGGCGTCGGCGAGGCCCGCGCGCTCGGTGTCGGTGAGGTTCTTGGCGACAGGACCGGCGAGCTCGCCATCTTCCTTGTACAGGACGTACGCCAGGCCCTTGGCGCCGCGCTGCTTGGCCCATTCCTGCCAGGCGTCGAGGGCTCGGCGGGCCTGGGAGGCGCCGCCGGGCATGACGACGGCACCTACGTAGGGCGCCTTGAAGACACCGAAGTTGGTGTCCTTGAAGAATTCGGTCAGCTCGGTGAGCTCCTGGCCGAAGCGCAGGTCCGGCTTGTCCGAGCCGTAGCGGGCCATAGCGTCGTGGTAGGTGATGCGCTGGATCGGCGTCGGAATCTCGACGTCGATCAGCTTCCACAGTGCCTTGACGATGTTCTCGCCCAGGCTGATGATGTCGTCCTGATCCACGAAGCTGGCCTCGATGTCCAGCTGCGTGAATTCCGGCTGGCGGTCCGCGCGGAAGTCCTCATCGCGGTAGCAGCGGGCAATCTGGTAGTACTTTTCGAAGCCGCCCACCTGCAGGAGCTGCTTGAACAGCTGCGGGGACTGCGGCAGCGCGTACCAGGAACCGGGGGCGAGGCGTGCGGGGACCACAAAGTCGCGGGCGCCCTCGGGCGTCGAACGGGTCAGTGTGGGGGTTTCGATCTCCACGTAGCCGTCCTGGTGGAGCAGCTCGCGGGCCACGCGGTTGGCTTCCGAACGCAGGCGCAGGTTGCGGGCGGGGCCGGGGCGGCGCAGGTCCAAGTAACGGTGCTTCAGGCGCGCTTCCTCACCCACCTCAACGTGCTCGTCGATCTGGAACGGCAGCGGATCGGAGGTGTTGAGGATGGTGACCTTCTCGGCCATGACCTCGATCTCACCGGTGGGAAGCGCGGGGTTCTCGTTGCCCGCGGGGCGCTGGGAGACCGTGCCGACAATCTGCAGCACGTACTCGTTGCGCAGGCCGTGGAAGACCTCTTCTTCGCGGACCACAACCTGGGCGACGCCGGACGCGTCGCGCAGGTCAACGAATGCGACACCACCGTGGTCACGACGCCGGCCGACCCAGCCGGCGAGGGTTACGGTTTGTCCAATGTGCTCGGAGCGAAGCGATCCGAGGTCATGTGTGCGCAGCACAGCATTCCTTTCAGCGGAAAATCAAAAGTGACGTTGAAAACGATGTCAAAGAAACCGGATTCAAAAAAGCGATGTTCAAAACTCAATAGGATCGCTTCAGTAACGATCCCGTTCGAGTTTACCCGTTGGAAAGGTCCCTCCCGCCATGGCAACCCAGCACGGCGACCAGCCCGGTGACCCGTCCGCCCCGCAGCTGCCGCACCAGCGGCTGCAGCGCCGGCTCGGCGTGTTCGATTCCACGGCAATCGGCCTGGGTTCCATGCTCGGCGCCGGCGTGTTCGTCGTGTTCTCCCCCGCCGCCGCCCTGGCCGGGCAGCTGCTGACCCTCGCCGTGGCGGTCGCCGGCGTCATCGCCTACTGCAACGCCATCGCGTCGGCCCAACTGGCGGCCAAATACCCGGCCAGCGGCGGCACTTATGTGTATGGGCGCCGGCAGCTCGGCGAGTGGCCCGGCTTCATTGCGGGCTGGGGATTTGTGACGGGAAAAACCGCGTCCTGCGCGGCGATGGCGCTGACGTTCGGGCACTACGTCGCGCCGGCCTACGCCACGCCGCTGGCGGTGGCCGCCGTCGTGGTGCTCACAGGGGTGAACCTCCTCGGGATCACCCGGACCGCGCTGCTGACCAGGGTCCTGCTGGCCGTGGTGCTGGCCACTCTCGTCTTCGTCGCTGTGGCGTCGCTGCTGGGTCCGCACCCGGAGGGCGCCCCCGCGGTGTCGGCGGCACCGGCCTACCCTGCTGCGGCCGCCGGCGGCTGGGGCGTCCTTTCCGCGGCCGGGCTGATGTTCTTCGCCTTCGCGGGCTATGCGCGGATCGCCACCCTGGGTGAGGAGGTCAAGGACCCCGCGCGCACCATCCCGCGCGCCATCCTGGCCGCGCTGGCCGGCGCGTTCATGATCTACATTGGTCTGGCCGCCCTCCTGCAGTGGCACCTGCCGCCGCAGCAACTGGCGGGTTCGACGGCGCCGCTGCTGGACGCGGTAGCGGTCTCGCAGCTCAGAGCCGGTGTTCCCTTCGTCCAGGCCGGGGCCGCGGCCGGCTGCCTGGGCGCTCTGCTGGCCCTGATCACCGGGGTCGGCAGGACTACCCTGGCGATGGCCCGGGAACGTGACCTGCCCGCCCCGTTGGCCAGGCTGGGCGGCACCCACACCGTCCCGGTGGTCGCGGAACTGGCCGTCGCCGCCGCCGTCGTCGTCCTGCTGCTGAGCACCGACGTGATGACCGTCGTCGGATTTTCCAGCTTCGGGGTGCTGATCTATTACGCCGTGACCAACGCCGCGGCCTTCACCCTCTCCGGACGGCCCTGGCATGCGCCGCGCTGGCTCAATGTGCTGGGCTTCCTCGGCTGCCTGGTCCTGGCCGTCACCCTGCCGCCGGCCTCCATGGTGGTCATGGCGGCGGTGCTGGCCGCCGGGCTGGCCGGGCGGTTCCTCGTCGTGCGGGTGCGCAGGACCCGAGAAAACACCAGGCCTTCCCGAATGGGCAGGACTCCCGGGAATAACTAGCGTGCGGCGGTTACGCGCACGTGCAGGTCCTCCGCGGAGGGTATCCACGCTGCCGGGTCGGCGTCGTACTGCTCGCCCGTGCGGATGTCCTTAACCTGGTGCTTGCCGTCATCGTCCGTGAACCAGACAAACGGAATGCCGCGACGGTCGGCGAACTTGATCTGCTTGCCGAACTTCTCGGCCTTCGCGGCGACCTCCGTGGCGATGCCCCGGCCGCGCAGCTGCGCCGCGACATCCTGCGCCGCACCCCAGCTGTCGTCGTTGTTGAGCGTCACCAGCACGGCGGTCGGCACGGAGCGCGTGGCCTTGGCCAGGTCCTGGCTGAGGATCCGCGACACCAGGCGCGTCACGCCGATTGAGAGGCCGACGCCGGGGAATTTGCGGTTGCCCTTGCTGGCCAGCGCGTCGTAGCGGCCGCCGGAGCAGATCGATCCCAGCTGCTCGTGTCCTACCAGGACGGTTTCCACCACGGTGCCCGTGTAATAGTCCAGGCCGCGGGCGATGCTGAGATCGGCTACCACTCGTCCCGGGGCGTGCTGGACGGCCGCCGCAATGACCTGCTCCAGCTCGTTCAGGCCTTCCTCCAGCAGCTCATTAGTGACGCCCAACGCCCGGACCTGCTCCACGAAGGACGTGTCCTGGGTGCGGATGCTGGCGAGCTTCAGGGCGGCCTGCGCCTGATCGTCAGTGGCGCCGAGTTCCTCCTTGAGCAATTCGGCCACCTTTGCGGGACCGACCTTCTCGAGTTTGTCGATGCTGCGGAGAACGCCCGGGGTGTCCGTGAGTCCGATCCCGGTGTAGAAGCCCTCGGCCAGTTTGCGGTTGTTGATCCGCAGCAGGAAGTCGGGGATGGGCAGCGCATTGAGCGCCTCGGCGATCACGAGCGCGATTTCAACGTCATAGCGGAACGGCAGCTCGCCGTCGCCGACGACGTCGATGTCCGCCTGGGTGAACTCCCGGGCCCGGCCCTCCTGGGGACGTTCGCCGCGCCAGACCTTCTGGATCTGGTAGCGGCGGAACGGGAAGGCCAGGTAGCCGGCGTTTTCCACGACGTACCGGGCGAAGGGCACGGTGAGGTCGAAGTGCAGTGCAAGTGCATGCGGGTCGGTCCGGGGCACCGTGTCCGCTTCCTCGTCCTGGAGCCGGCTCAGGCCGTAGACCTCTTTATCGATTTCGCCCTTGCGCAGCAACTGGCCCACCGTTTCCACGGCGCGGGTCTCGATCGAGGAGAAACCATGGAGCTCGAATGTCCGGCGCAGGGTGTCCAGCACATGGAGTTCCACCAGCCGCTCCTCGGGAAGCCACTCGGGGAATCCTGACAGGGAGGCTGTGCGTGCCATGGTGAAATTTTCTCCTCTGGTTACCACTGCGGTATCTCGTTGCTACTGCAGTATCTTCGGGCGCGGTCCTCACGCGGTATTCATCTGTCGAAACGTAACGAAGATAAGCGGCAGACCGGCCAGTCGTGCATAAACTGTGTGCGGCAGTCAGTTTATGCGTTCGGCGCCCGCTTCTTCCAACGGAGCCGGCCCCGGCGGGCTGCCGGCAGCTTGCTGCTGCTACCGCGACGGCGCCTACGGCCCTGCACGGTAGCGGCCATACAATCAGGAGGACCTTTGGCGGCCAGTTCACGCAGCGCACGCGAGGCGAAGCGGCGCGTCCAGCAGATGGAGGCCAGGCGCGGCCTCCGCCGGGACCAGGACAAGCGCCGCAGGCGCGACAACGTCCTGGCCATCAGCGTCGGCACAGCGGCGATCGGCCTGGCCCTGGTCCTGCAACTCACCGTCTTCGCCTCCAACCCCACCGAGGAAGAGTTCGCGGCCGTGCAGGAGGGGCTCCAGAGCCCGTCAGCGTCCGCCACGCCGACGGCTGCCCCCACCAATGCCGCGAACATCCCCAAGCCGGAAACCGCAGCAGGCAAGACCTTCAAGGGCGAGCTCAAGCTGAACCGGGGCTCGCTCGGCGTCGAGCTTGATGGCACAAAAGCCCCGCAGGCGGCGGCGGTCTTCAAATCCCTCGCCGACCAAAACTTCTACAAGGGCCTCAGCTGCCACCGGCTAACCACGGCGCCGAACTTTGGCGTCCTGCAGTGCGGTTCCAAGGCTGGAGACGGCAGCAGCGACCCTAGCTATATGTGGGGCCCACTGGAAAACACCCCGCAGGACAACAAGTACCCTGCCGGAACGATCGCCGTGGCCCGGACCGGCGGAAACGCGAACAGCAACGGCACCCAGTTCTTCGTTGTGTACAAGGACACCGTCATTCCGGCCGATGCCGCCGGCGGCTACACGGTGGTGGGCAAGGTGACCTCGGGGCTCGACGTGGTAAGCGGGATTGCCGCCGCCGGACTGAAGCCCGGCGCTAGCGCCACCGACGGCGCACCTGCGGAACCAGTCACGATAGACTCGTTCTCACTGAAGTAACCAGCTGCGGCCCACACGGCCGTGGTCCCGGTATTTCCCTCCAAGCGAAAGACTTCTAGCGGTGACAGACAGTCAGAAATCCGACGAAACATTGGCAACAGCAGCTGCCAACGAAACCGAAGCCGAGGCAACCCCTGCCGAGAATGCAGGCGCTGCGGTAGACGCTGCCGGCGAGACTGCGGCAACCGCAGCCCCGGCCGCAGCAGACGAGCCCGCAGAAGCGGCGGAACCCGCAGAGCCCACCGAGTCAGCAGTAGCAGAGCCCGCCGCGGCTGCGGAACCTGCAGAGCCCGCCGCGGCGGAGACGCCGGCTGAACCGGCCGCCGAGCCTGTTGCTGAAGCCGGGGCCACTGCTGCTCCGGCCCCGGCCCCCTCGCCGCCCGCGCGTCCCGCGCCGAGCCCGGCAGCGTTCGCTGCCCGGCCGAAGGCCAAACCGTCTCCGGCCGCCCCGGCTCCCGCTCCGGTGGCAGTGTCCTCCGCAGCCTCACTGGCGGAAGCATCCCGCTGGGGCCGTGTTGAAGGCGACGGCCATGTCTTCCTGACCGTTGACGGCACGGAATACCCCGTCGGGCAGTACCCGGGAGTCAGCGCCGACGAGGCCCTGGGCTACTTTGCCCGGAAGTTCGACGACGTCGTGGCCCAGATCGTCCTGCTGGAACAGCGCGTGAGCTCCAAGGCCCCCACTGCGGACATGCAGAAGACCGTCACCCACCTGCGCGAGCAGCTCGCCGAGCGGAACATGGTGGGCGACTTCCGCTCCGCCGAGGCCCGGCTGGACGTGCTGGTGACACAGATCGGCGAGCTCGAAAAGGCCGAGAAGGCCGAGCACGACGCCGTTCGCGCCGCCGAGCTTGCCGCCCGCGAGGCCATCGTGGCCGAAGCCGAGGAAATCGCTGGCCACGATCCCGCGCAGATCCAGTGGAAGACCTCCAGCGCACGGATGAACGAACTGTTCGAGAGCTGGAAGACCGCACAGAAGAGTGGCGTACGGCTGGGCCGCAGCAACGAGGACGCGCTGTGGAAGCGGTTCCGCGCCGCCCGCACCGTTTTTGACCGGCACCGCCGCGCCTACTTCTCCCAGCTGGACAGCACCAATTCGGCAGCCAAGGCAGCAAAAGAGAAGCTGATCGCCGAAGCCGAGGCCCTTTCCTCCTCAACGGACTGGGGTTTTGCCGCTGGCGAGTACCGCCGCCTGATGGATGAGTGGAAGGCTTCCCCGCGCGCCAGCCGCAAGGACGATGACGCTCTGTGGGCCCGCTTCCGCGCCGCCCAGGACGTCTTCTTCACCAACCGGCAGGCAGCCAACGACGAGATCGACCAGGAATACGGTGCGAACCTGGTGGTGAAGGAAGCGCTCCTGGTGGAGGCCAACGAGCTCCTGCCGATCAAGGATCTTTCGGCGGCCAAGAAGGCGCTGCAGTCCATCCGGGACCGCTGGGAAGAAGCCGGTAAGGTTCCGCGCGCCGACATGGGCCGTGTCGAAGCTGGCCTGCGGAAGGTAGAGGACGCCGTACGCCAGGCCGAGGACGAAAACTGGAAGCGCTCCAACCCTGAGACGAAGGCGCG
This sequence comes from Arthrobacter sp. 05T420, assembly GCF_056396305.1. Taxonomy (NCBI): domain Bacteria; kingdom Bacillati; phylum Actinomycetota; class Actinomycetes; order Micrococcales; family Micrococcaceae; genus Arthrobacter; species Arthrobacter sp. 05T420. Next base: position 89,941 of record NZ_JBFTLG010000020.1, on the reverse strand, counting down.
CACCAACAGCGCCCTGACCCAGCTCGAAGCCGCCATTTCCGGTCTCAAGGAAGACCTGGCCAAGGCGGAGAAGGCCGGCGACGAACGCAAGATCAAGGCAGCCCGGGAGGCCCTTGAGGCACGCCAGGCCTGGCTCGAGCAGCTCGAGCGCTCGGCGAGCGAGCTCTCCTAGGCACGCGGCACACCAGGAAGTCAGTCCAGGCCCCGTTCCGGTTATCCACATGACCGGAACGGGGCCTGTTCCATGTCCGGGGAACCGGGAACGATGGCGGAATGGTACACATGCCCCGCGCTCCCGCCGCACCTTCAGGGCCGCCTGGTTCGGGCCAGACTGCTTCGGGCCAGCGCGCTCCGGGGCCGGCACCGGGCCCAGAGCACTGTGAGCTCTACTCCCCTGGCGCATTGTTCTCCTGGCCGGAGCTGCAGTCGATGGCGGCCGACGGCGTGCTGACGCAGCTGTATCAGCGGGGTTACCTGCCACCCGGCGCCCATGCCAGTCCGCAGCTGCGGGCCCGTGCCGCATCCCTGGCTGTGGCGCCGGCGATCCGGCAGCGGGTCGTGGCGGGGCGAATGACCGCAGCCTGGATCTACGGTTGCGCCGCCGAGCCGGACCGCCTGGCGCTGCTGGTTGACGCGAACCGGCGGATTTCCAGTTTGAGATCCGTGCGCGGCTGCACCTTCCACGAAGTTCGGCTGGGGCCGTTCGACGTCGTGAGCATGGGAGGCCTGATGGTGTCCAGCCCGCTGCGCACGGCTGTGGACGTGGCGTTGCACGTGGAAGCGGACCGGGCGGTGCCGGCTCTGAGGGCGCTACTGGCCCGTCCCGAGCTGGGCGTGCGTCTTCGGCTGATCAGGGTTGCCGTCGAAGCAAGCCCGCGCGTCCCGCACAAACGGGCGGCGCTGGCGAAGCTCGCCGCCCTCGCTGCACAGCCGTCGCCGCCCGATGCCGCCGGCTAGCTGCGGCGGCGGTTCCCTGTGGTGCGGTAAACGTCGAAGACTCCGTCGATCCTGCGGACCGCGCTGAGCACATGGCTGAGGTACTTGGGATCGCCCATCTCGAACGCAAACTTCGAGATCGCCACGCGGTCCGTGGACGTGTGGACGCTCGCCGCCAGGATGTTGACGTGGTTTTCCGACAGTATGCGGGTGACGTCGGAAAGCAACGATTTGCGGTCGAGGGCTTCGACCTGGATCTCCACGAGGAACACGCTCGCCTGTGTGGGCGCCCAGTCCACTTCAACGATCCTGTCCGGCTGACCCATCAGACCGCTCACGTTCGTGCAGTCGGTCCGGTGCACGGAGACGCCGGAGCCGCGTGTGACGAAGCCAAGGATCGGGTCCGGCGGCACCGGCGTGCAGCACCGGGCCAGCTTCACCCAGACGTCGTCCACGCCGCGCACAACAACGCCGGAATCGGAGAAGCGCGCTTTGCTGACCTGGGTGGGAATGGAGACTTCGGTGAGGGCGTCGTCCGGGTGCTCGTTTCCGCCGAGGCTCTCCACCAGGCGTTCCATAACGGACTGCGCAGAAGTATGGCCGTCGCCCACGCCGGCGTAGAGCCCGGAGATGTCGGCATACTTGAAGTCCTCCGCGATCGCAGCGAGGGCGTCGTGGGTCATGAGCCGCTGCAGCGGGAGGTTTTGCTTCCGCATCGCCTTGGTCAGCAGGTCCTTGCCGCGGTCAATCGCTTCCTCGCGGCGTTCCTTGCTGAACCATTGCCTGATCTTGTTCCGGGCCCGGGCGCTCTTGACGAAGTGCTGCCAGTCCTGGCTGGGACCGGCGCCTTCAGCTTTGGAGGTGAAGATCTCCACCCAGTCGCCGTGGTTCAGTTCGCTGTTGAGCGGAACGAGCTTGCCGTTGACGCGCGCGCCGATGGTCCGGTGGCCCACCTCGGTGTGCACGGCATAGGCGAAGTCTACGGGAGTGGACCCGGCAGGCAGGGCCATGACCTCGCCCTTGGGGGTGAAGACGAACACTTCGCGGGCGTTGATTTCAAAGCGCAGGGAGTCGAGGAACTCGCCGGGGTCCGACGTCTCCTGCTGCCAGTCCACGAGGGAGCGCAGCCAGCCCATGTCGCCGTCGCGCGGGCTGCCGGGGCCGGCGGCCGTCCGGTTCGGCTGGTCCTTGTACTTCCAGTGCGCGGCGACGCCGTACTCGGCCCGCCGGTGCATTTCATGGGTGCGGATCTGGATTTCCACCGGCTTGCCGCCGGGACCGATCACGGTCGTGTGCAGCGACTGGTACATGTTGAACTTGGGCATCGCGATGTAGTCCTTGAACCGCCCGGGCAGGGGGTTCCAGCGCGAGTGCATCGCGCCCAGGGCGGCATAACAGTCCCGGACTGAATCGACCAGGACGCGGACGCCCATGAGGTCGTTGATGTCATCAAAGTCTTTGTCGCGGACGATCATCTTCTGGTAGATCGAGTAGTAGTGCTTTGGCCGTCCGGTAATCGTGGCCTTGATCTTCGCCGCCCGGAGGTCCTCGGTGATCTGGTTGCGGATGACCGACAGGTTCTTTTCCCGCTCCGGGGTCCGGTCCCCTACCATCCGCACGATTTCCTCGTACACCTTGGGATACAGCGCAGCGAAGGACAGGTCCTCCAGCTCCCATTTGATGGTGTTCATGCCGAGCCGGTGGGCCAGGGGCGCGAAGATTTCCAGGGTTTCGCGCGCCTTGCGGGCCGAGGACTCAGCGGAGACGAAGCGCCATGTGCGGGCGTTGTGGAGCCGGTCGGCGAGTTTGATCATCAGGACGCGGATGTCCTTGGCCATGGCCACGACCATCTTGCGCACGGTCTCGGACTGGGCCGCCTCACCGAAGCTGACCTTGTCCAGCTTGGTGACGCCGTCCACCAGCATGGCCACTTCGGGTCCGAACTCGGTCTTCAGGTCGGCCAGCGTGTAGGAGGTGTCCTCGACGGTGTCGTGCAGCAGGGCCGCGGCCAGCGTGGTGCCGCTGAGGCCGAGTTCGGCAAGGATGGTCGCCACCGCCACCGGGTGCGTAATGTACGGGTCGCCGCTCTTGCGCTTTTGGCCTCGGTGGCAGCGCTCAGCCACCACGAAGGCGCGCTGGATGAGGTCGAAGTCCTCTTTGGGGTTGTTGGCACGGACCGTGCGCAGCAACGGCTCCAGGATCGGGGAGTACGCGGGGGCACCGCGGCCAGTCAGCCGGGCAAGGCGCGACCTCGTACGTTCGCGCCGGCCAGGAAACGTCGGGCGGGCGTGCGAGTTGTCGACCGGCACGGGAACATCGGGACGTCCGGGAACCACCAGGTCAGTCTGAGAACCCTGGCCTTGGCCCTTGCCCGCAGGTGCCTCCGGCACCGGCGTCGAACGTTCTTCCAATGGAACACCTCTCGCGACCGGTTAATTATTCAAGTGTATTCCCGCAGCAGGATACTTTTGTAACCGGCCGGGGTACGGCGACGGGCCGGCGGCCGTCGACATGGACGGTCTCCGGCCCGTCTGCTGGACTGGCTTACGAAAGTGGCGGAGCTCAGGCCGTAGCGGGCGATGCCGTCGACGTAGCTTTGGCTGCCGCTTCTGCGCGCCTCTGTTCCACCCGCTTGGCCTGCTTGACCAGCTCAGGTTCGCCCTGCCGCAACGCGGCGTACAGCGGCGCCGCAATGAAGATGGTCGCGGCTGTGCCCACCAGGATGCCCACGAACAGCGCCAAGGACAGGTCCCGCAGCGTTCCGGCACCGAGCAGCCCGGCACCGATGAAGAGGATCGCGCCGACCGGCAGGATGGCCACCACCATGGTGTTGATGGACCGGACCAAGGTCTGGTTGATGGCGAGGTTGACCTCTTCGGCGAAGGTGCGCCGGGTGGACGCCTGCAAGTCCGAGGTGTTCTCCCGGATCTTGTCGAAGACCACCACGGTGTCGTACAGCGAATAGCTGAGCACAGTGAGGAAGCCGATGATGGCCGACGGCGTCACCTCGAAGTCACTGAGGCCGTAAATACCGGCGGTCATGAACATCGTGACCGCCATGCCCACCAGTGCCGAGAGCGACATCTTCCAGGTCCGGAAGTAGAGCGCCATCAGCACGGCGGCCAGGCCCACAAAGATTGCCAGGCCCATCAGTGCCTGCTTCGTGACGTCCGCACCCCAGGTGGGGCCGACGAAGGTTGAGGTGACCTCGTTATCCGTCACGCCGTAGGCCTTGGTGAGGCCGTCCTTGATCTGCAGCGTCTCGTCGTCGGAGAGCTTGTCCGTCTGGATGCGCATGGTGGTGCCGGCAACGTTAGCCACGCGGGGCACAGATCCCGCCACGACGTCCTTGACGGCCTTCTCGCCGAGGGACGCATCGGTTGTCTTGACGTTGGAGACGGTGAATTCGGAGCCGCCGCGGAACTCGATGCCGAGGTTGAAACCACCCTTGGCCACCGGGATCAGGATTGAGAGGGCGACGGCGATCCCTGCAATCAGGAACCACAGCTTCCTGTAACCGACGAAGTTGTACGAGCGCTTGCCCGTGTAGAGCTCATTGCCGAATGTTGAGAAGTTGACCATTTACTTGCCCTCCTTGGACGCGCTCTTGGAGGTACCGGCGAGCTGTGCCTGTTGTGCCTGGTCCTGCTTTTCGGCGAGACGGCGTTCTGCGATGGTCATCCGGCGTTCTGCCTCGGCGGCGGCGCCGGTGTTCTTCGCGCGCACCACTGCCACGGGCTTGTCTTCCGGGGTGCGGACCCGGCCGGCACCGCGGTACAGCGGGACGGCACCGAGGCGCTTCGGGTCCAGACCCGAGAACCTGTGGCCTTCGCCAAAGAACTTGGTCCGGGCCAGCAGCTGCAGGGTGGGATGGGTGAACATGAAGACGACGATGAGGTCGGCGATCGCGGTGAGGCCGAGGGTGAATGCGAAGCCGCGGACGTTGCCCACTGCCACGAAGAACAGCACGACGGCGGCGAGGAGGTTCACGGCCTTGGAGGCGAGGATGGTGCGCTTGGCCCGCTTCCAGCCGTTTTCCACGGCCGAGACCAGGCCGCGGCCCTCACGGAGCTCATCACGGATGCGTTCGAAGTAGACGATGAACGAGTCCGCTGTCTGGCCAATCGCCACGATCAGGCCTGCGACACCGGCGAGCGAAAGCCGGTAGTTTTCGGTCCAGCCGAGGATGGCGATGGCCAGGAACGTCAGCACCCCGGCGATCACGAGGGAGGCCACGGTCACGAGGCCAAGGGCCCGGTACTGGAACAGCGAGTAGACAAACACCAGTAGGAGGCCGATCACGCCGGCGAGCATCCCCATGCGGAGCTGCTCCCCGCCAAGGGTTGCCGAGATCTGCTGCTCGCTCTGAATTTCGAAGCTGATCGGCAGGGCACCGAACCGGAGCTGGTCGGAGAGGGCCTTGGCCGATTCCTCGGTGAAACCGCCGGTGATCTGCGGCCGGCCGTCGGTGATGACGGCGAGGGAACGCGGTGCGGAGATGACCTGGTCGTCCAGGACGATTGCGAACTGGGCCTTCGGATCCGAGCCTGTCTGGCCGCTGCCGGCGGCGTAGAACTTGTACAGGCGCTCGGTGACTTCCTTGAACTTGGTGGTGCCCTGGTCGTCGAACTGGATGTTGACGGCCCATTCGTTGGTCACGGCGCCCTGGGCGCCGCGCTGCAACTGGAACGAGGAGGACTTGATGTTCGAGCCCTTCACCTCAACCGGGCCAAGGATGTACTTGATGGCCGGCGATTTGGCCGAAGCCGGCTCACAGGTCACCAGCGGCTTGGTCGGGTCGGAACGCTGCTGCTTGTCCTGGGAGGGGTTGTCGCAGTCGAGCGCCTCAAACTGCTTGTAAATCTCGGGGGTAACCCAGTTCTCGTCGCTGCTGTTGGCGGGTGCCGCCGTCGGCTTCGGCAGCTGGGCCTCAGGGGTCCGGGACGCCACAGGCACGGCTGCGCCGGGCCCCGTCTGGATAACCGGGCGGAAGTTCATGTCGGCGGAGGCCTGGATCAGCGCACGGGTTTCCTTGGCAGGAGTTCCCGGGAGGCTGACGACGACGTTGCGTCCGGACTGCGTGCTGATTTCCGCTTCCGCGACGCCCGAGCCGTCCACGCGCTGGCGGATGATCGCCACGGCCTGGTTGAGCTGGTCTTCGGTAATACCCGAACCGCCCTCAACCTTGGGCGCCAGGATCATCTGGGTGCCGCCTTCAAGGTCCAGAGCGAGCTTTGGAGCCCAGCCCGCCTGGCCGGCAATCGTGCCGCCTGCCAGGACAGCGGTCATGGCGGCGATGATTACGCCAAGCCAGACCAGCATCCTGATGGCTGAATATTTGGGGCCAGTACGTGCCATTGTCGATCTTTCTATTATTTACGGCGGATCCGCCGGCGCGGGCTCTTGGCCCCCACCGACGGATGCCCGCAACCGTTGCTTCGCGGGATAGCTCAGTTAGGCAGACTAGCTGTCTTTTTTGCCTTCGTCGTTGAGGCGGCGCAGGGATTCCTCGGGAGTTTCATTGCGCGGTGCGTCCTGGACAGGGGCGGTGGCGTCCGTGCCCTCAGCGCCCAGCTTGTCAGTGGTCAGCGAGGAGGCGTCATCGGGAACAACCGACGGCTCCTCGGCCGCAACAACCGGCTCCACAATCTTGGTGACAGCCTGGCGGTGCACGGTGGCGGTGTTGCCCGGGGACAGCTCCAGAGTGACCTTGTTCTCAGCCTCATCGATGTTGACGATCCGGCCGAACAGCCCGAAGCTCGTCATAACCTCCACACCGGGCTCAAACTTGGACTGAAGCTTGGCCTGCTGCTGCTGGGTCTTCTTGTTGCGGCGGAACATCATGAAGACGAAAAGTCCGAGCAGGACGAAGAGGAGAATCGTCATGATGTCGATGCCGCCGCCGGCCTGCGGCTGGGTCTGGGCAGAAATAAGTCCGAACACAGAGATTGTTCCGTTCTGTACTTGCATAGCTGTTTTTCAGCAACGTCCGTTTGCTCCGGGCGGCGCGGGCAAGGGTCTGCGCAGCAAGCTGGCAGAGAGACCATCCCCAAACCGCCGGCGGCTACCTGCTCTCCGCCCACGGAAACAAAACCCGAACGTGCCGAGCGTCATACCAGTCTAAAGGGAAAAGCTGAAAGTACGGTGCTAGCGGCTATTTCTGATCCGCTGGGGACCGGTTTCTTCAGCAAGGCCCACGCCGGATTCGCCCTGCGCGCCCTCGCCCGGTTCATCGCCAGGCTCGTCCGCCAGCTCTTGGGCCTGGAACAGCTCCAGCGGATCCTGGCCGAAGACGCCGGCAGGGACAGCGAAGCCCAGGTGCGTCCAGGCAGGCGCCAAGGCAATGCGGCCGCGCGGGGTCCGGCCCAGCAGCCCCTCCCGCACCAGGTAGGGTTCGGCGACCGTCTCCACGGTCTCCGTTTCCTCGCCGACGGCGATCGCGAGCGTGGACAGCCCCACCGGCCCACCGCCGAACTTGGTAATGAGCGCCTCGAGAACGGCACGGTCCAGCCGGTCCAGGCCACGCTTGTCTACCTCGTACATGTCCAGGGCCGCGGATGCCGCCCGGGCATCAATTTGTTCGATGCCGTGAACGAGTGCCCAGTCCCGGACCCGGCGCAGGAGCCGGTTGGCGATGCGCGGTGTGCCCCGTGACCGGCCGGCGATCTCGCTGAAACCGGCCGAGTTGACCTTCAGGTCCAGCAGGCCGGCGGAGCGGCGCAGGACCAGTTCCAGCTCTTCGACGGAGTAAAACTCAAGGTGGCCGGTGAAACCGAAGCGGTCCCGGAGCGGCCCGGGAAGCAGGCCGGCGCGCGTGGTGGCGCCCACCAGAGTGAAGGGCGGCAGTTCAAGCGGGATGGCAGTGGCGCCCGCGCCTTTTCCGACGACGATGTCGACGCGGAAATCTTCCATCGCCATATACAGCATTTCCTCGGCCGGCCGGGACATCCGGTGGATTTCGTCCAGGAACAGTACCTCGCCTTCAGAGAGGGAGGACAGGATGGCCGCGAGGTCGCCCGCGTGCTGGATGGCCGGGCCGCTGCTGATCCGCAGCGGGACGTTCATTTCGGCGGCGATGATCATGGACAGCGTGGTCTTGCCCAGGCCGGGAGGGCCGGAGAGGAGTACATGGTCCGCGCTGCGGCCGCGCATCCGCGAGGCCTCCAGGACGAGAGACAGTTGCTTGCGGACCCGGTGCTGGCCCACGAAGTCGTGCAGGTTCTTGGGCCGCAGGGCGGCTTCGATGACCCGCTCCTCCGGTTCCTCTCCCCCGGCGGTAATCGATGGCTCAGCCACGCGCGCCTACCCGGTTTCCGGCGCGGGCGCCGTCCTGTCCCAGCCAGCGCAGCGTCGCGCGGAGGATCTCCGCCACATTGCCCTTCGCGGCCAGTTCAGGGGAATCGGCCAGGGATTTGTCGATGCTGGCCGTGGCATCCTTTTCGGACCAGCCCAGGCTGATCATTGCGGCGACGACCTGCGGCTTCCAGACGGATTCCGCGGAAACCGCTGCGGAGGCCGGCGCGCCGGCGGTGCCGTGCGGCACGAGCTTACCGGCGAGTTCCAGCACGATCCGGCCGGCCACCTTCGGTCCAATTCCGGGGACCTTCGTGAAGGCCTTGCCGTCGCCGGAGTGGGCGGCCACCCGGATGGCTTCCGGCTCGTGGACGGCCAGAACGGCCAAGGCCAGACGGGGACCGACGCCGCTGACGCTGAGCAGGATGTCGAACACTTCGCGCTCGTCATCGCTGGCGAAACCGAACAGGGTCAGCGAGTCTTCCCGCACGATCAGGGACGTGAAGAGTTTCCCCTCATCCCCCACCCGCAGGCTGCTGAGGGTCTGCGGCGTGGCGTTGACGCTCATGCCGGCGCCGTTGAGGTCGATAACGGCGGAGGACAGGCCAACATGCGCAACGGTTCCGCGAAGAAAACTGATCAAGGCCGGGCTCCTGGGATAACAGTAAAACCAAAGCCGGGAAACCCGGCTATCCGAACATATCTACGAATACCCTACCAAGTTCCATGGAGGGACAGGCGGACATTCAGCGCGCACGGCGCGCTTTTGCCTCCGCGTCGGCCCACGCCCGCTGGGCCGGTGTGAGGGACTGGCTGCCCGGCCCCGTCGTCGCCACGGCGGCGCCGCTGCCGGCCCGCCAGGCGTGGGTAATGGCCAGTGCCAGGGCGTCGGCTGCGTCGGCCGGGCGCGGGGGCGCGTCCAGCCGGAGGATCTTGGTCACCAGCTTCGTGACGGCGTCCTTGTTCGAGGTTCCGCTTCCCGTCACGGCGGCCTTGACCTCGGACGGGGTGTGAAGCGCCACCGGGATGCCGCGGCGCGCGGCGGCCGCAATGACCACGCCGGAGGCCTGCGCCACGCCCATGACCGTGCTGACGTTGAGCTGGGAAAAGACCCGCTCGACGGCGAGGACGTGCGGTTCGTACTTGTCCAGCCACTCGTCGATGGACGTGGCGATGACCAGCAGCCGCTGGTCCAGGCTCTCCTCAGGCGAGGTTCCCACCACACCGAAGGCCACCATTGTGGCCCTCCGGTTCCTTTCGACGTCGACGACGCCGATCCCGCAACGGGTGAGGCCCGGGTCAACCCCCAGGACGCGCAGGGTCAAGACCGGGCCTCAAAGTCATTGTGTGAGCGTGTCACTCGGCTTCCAGTGCGGCCTGCACTTCGTCGCTGAGGTCGGCGTTGCTGTAGACGTTCTGGACGTCGTCGAGTTCTTCCAATGCGTCCACGAGCTTCATGAACTTCTTCGCGGCCTCGAGGTCCAGCGGCACCTGCATCGACGGCACGAACTCCGCCTCATCGGTGTCGTACTCGATTCCGGCTTCCTTGAGGGCATCGCGGATGGCCTGGAGGTCGGTCGGCTCGGAATGGATCTCGAAGGTCTCGCCGTTGTCCTTGACTTCCTCGGCCCCGGCGTCGAGGACTGCCATCAGCACGTCGTCCTCGGTGAGGCCGTTCTTCGGCAGCGAGACCACGCCCTTGCGGCTGAAGAGGTAGCTGACCGACCCGGGATCGGCGATCGTGCCGCCGTTGCGGGAGATCGCGAGCCGGACCTCGGAGGCGGCGCGGTTCTTGTTGTCCGTGAGGCACTCGATCAGCAGAGCAGAGCCCTGCGGGCCTCGGCACTCGTACATGATCTCGGTGTAGTCCACGACCTCGCCGGTGAGACCGGCGCCGCGCTTGATGGCGCGGTCGATATTGTCAGCGGGAACCGAAGTCTTCTTGGCCTTGGTCACGGCCAGTTCCAGGCTCGGGTTGCCGGACAGGTCAGGGCCGCCCATGCGCGCGGCGACTTCGATGTTCTTGATCAGCTTGGCGAACGACTTGGCCCGGCGGCTATCAAGGATGGCCTTCTTATGCTTGGTCGTCGCCCATTTGGAGTGGCCTGACATGCTTTACGCTTCCCCTCTGATCATTCGAATAAACAGTTCATGCACGCGCTTCTCCCCCGTCACTTCCGGGTGGAAGGAGGTGGCCAGCAGCTTGCCGGAACGCACTGCAACAATTCTAGCCGTCCCGTCCAGAGATTCGGGGTGGCCGGCTTTGGACGGTTCCACCTGGGCGAGGACTTCGACGCCGTCGCCGACGCGCTCCACCCAGGGCCCGCGGATGAAGACGGCGTGGACCGGAGCCACAGCCCCGGTGACGGCGCTGAACTCGAGCCCCCTGAAGTCGAGATCCGTCTCGAAGGACTCGCGCTGCCGGCCAAAGGCGTTGCGGCGCACGGTGATGTCGAGCCCACCGAAGGTCTGCTGTGGGTTCCCGGCGAGGTCCGTCGCGGGGTCCGCGATCTCGTCCGCCAGCAGGATCATCCCGGCACACGAGCCGTAGACGGGAAGGCCGGACTGGATGGCTTCGCGCAGCGGATCCCGGAGCCCGAAAATCCTGGAGAGCTTGTCAATCGTGGTCGATTCGCCGCCGGGGATGATCAGGCCGTCCAGGCCGTCAAGCTCGGCGGGGCGGCGGATCCCGACGCCGGTGGCACCGGCGGTTTCCACGGCGTGAAGATGCTCACGGAAATCGCCCTGCAGCGCCAGGACGCCGATCCGGAGCCCTGTTCCCACGCGGGATTCAGGGGAAAAAGAGGGGGTGGTCATCCCCACAGCATAATGGGCTGGCATGCGCGGGGACGCATGCACCAGCCCCGGGCGTCCGGGTTCCATGCCGCTGCTGGGATATATTACAGAGCATGCTTTACTTCAGCGTTCCGCTCGGCAAACTCGTCCGCCGGGTCTCCCGGCTCAGGGGCGGAGGCTCGGCCCTTCCCGGGCTTGTTGTCGAAAAAATCGACCCCGATTTCATGCGCCGGACACTGTCCACGCTGCCGCTGGGCGTCGCCGTCGTCAGTGGCACGAACGGGAAAACCACCACCACGAAGATGGTGGTGGAACTGCTGGAGAGCCAGGGACTGAAGGTTTTCACGAACCGCACCGGCAGCAACTTCACCCGCGGCGTGGCCGCGGCGCTCTTGGGCGAGGTGGACTGGCGTGGCCGGCTCGATGCCGACGTCGCGGTCCTGGAACTGGATGAGGCGCATGCCGTGCACTTCGTCAACAAGGTCCCGCCGCGGTACAGCCTCCTGCTGAACGTCCTCCGCGACCAGTTGGACCGCTTCGGCGAGATCGACAAGACCGCCGAACTGCTCCAGCACATCGCGTCCAAGACCACCGGGACCGTAGTCCTTAACCGCGAGGACCCCCGTGTGGCCCGGATCGCCCAGACCCTGGACGGGCCGGCGGTGCTCTACTTCGGGCTGGACGATTCCCTGCTCAGCACCTTCCCCAACGACGACGAGATGCGCGCGGCCCCGGGGAGCCCGGTGCCGCCCGCCCCCGCCCGGCCGGTTGCCGACGTCGTGCTGCGCCGCGTGGGACCCGACGACGCCGATTTCGAGTACGACGGCGCGACGGTCACCACGCCGATGCTGCTCCGCGGCGTCTACAACATCTTCAATGCCGCCGCCGCGCTGACCCTGGCCCGAGGCATCTCGGGCGCCCGCGGCACCGGCACGAACCAGGCCACCCTGCTCACGGCCCTGGCCAAGGTGGCGCCGGCGTTCGGCCGCGGCGAGAGCCTTGTGGTCGACGGCCTGCCGCTGGAGCTGGTACTGGTCAAGAACCCCAGCGGATTCCGGCTGGGCCTGAAATCGTTCCCGGCCGCCGGGTACGCCACGATGATCGCGATCAATGACAATTACGCGGACGGCCGGGACATGTCCTGGCTTTGGGACGTCGAATTCGACACCCTCCGCGACAGCGGCGTGGACCAGCTCACGGGCTCCCGCGCCTACGACATGGCGCTGCGGCTGCAGTACGACGACGTCGCCATCGGCGCCGTCGACACGGAGATCGCGGCGGCGCTGGCAGCGTTCATCCGCGGCGGCGAGGGCAAGCCGAAGCGGATCTTCTGCACCTACACGGCCATGCTGGCCATCCGCCGCGAGCTGTCCAAAATCACCACAGTGGAGGTGGTCTCATGACCCCCCGGTCCCCCGAAACGCCGCACGAGCTCTCGTTTGGGCACGAACTTCCGCCCGAAGATTCCGCCGCCCCGAGCAAGGGAACCATCCGGGTGCTGCAGCTCTACCCGCGGGACATGAACATCTACGGCGACTGGGGCAACGCCCTGGTCCTCGCGCAGCGCCTGCGCTGGCACGGCTACACGCCGGAGCTGCTCGAATACAACGTCGGTGACCCGTTCCCGGCAGACGTGGACCTGATTGTCGGCGGCGGCGGACAGGACAGCGGACAGCTCGTGATCCAGGACGACCTCCTTTCGCGCGAGTCCGCGCTGAAGCAACTGGCCGACGACGGCACGCCAATGCTCGTAATCTGCGGGCTGTACCAGCTCTTCGGGAAATTCTTCAAGACCCGGCTCGGCACGGTCCTCCCGGGCATCGGCATCCTGGACGTGGAGACCCACGGCACCGACGAACGCTTGATCGGCAACGTCACCGTCTCCTCCCCCGAGTTCGGCAACATCCTGGGCTATGAGAACCACAGCGGCCAGACCACACTGGGGCCCGGCGTCGAACCGCTCGGAACCACCGCCAAGGGCACCGGCAACAACAGCACCGACGGCCAGGAGGGCGCCCGCTACCGCAACATCGTGGCGAGCTACCTGCACGGCTCACTGTTGCCCAAGAACCCGGCCCTTGCCGACTTCCTGATCCGGACCGCCGTCGAACGAAAATACGGCAGCTTCACGCCGGGCACTCCGGACGACTCCTACGCGGTGCTGGCGCGTGAACACGCCGCCCGCCGGCCGCGCTGACCCAGATGGCAGGCAGTCCTGACGGCACACTCCTGATTGGGCGTGACATCCCCGAGCGGGATGACGTCCTGCAGCTTCTGGGCGAACACCTCGCCGACATGTACGCGACCTCCCCGCCGGAAAGCGTCCATACCCTTGATCCCGCTGCGTTGGCCGGACCCGGCGTCAGCTTCTGGACCGCGCGGGAGGACTCACGGCTGTTGGGCTGCGCGGCGCTGAAGCACCTAGCGCCCGGCGACGCTGAGATCAAGTCGATGCGCACCGCGAATGCAGCCCGCGGGCGCGGCGTTGCCTCGGCACTGCTCCGCCACGTCCTGGCGGAGGCCCGGCACGGCGGCTACCGTCGGTTGTACCTGGAGACGGGAAGCCAGGAGTTTTTCGCGCCCGCGCGGCGGCTGTATGAGCGGCATGGCTTCACTGAATGCCCGCCATTCGCCGCTTACGAGCTCGATCCCAATAGCGTCTTCATGACCCTCCAGCTCGACGCCGGGTAGCTGCCCGGGAGCTTTCCGCTGGCCCATGGGCACTGCGTAGCGCCCGGAGGCCGGGCGAATATCCAGCCCCTCCCGCCAGACCGCGCGCCGATCGCGGCTCCACTGGTTCCAGTCCAGAAAACATCCGTGCCGGAATGCAGTACTTGCCGCGCGGTATCCCAGATCAGGAATTTGCAGGACCCGGCAAGGTCACCGTACTCCGCGGCTGCGAAGTGGACTCCGGGGTGGAGCCGCAGCATCCATTCGTCCAGGCTGCCATGGGCGGGCCGGGAGTGCCGTCTGAAGGCCAGGACCAGGGCTTCACGGATTGCCCGCCGTTTGCCTGTTTCTAGCTCGAAACCAACAATCCGATGTTTTGACCGGATTTCATTTCGGAAACCAGTTCCGTCCACCCCTATTGGGACATTCCGGTTGCTTTTCTGTGAATGCTGGCGGCATCTGGCTCACGTCTAATGGGGCTATTTAACGTGTCCTTTGCTGTAGGCTCCGATTCGAACCTTGGGGGATTAATGCTGAACTACTTTCGCGAGACGCAAGAGGCACGATTTGCGACCTCCGCACGACGGATCTATGGCTTTGTCTCTGCCGGCTTCGTGGTTGCCGTCATGGCATTGGTTATTGCGGGCCTCGCACCCGTATGGATTTCTTGGGTGACCTTCGCCGTTTCTTACGTTCTGGACGCTTACCTGACCAGAAAGTGGATCAGAGAAGACGCACTCGAAGCCTATCGAGGCGGGCATCCCGGCTGATTTCGCGCCGGGCCACGGGCAAACGGGCAGTGTCATGACAGCTGCCGGAACCGCCACCATCGAGACAAAACTGGGGAAGCAATGAACAACCATCCGACACAACGAATGGGAAATCCGACAGTACCGTCCGTCATCCAACTTGTCCTCAGCCTCTGCGCATTGGCGGCAACAAGCACTGCGGCCATCCTGTGGAATCCGATCGACGAAGACTTCATCAATCGCGCCGACTCTGCGGGGTGGGACGAGACTATGCTCCTACCTCACCAACTGGAACTCTCGCTCGCCGTCAACGCGTCCGTTCTCGCAACGTTTGTCCTCGTCGTAACGGCGTTCTGTGGCGTGCTGGTCACACGCCGGCGGGCCAAAGTCACACAAGCAGCACACGCATGAGTTATAAACGAAACCTGACCTTCAACCTCAGAATGCGCGGGTTGTCCGAAGCCGAGATCGGCGAAGTACTCGGCGAGGTGCGGGAGCATGAGGCCTCCGCAGGAACTCCCGCGAAAGCCGAGTTCGGCACGGCCGAGGGGTACGCGAAGCAGTTCCCAAGGAAGAAGCGGCGGACGCGGGGAAGCACCATCGTGGCCATCGGGGGATTATTGGCGATCGCCTATGTCCTCTTCGCGGTCCTCCTCGCGATCTTCTTCAGGGTCGACATTCGCCAGTACGTCGGCCCGATCACGCTCCTGCCGGGTCTTGTGCTGATCCTCGCCGGTATCCTGGCCGGATTTCTAACCGATTACTTCCAGCCAGCGCGGAGTTCCGGCGCTCGCTAAGGTCCTACAAACGGACGGTATGAATACGACAATCTGATCCAGGACCCCTGAGACGGCCTAATTCAGGACCTTCCGCGACCCTCGGATCGGATCATCTCGCTCTTGCGATGAGCCTTGAGCGAGTGGGCAACTGCCAGTCGCACGACGACGTAGAGCAACAACAGAACCAGCCCTATCTGTCCAAGAACCCAGACAATACCTACCAAGAGACCAACGTCCAGAGTCATTTCCCCCAATTATCCGCTGCCCACATATTCCAGGTGACGCTAACATATTGGCCGCTGGCGCATCCCCACGGAGGTTAGGCTGGGGACATGGAGTACCAGATCCGCCAGGCCTCTGCGGAGGACGCCGAAGCTGTGGTCCGGATGCACACCCTGGCCCATGAGGAGTGCTACGGCCACCTCCTGCCTCCGGCATTCTTCGAGGCCCGCCGCGCCAGCATCTCCGCACGCGTGGAACGACGCCGACCTTATCTGGACAGCGATCAACCCCGGATCATAGCCCTGGATGCAAACAACGAAATCGTCGGATTTGCCGATGCCGGCCCGGGGCGTGACGAGGAGCGGCCCCAGGCATTGGAGCTGTACTCCCTCTACACCCTGAGCCGCACCTATGGCACCGGACTAGGCGCCGCCCTAATGGCGGCCGCCTTAGGAGACTCCCCGGCCTACCTCTGGGTCCTTGGGGCAAACCCGCGGGCTCGAACCTTTTATGGCAAACACGGGTTTCATCCCGACGGGAAACACACCCTGCTGCCGCCCGAGTGGCATGAACTCCCCGAGCTGCGAATGGTCCGATCTGCCACGCCCTCAGCACGCCCCCTGTCCAGTTAGAGCGTCCCCGACCGCGATACTCTCAGAGCACTCCCCTGTCGCAAAGAATTCCATCGAAAAGCAGGCAAGGACTATTGATGACCAGGTTGAGGCCGTGAAGCCCTTGGTTCCTTGGGTCGGGCTTATTTCGCCATGCAGGCGGTCGTCGGTCTCTGCTGGTGGATCGCGGTTTTCGTTTCGCCAATGGTGCGCGTGGGGACCCTCGGTATTCTCGACCCAATCGCGGTCGCGATCTTGGACATTCCACTGTTCGTCATGGCCTCGGCCGTGGCGGCATTTGGCGTCAGGGGTGCCGCGGTAATTAGTACCGGCTGGACGAGCTTCGTCGCGGTTGCGCTGGCGGTGTACGCCACAATCACGACCGAAGCGGGCTGGGGTGTCCTGAGCATGGGTGCGGCAACCGCGGGTTCCCTGATCGCCCTCTGCCTCGTATTGCTAGGTCGCGTACCAATCACTTGGATCATCCGCGGTCCGTTCGCTTTCCGTCCCGCCGTCACCCGCCCGACCGCTACCATCCACGTCGCTTCAACATTCGGGCAAATTGTCTTCTTCTGGGGGTTCTTCCTCGCGGTGCTTCCCCTGGCCATAGCGTTTCATTGTCCAGGGCGCGGCGATTGGCCTCATTATGTCGTCATGGCTTGTCATCGCCTACGCGGTCGTGGGCTCGCTGGTGTGGAACTACGCCGTCAGGCCAATTGAGGAATCTGACCTCAAGGAACGGTTTGGCGAAGAATTTCAGCAGTACCGCGACACGGTGCGCTGCTGGATTCCTAAAGTGTCGAGGAGTCAGAGCTCTCAGAGATTTCGAGGACCCTACTAGTCGTCAATGACCGCGAGACCCCGGCGTTTCAGCTGTGCAAGGCCGTCTCGCATGGCCTGCAACTGATCGGGCGAGTGTCCTATCCAATCCACGAGTTCACCGACGACCTCCACCGGTTCCCGGGTCCGGTAAGACCGGGTCGGATTGCCGGGGAACTTCTTATCCGTCACATTGGGGTCGTCCTCGAGGGTGCCCGTAGGTTCCACGATGTAGATCCGTCCACGACCGATCCCGGCGGCGAGCTCAGCCGCCCACGTTGCGGCATCCAAGGTTGCCGTCACGTACACGTGATTCGCTGTCCTTCCTTCTTCAAAGTTCGAGCCGTGTCCGGGCATCAACAGGTCCCCCACCGCCAGGTCCGCCTTCGTCCCGTGAAACAGGGCCCCCGACTCGTGGACTTCGAATGGTTTGGGCTGGTTCGTCATGCACACCCCCTACGGGTTCGATTCGCAATAGTAGGCCGGCTCACCCTGTGCGGCCAACAATGCTTCCCTGGGCCAGGTGTGCCGTCAGCGGGACCGGACAAAGGCCAGGACGTCACGTGGCACCCGCCTGCTCGATCCCACCCGCAAGTGGCCCCACCGCTCGTAGACGATCAGGGTGCAGTCTGGAATTAACCGCGCGGTCTCCTCCACCACCGCCCTCGGGAAGAACGCGTCCCGCCCCCCACAGAGCAGCAGCACGGGCGGACGGATGAGCGGCAGCACCGCCCGCGCATCGAACACCGACTCGGCCCGCGCCTCTGTCAAGACGTCCGCGGCGGGGCATCCCGAGCGGGCCAGCATGCGCCTGCCGACAACGGGTCCCAGCAGTTCCCGCAGCCAGCGGGTCCGTGGGTCTGGGAGTACGGACTCGGCCAGGACCGTTCCGGCGCGTTCCCGGTCCCCGGCGGCGACGGCGGCGGCCATCCGTTTGTCCATGTCCTTTCCCCACGTGCTCACCTTGGCCGCCGTGGCCACCATGGCAATGTGCCCGAAGGACTGCGGATGGCGGACGGCCAGGTATTGCCCGATCGTCCCGCCGAAGGACTCGGCGACCACCAGGTCCACCTGGCCGCCGAACTCCTCGGCGATCAGCTCCGCGTAGTCGTCCGCCATGTCTGCACTGGTGTGCGCCGCCGGCATGTTCCGCCGTCGGGTGACAATCCAGATCGCGTACCCGGCGTCCTGGTAGGCAGCAAACCTCCGCCGGAACAGTCCGCGCATCACCCCTTGGGGCACAATGCTTCCCGGTCCGCCCTGGACGAAGATCAGGGATTTGGTGCCCCGGCCCCACGTCAGGTATTCCATCCCGTTGCGGAACTCCCCGGTCCGCGGTGCCTGATCCCGCCAGTCTGTCTGCGCTGTCACGTCGCCGGCTTACGGCGTTGTCACGGGCTGCCGCAGCAGTGCCGCGAATTCGGCCGGCCGGGTCGCGGGCCACCAATGGCCGCTGTCGACGCGCGTCACGGTGACATCGTCCACCCACGACTCAAGCCCCTCCACGAGGGCCGGCGTGAGGAAAGGATCCTTCAGCGGCACCACGACGTGGACGGGGACGGTCACCCGGGTCGGGGCGGCCGGGGGCCGCCGGCCGCGGAAGTTGCTGCGGTACAGGGCCAAGCCGCGGAGCGGATCGTTGCCGACGTCGCGCCTGGCCATCTTTTCGTACCGCCGGGTCAGGAACAGCCGCCAGACGGCCTCTGGCAGGACCGGGACGAGGAACGCCCCGATATACCAGCTGCGCAGCAGTTGCGCGCCCAACTGCGGCCAGGCCTCCGGTGTCCGGACGCGTCCACGGATCCAGCCGGAGAAGTGCCCCAGGTCCGGGCCGGAAATACTCGTGTAGCGGACGATGAGGCCTTCCGCCCGGGGGTCCTGGACGGCGGCCCAGCCCTGGATCGAGCCCCAGTCGTGCCCCACCAGATGGACAGCCCGGACGCCCACCCCAGTGAGCACGGCGAAGGCATCGTCCACGAGGGCCTTTAGCGAATAGTCCCCGCCCGGGCCCTGGACGGCGGAGGCGCCCGCGTTCCGCGTGTCGTAGGCCACCACGTGATGCGTCCGTGCGAGTTCGCGGATGGCCGGAAGGAACACCCGGTGGTCATCGGGATAGCCGTGCACCAGCAGCAGGCTGGGCACGTCCGGGCCAGGTTCCGGGCCAAACTCGAACACGGCCAGCACCGCACCGGACACGGCGACCGTCCGGTGCCGCTCGTTCAACTTTTCCACATGTTCTCCCTATGGTTCCTACATCAGCGGTCCCCCGGAATTCAGTAGCCCTGGCCGCCATGGGCTCCCCGCCCCGGCGGCCGCCATCCGGCGTCGGCCGCGCGGATCGGCCACTCCCACCGGGCCCCATCCTACGGTGGGCGCAATCACAACACACTGAAATGGTCATTGAGAACCCGCGTGCTGCATGAAAGAGTCGCTTCATGACCAATCCCCTCCTGAGCCCCAGCACCCTGCCCTACGGCCTGCCGCCGTTCTCGGACATCGAAGACGCGCACTACGCCGAGGCCGTCGAGGCGGGCCTGGCCGCGCATCTTGCCGAAATCCAGGCCATCGTGTCCGACCCGGCGGCGCCGTCCTTCGAGAACACCGCCCTGGCCATGGAACGCTCCGGCCGGCTCCTGGAACGGGCGTCCGCCTCGTTCTTCACCCTGGTTTCCGCAGATGCCTCGGACACCATCCGCGACCTCGAGACTCGCCTGTCCCCGCTGTTCTCCGCCCACGAGGACGCCGTCTACCTCAACCGCGGGCTCTACGAGCGCTTCGCGTCGCTGGACACTGACGTCCTGGACGGGGAGTCAGCCCGGCTCGTGGAGGAATACCTCAAGGACTTCCGGGCCTCGGGCATCCAGCTTGACGACGCCGGCCAAGAGCGCCTCAAGGAGGTCAACGCCGAGCTCGCCCGGCTCGGCACCGAGTTCGGCCAGCGCGTCAAGGAAGGCATGAAGTCCGCTGCACTGCTGCTGGACGACGCCGGCGACCTCACCGGGCTGCCCGCCGACGACATCGCCAGCGCCGCTGAGGCTGCCCGGACCGCAGGGCACGAGGGAAAGTTCCTGCTGAC
Source organism: Arthrobacter sp. 05T420 (assembly GCF_056396305.1). Taxonomy (NCBI): domain Bacteria; kingdom Bacillati; phylum Actinomycetota; class Actinomycetes; order Micrococcales; family Micrococcaceae; genus Arthrobacter; species Arthrobacter sp. 05T420. The sequence goes on along the minus strand of NZ_JBFTLG010000020.1, from coordinate 69,990 downwards.
CCTGATCCAGCCCAGCAACCAGCCCGCCATGGCCGCCCTGGCGAACCGGGACATCCGCCGGCGTCTCTACGAGGCCTCGATCGGCCGAGGCAGCGGCGGTGGCAGCTTCGATGTGCTCGATCTGGTCAAAGACATGGTGCGGCTCCGCGCCGAGAAGGCCAGCCTTCTGGGGTTCGCGAACTTCGCGGAACTCAGTGTGGACCGGCAGACGGCACCGGACTTTCAAGCCGTCCAGGCCATGATGAGCCGGCTCGCCCCGGCCGCCATCCGCAACGCCGACGCCGAGGCGGAGGCGCTTGCCGAGGCCGCCGGCCACCCCCTCGAGGCCTGGGACTGGGCGTATTACTCGGCCAAGGTCAAGCGGGAGCGGTACGCCGTTGACGAGCAGGCGCTGCGCCCCTACTTTGAGCTGGACCGGGTGCTGAACGACGGCGTATTCTTCGCTGCGAACGCCCTGTACGGCGTCACCTTCCACGAACGTGCCGACCTCGTCGGCTACCACCCGGACGTGCGGGTCTGGGAGGTGAAGAATTCCGACGGCACGGACCTGGGCCTGTTCCTGGGCGACTACTACACCCGTGACACGAAGCGCGGCGGCGCTTGGATGAATTCCCTCGTGGAGCAGTCCGGACTGCTGAACACCCGTCCTGTGGTGATCAACAACCTCAACATCTCCAAGCCGCCTGCAGGCGAGCCCACCCTGCTGACGCTGGACGAGCTCCGCACCACCTTCCACGAGTTCGGCCATGCCCTGCACGGCTTGTTTTCCGCCGTCACGTATCCGCGGTTCTCCGGTACCAACGTGCCGCGGGACTTCGTGGAATACCCGTCTCAGGTCAACGAGATGTGGATCATGTGGCCCGAGGTCCTGGCCAACTATGCCCGGCACCATGCAACCGGCGAGCCCCTGCCGCAGGAAACCGTGGACAAGCTCAACGCCGCGCAGCTCTGGGGCGAAGGCTTCGCCACCACGGAATACCTCGGCGCGGCCCTGCTGGACCTGGCGTGGCATGTCTTGGACGGTTCCGATGTCCCGGACGACGTCCTCGAGTTCGAAGCGAAGGCACTGGCCGCGGCCGGCATCGCCCACAGCCTGATCCCGCCGCGCTACCGGACAGGCTACTTCCAGCACATCTTCGCCGGCGGCTGGTACGCCGCGGGCTACTACTCCTACATCTGGAGCGAAGTCCTGGACGCCGACACCGTGGAGTGGTTCAAGGAAAACGGCGGCCTCAGCCGCGCCAACGGCGATTTCATCCGGGCCGAGCTGCTTTCCCGTGGCAACAGCCGGGATCCGCTGGAGTCATTCCGCGCCTTCCGCGGCCGGGACGCGAACCTCGGCCCGCTGCTGAAGCGCCGCGGCCTCGACTGACGCCCCACCCCACCGTTCCGCCCAACTAGCTCGCAGCAGGGGCCGTTTTGAGCGGTCAAAACGGCCCCTGCTGCGAGTCAGTTGGGGAAAACGACGGCGGCCGGCCACCTAAGAAGGTGACCGGCCGCCGTCGGGGTTAATACTCAGGCGACATTTCCGCCCGACTCTCTTGGCTTAATAAGAGAGACTGCAGAGGCTCCATGGACGAGGCGCCTTGGCGCCGAGTCTGTGGAGAAGCAGGCGAACGCTACCAGCCGCGCTCGGCGAGGCGGTGCGGCTGCGGGATCTCGTCGACGTTGATGCCGACCATGGCCTCGCCCAGGCCGCGGGAGGCCTTGGCGATCTCGTCCGGGTCATCGAAGAAGGTGGTGGCCTTCACGACGGCGGCGGCACGCTGGGCCGGGTTGCCGGACTTGAAGATGCCCGAGCCGACGAACACGCCGTCGGCGCCGAGCTGCATCATCATCGCGGCGTCGGCCGGGGTGGCGATGCCGCCGGCGGTGAACAGCACCACCGGGAGCTTGCCGGTCGCGGCAACTTCCTTGACCAGTTCGTACGGTGCCTGCAGCTCCTTGGCCGCGACGTAGAGCTCGTCCTCGGCCATGCCGGCGAGCTTCTTGATCTCGGCGCGGATCTGGCGCATGTGCGTGGTGGCGTTGGAGACGTCCCCGGTGCCGGCCTCGCCCTTGGACCGGATCATCGCCGCGCCCTCGTTGATGCGGCGCAGGGCCTCACCGAGGTTGGTGGCACCGCAAACGAACGGAACGGTGAAGTTCCACTTGTCGATGTGGTTGGTGTAGTCGGCCGGGGTCAGGACCTCGGACTCGTCGATGTAGTCCACCCCGAGGGACTGCAGGACCTGCGCCTCGACGAAGTGGCCGATCCGGGCCTTGGCCATGACGGGCACGGAGACGGCCGCGATGATCTGATCGATCATGTCGGGATCGGACATGCGGGACACGCCGCCCTGGGCGCGGATATCGGCCGGAACGCGTTCCAGCGCCATCACGGCCACGGCACCGGCGTCTTCGGCGATGCGGGCCTGCTCGGCGTTGACGACGTCCATGATGACGCCGCCCTTGAGCATCTCAGCCATGCCGCGCTTGACGCGGCTGCTGCCCGTGACGTTCTTCGCGGACGCGCCGGCTTCGCTGCTTACATCAGGTGTAGACACAAAAACCCCTATGGGTAGATAGATGACCTCGCCGGGGCGCGGACGGCACGTAAATGCCGTGTCTCGCACACACCGGATTACCGGATCCATTGGCCGGTAAAACTAATACTATCCCCCGGCCGGGGCACGGCAGAATTCGAGTTACAGCAGTCGAATTACGCCCGAGGCCGGGCATTCGGCCAGCCCGCCGCGGCGCCGTGTGGTGCCCTTAGGCGGACCGTTCCGTGGCGGTGCCTTCGGGTTCCTCCAGCGACTGGCGGTGCACCGTCACGATGCGCTGGATCACGGTCACCAGGCTTGCCACCGCGAGGAGGCAGAGCGTCACGAACAGCACGACGACGGGCAGGCCCAGGCCCGTAAGTCCCGTGACCACCAGCACAGAGACGAGGCGCTCGGCGCGCTCGGCGAGGCCGACGTTGGCGTGAAAGCCCAGGGCTTCAGCCTTGGCCCGTGCGTAAGAGACCACCATGCCGAGCACGAGGCAAACGATGGCGGCGACGGCGATCGGCGGGTTGGCGCCGCCGGTGAAGAACCAGACGGCGAGGCCGGCGAAGAGGGCGCCGTCGGCCACACGGTCAAGGGTGGAATCCAGGAAATTGCCCCACCGGCCGCCGCGGTGCTGCATCCGGGCCATGATGCCGTCAATAACGTCCGAGAAAATGAACGCCGTGATGAACACGGTCCCCCACAGGAGCTGCCCGAGCGGGTAGAACACGAGGGCGCCGATCACCACACCGAGCGTGCCGACCACGGTCACGGCGTCGGGCGACACACCGATCCGCAGCAACCAGCGGGCAACCGGAGAAAACAGGGCGGTGAAAAATCCCCGGGCGTGCCTGTTAAGCATCCTTCTCCCCAGTAGTTTGCTGCTGCGCGGGCATATCCTGCGGGGCTGGCATTTCCTGCGGCCACGCGTCAGCCACCTGCTGGCGCACCTCGCCGAGGGTCTGCGTGATCGCCTTGGTCTGGGCAATGATGGGGAAGAAATTCCCGTCCCCGCCCCAGCGCGGCACCACGTGCTGGTGCAGGTGGCCCGCGATGCCTGCCCCGCCGGCGACGCCCTGGTTCATGCCCAGATTGAAACCGGAGGGGTTGGCGACTTTGCGCAGCACCCGCATGGCCGTCTGCGTCAGCTCGGCGAATTCCGCCGTTTCCTCGACCGTGAGATCCGTGTAGTCGGGGATGTGCCGGTAGGGGCAGATCAGCAGATGACCCGGATTGTACGGAAAGAGGTTCAGCACCACGTAACTGGTCCTTCCCCGGTACACGATCAGGGAGTCCTCGTCCCCCCGCCCGGGGGCGACGCAGAACGGGCAGTCGTCCTGGTTCTTGAACTGGTGCTGGCCGCCCTTGATGTACGCCATCCGGTGCGGGGTCCACAGGCGCTGGAAGGCGTCCGGTACCCCGGCCAGGCCGAAGTCGTCCGTCACGGCGTGGTCGCCCGGATATTCCGGCCCGGCCCCTGTCGTTTCCTGCACGCGCTGCCCCTCCGTCTGCCTAGCTGGTCCGGTTTCGGACAGCGTCGACGATCCTCTGGACAGCCTCGGCAACGGGTACGCCGTTGTCCTGGCTGCCGTCGCGGAAGCGGAAGGACACGGCACCTGCCTCGGCGTCGTCCCCGCCGGCGATCAGCACGAACGGGATCTTGTCCTTGCTTGCCGTGCGGATCTTCTTCGGGAATCGGTCCGAGGAGATGTCCACCTCGGCGCGGATGCCGGCCGCCTTGAGCTGGTCCACGACGTCGAACATGTAGTCGTTGAACGCCTCCGCCACCGGGATGCCCACCACCTGCACGGGGGCCAGCCAGGCCGGGAAGGCACCGGCGTAGTGTTCGGTCAGCACGCCCATGAAGCGCTCCACCGAGCCGAACAAGGCGCGGTGGATCATCACGGGGCGCTGCCGGGTGCCGTCGGCGGCCTGGAACTCAAGCTCGAAGCGTTCGGGCAGGTTGAAGTCCAGCTGGATGGTGGACATCTGCCATGTGCGGCCAAGCGCGTCCTTGGTCTGGACGGAAATCTTGGGGCCATAGAACGCGGCTCCGCCTGGATCCGGGATGAGTTCAAGACCGGAGGCTTCTGCCACCTCGGCAAGGGTGCGGGTGGCTTCCTCCCACGTGGCGTCGTCGCCCACGAACTTGTCTTCGTTCTTGGTGGAGAGCTCGAGGTAGAAGTCGTCCAGGCCGTAGTCCTTGAGCAGGCCGAGGACAAAGTTCAGCGTCGTGGTCAGCTCGTCCTTCATCTGCTCGCGGGTGCAGTAGATGTGCGCGTCATCCTGGGTCATGCCCCGGACCCGGGTCAGGCCGTGCACCACGCCGGACTTCTCGTAGCGGTAGACCGAACCGAATTCGAAAAGCCGCAGCGGCAGTTCGCGATAGGAGCGTCCGCGGGACCGGAAGATCAGGTTGTGCATGGGGCAGTTCATCGGCTTGAGGTAGTAGTCCTGGCCGGGCTTGCGGACCGTGCCGTCCTCGTTCAGCTCCGCGTCGATGTGCATCGCCGGGAACATGCCCTCCTTGTACCAGTCCAGGTGGCCGGAGACTTCGTAGAGGTGGCCCTTGGTGATGTGCGGGGTGTACACGAAGTCGTAGCCGGCGTCCACGTGGCGCTGGCGGGAGTAGTCCTCCATGGCCTTGCGGATAATGCCGCCCTTGGGGTGGAACACCGGCAGGCCTGAGCCGAGCTCATCCGGAAAGGAGAACAGGTCCAGTTCCGCGCCGAGTTTGCGGTGGTCGCGGCGCTCTGCCTCGGCGATGCGCTCTTGGTAGGCCTTGAGGGCGTCCTTGGTGGGCCAGGCGGTGCCATAGATGCGCTGCAGCTGCTGGTTGCTCTGGTTGCCCAGCCAGTAGGCGGCCGAGGACCGGGTCAGCGCGAAGGCGTTCGAGATCAGCTTGGTGTTCGGCAGGTGCGGGCCGCGGCACAGATCGCACCAGATGCTGTCTCCGCTCTTGCGGTCCACGTTGTCGTAGATGGTGATGTCGCCGGCGCCGACCTCGACGTTGACGCCCTCTCCGGCCTCGGCGGCGTCGTTTTTCTTGCCCAGCAGTTCGAGCTTGTAGGGCTCGTTCTTCATCGCCTCGCGGGCCTCGTCCTCGGTCACCACGCGGCGGACGAACTTCTGGTTCTGGTTGATGATCTTCTGCATCATCTTTTCAAGCTGGCGGAGGTCTTCCGGAGTGAACGGTTCCGCGACGTCGAAGTCGAAGTAGAAGCCGTCCGTGATGTAGGGGCCGATGCCGAGCTTCGCGTCGGGACGCAGCTGCTGCACGGCCTGGGCCATGACGTGGGCGGTGGAGTGGCGCAGGACGTTGAGCCCGTCAGGGGAGTCAATGGTGACGGCCTCGACCGTGGCGTCCTCGGGAAGGGCCTGGTCCAGGTCCTTCAACTCGCCGTTAACGCGGGCCACGACGACATCGCGGCGCTCAAAGAAGAGTTCCGCGCCGGTGGTCCCGGTAGTCACCTTGGTCTCTTCGCCGTCGACCAGAAGGGTGATCTGCTGGGCATCTGACACGGGTGTCTCCTATTCAAGGTTAAGGCTTCGTAGCTTGTGGCGTACGGGGACCACAGCCAGCCTCGTCCATGCTATCGGTTTCTCCAGAGGCCAACCAACGCGCCGGGCACTACAGCCAGCGCATCCGCCGCCCGGCCGAAGCCCGGGCGCAACCCAGGCGCAACCCAGCGGCGTCTCCGACGGCGGCCGCCCCGAACGCGGCGGCTCCCGCGGCGTACGGGAGGTCAGCCGCCCAGCCCGGTGATGGCGAGGTTCCTGCCGATCCCGTCCAGGGGGCCGGACAGGGGGCCGGACAGGCAGGGCTCATACTCGCCGGCGGCGCCGGCAACGGATTCCGGGAACGGCAGGGTCTCCGGGCGGCTGAGGTCCCAGGCCATGCTGGCGCTGATGCTGATCCCCCGCGGCCCGGTCCGCCGCGTGGTGCCGCGGATCAGCAGCAGGCGAGTGCCAAACAGCAAGGATCCGGACTGCTCCTGCGCCTCGTGGAAGAAGACCGAATCCACGCAGCCCGTGCCGTCGTCGATGCTGATGAACACCACCCGCCGGCCGCCCCGCATGGGCGGGGTCTGGGTGGCCACCCGGACCCCGGCAACCAGCACCTCCGTGCCGTTGCGCAGTCCCAGCAGCTTGTCCGCGGTGGTGACCCCGAGCCGGTCCAGCAGCGGGCGGTGGCTGGTCATGAGGTGCTCGCTGACGTCCACGGCCATCAGGTCCAGTTCCGCCCTGACGTTGTCCACCATGCTGGGCGCGGGCAGCACCGCCTTCAGATTCTTCAGTTCCACGTCCCCCAGCGGCAACGCCAGCTGGCCTTCAATGACGTCCACGCCCTTCCGCAGGGGCCGGGCCTGGAGTTTCTGCAGGTGCTGGACCAGGTCCGCCCGGTTGGCGGCTCCCCCGGACGCCCGGTGCAGCGAGTCGAAGGCGCCCAGCTGGGCCAGGCGCTGGATGCTGGGCCTGCTCAGCCGTGACCTGGCGCGCAGGTCCGCCAGGGAGTCGTAGGGCTGGCCTGCAACTATCCGTTTCAGCTCGGCACCGGAGAGCCCGAAGATGCCATTCAAGCTCAGCCGGATGCCCAGCCTGCCCCCGTCCTTCCCGGATTCCACCCGCTCCACCCGGTACTCGGCCTGGCTCCGGTTGATGTCTAGGGGAAGGATGGGGATCCCCAACCGCCGGGCCTCGGCCACGAGCAGGCGTTTGGGGTACATGCCAGGGTCGTGTTCCCAGAGCCCGGCGAGGAAAGCCTCAGGGTGGTGCGCCTTGAGCCAGGCCGACTGGTAGGTGGGCACGGCGAAGGCGGCTCCGTGGGCCTTGCAGAACCCGAAGCTGCCAAAGGCCTTCAGCGTGCCCCAGACCTTGTCCACCACCTCGGGACTGTAGTTCCGGGCACGCGCCTCCTTCCTAAAGAATTCCTCCACCTTGGCTTCCAGCACCTCGTTGCCCAGCGCCCGGCGGAACTCGTCGGCGCGCGCCAGCCCGCACCCAGTCATGACATCGAAGGTCTTGAGGATTTGTTCGTGGAAAACCGTGACTCCGTGGGTCTCCTGCAGGACCGGTTTGAGATCGGGATGCGGATAGATCTCGGGGGCGAACCCGTGCCGGTGCTCCAGGAAGGGCCGGACCATGTCGGATTTCATCGGCCCGGGGCGGAACAGCGAGATGTCAATGATGAGATCGTTGAATTCCCTGGGGGCCATCTTGCCGATCAGTTCGCGCTGGCCCGGGGATTCGATCTGGAAGCACCCCAGGGTGTGGGTGCTGCGGATCAGTTCAAAGGTTGGCTCGTCATCGAGCGGGACCGCGTTGAGGTCGATGTGCCCGTCCTCGGCGATGTAATCCGGACCCGTCCCGTCATCGCCGGCCGGATGCGCGCCGGCGGCCACCACCTCGGCCTTGGAGGGGTGAAGCCGGATCACTTCCCGGACGGCGAAGGCCATGGCGCTCTGCATCCGGACGCCCAGGACATCGAGTTTGAGCATGCCCATGGGGTCCATGTCGTGCTTGTCGAACTGGCTCATGGGCAGGCCCAGGCCGCTGGGCTGCACGGGGGTCCGGTCCAGCAAGGTGGCATCGCCGAGGATGACGCCGCATGGGTGCATGGAGATGTGGCGGGGCAGCCGGTCCAGCCGCTCCGTGAGGTCCACCAGGAGGTCCAGCTGCTGGTTTCCGGTGGAGTCCCGCTGTTCCATCCGCTCGGCGAATTCCTTCAGCTCCGGCTTCTCCTCGAGGGCTTCGCGGAAGTGCCGGGCCGAGAACCGCCACAGCTGCTTGGCGATGTCGCCGATTTCGCCGTCGTCCATGCCCAGCGCCAGGCCGGCGTCCCGGACGGCACCGCGAGCGCGGTAGCCGTTCTGCATGCTCATCAGCGTGACGCGTTCGGCTCCGAAGCGCTCAAAGATCTTCCGGTAGACGTTGTGCCTTTCTGCGCTTTCGACGTCGATGTCGATGTCGGGCAGTGTGGCGCGGTCTCGGGAGAGGAAGCGTTCGAAGATGAGGTCATGTTGGAGCGGGTTCACCTGGCTGACATCGATCAGGTAGTTGACCAGGCTGGAGGCCCCGGATCCGCGGGCGGCGGCCCTGACCCCCATGTCCAGGATCATCCGGGAGACCTCTGCGACGGTCAGGAAGTAGGAGGCGAAGCCCAGCGAGTCGATGATCCGGAGCTCGTGCTGCAGCCGGTTTCGCATCTGCTGTTCCTGCTGCCCGGAGATTCCCGGGAAACGGCGGCCGATCCCGGCCTCGCAGCGCAGGGTCAGTTCGACAAGCGCGTCGCCGTCGATCCCGATCACGGATCCTTCGGGGACCACGGGCTGCTTCCAGCCCATGTCGGCCACGGGATCCATGCGGCAGCGGTCCGCGAGCGCCTCGGTCTGGGCCAGGAGCCGTTTGAGGTCCGCCGTGCCGTAGCCGGCGGCGTGGATGATCTCCTTGCCCAGCTGCAGCATCTGGGCCGCTGATTTGAGCCAGCCCTGCCCATTGGGCTGCAGCAGCGGGGCTGCGGAGAGCTCGGGGAGGGATTTAAGCGTCCGGGCCGAGTCCAGCACATCGGCGGTGGCCGCGCCGTCCTCGGCCACATACCGCACGGCGTTGCTGAGCACTGCGGGCACCCCGCGCTCAGCCGCCAGCTTGAGCATGCGCACGGCGTGCGCGGTGCTCAGCGGTTCCCCGGGCGGACTGAGCTGGGACACGACCTCGGCCACCAGGGTCCCGGGGGGCATGGCATCAAGCCAGCGTTTGAACAGGGTGCGGGGCCGCAGGTAGCGCCGGCCGCCCATGGAGCGGCTGACGTCGGAGTCCGGGCCGATCAGAACCGTCAGGACCGGTTGGAGGGTTTCCGGGTCCAAAGTGCGGGAGGCAAGTTCCGCCCGGGTGACGGCCACCGGCACCGCTCCCCCGGCCTTACCCGTGGTGCGGGCATGGGCGTCGGAGATCAGCCGGCACAACGCCCGGTAGCCGGCCCCGTTGTTGTGTCCGTGCGCCAGCACGACGACGCGTCCCCCTAGCTGGGTGCGGAGGTCGCCGTCGTCGTCGAAGACGGCAAGGTCCACCCCGACGATTGCATCCAGCCCGGCGGCCATGCACGCCTTCAAGTGTTTGACGGTGCCGTACAGCCCATCCCGGTCCGTGCAGGCGAGCGCGGTGGCGCCGTCTGCGGCGGCCGCGGCGGCCAGTTCATCCGGCCAGGAGACGCCATAGTGGGCGCTGAAGGCCGTGGAGACGTGTAGGTGGGTGATGTTCATGCTGTTTTAGGCTTCCGGAGGGGCTGCAGGGCGTCGTGGATCCTCAGGAGCCGCCACCGGCCGCTGCCGACATGCCGGGTCAGGTCAAGGGTGAGGGTGGGTTCCGCGGCGCGGTCCCCAGCGGCTCGCACCTGGACCCGCCAGATCTCGTGGTCCACCAGGCCCGGTCCGCTGCCGAGCGGCGCCCGGCTTTCCTCTGCCCACCACTGGCGGCGCTCATACCAGCGGACGGGTTCAGCGCAGACCGTGTAGCGCCGCCCGGCCCAATCGAGATGCAGGGGCTGGCCGGCGGGCGTGCAGACGACATCCACAGACTCGCTGAAGATGCCCACGTTGCCTCCCGACCCAGTCCGGGCTGGAGCCGGTCCAGTCCCTGCTTCTGCTAGCCCTACAATCCAAGACTAAACTTTATTCGAACATATCTTCGAATAAAATCAGTCTACGTCGGAGAGGCGACAAAACCCAGATCGGGGGTGGACGGACGATGGCACAGGTAGCAGGATTGAGCCATGAGCTCCCATATCGCACTCCTGAAGCACGTAAAGATCGCCGCCAAGAATTCAACCTTGGTGGCGACCTTTGATATAGACGGAAATATCCCGGGGCAGGGCGCCTACGTGGTGGGCCTACTGGCAGCTGGGCCGGACTACTCCCATCAGCGCAGACTGGGCATTGAGTTCATGAACGGCGAGGCCGTGTCCTTCTTCTACTTCAACCATGACGGCACGGAAGAGAATTTCGACCTCAAAGGCGTGGAACACTCAGGAAACACCATCACCGGAAACTTCCCCATGACAACTGTGCTGGGTCTGCCCAAGGGCCACCTCATGACCGCTTTCAGCGATTGTGACGGCCGGGAATACCAGGCCAACGTGCCTGTCGAAGAGGCGCTCTAAGCCCCTGCTAGGAAGTGGACTTGTACACTTCCAGCTCGAGGGTGATGAAGGCGTCGATCATCGCCCGGTAGGTCTTTTCGACGAGTTCGATGTCGATGTCTTTCTGTTCGGCCGTGGCGCGGACGTGTTCGATAACCCGCTCCACGCGTCCGGGTGCACGGACTTCGGCACTGTCCGCCTTGAGGGTCCCGGCGATCCGGATCAGCCGCTCGCGGCGCCCGATCAAGGCCACGATCTGCTCGTCCACCTCGTCAACAGCCACCCGTACGGCGGCGAGCTGTTCCCGGTCGGCCTGGGCGGTCTTGTCGTCTGCGTGATTTGTGGGCATGTGCATGACAGTATCGAAAGATGCAGCCACGAGTCGACTTAATTTCGCTGGGTGTCCGCAGTGTTGACGCCTCACGCAGCTTCTACGTCGATGGCCTAGCATGGCCGGTCCACCGGGAGGTCGCCGGCGAGGTGCTCTTCATCCAGGTCAACCACGGCCTGATCCTCTCGCTCTGGGACGTGGGCCAAATGCAATCCGAGGCGGCCACCGATCCCCCTGCCGGCATTGCGTGCATCACGCTCAGCCACAATCTGGCCAGCACGGCGGAAGTCGACTTGGTGCTGGCCGAGGCCGAGGCGGCGGGAGCCGTCATCGTCGTGGCTCCGAAGGCACAGCCCTGGGGCGGCTACACCGGCTACTTTGCCGATCCCGACGGCTACCGCTGGGAGGTCGCCTTCAATCCCGGCTGGGCGGTCGACGGCGGCGGGAAAGTGGCGCTCTGAGGCGGAAAGTCTGGCAACGGTTCAGGACCCGTGCCAGCCCACCGGGAGTTTCCCTAGAACAGGCTCCCCACCGGCTGGATGAGTTCCGGTGAGTCATTCTTGACGTTCCCGACGGCGGTGCCGACGGCGTCGATCCTCCAGCCTTCCGCGACATCGTGCGCCCCGGCCCGGACCAGGTCCACGAGTCCGGCCGCGTCATCGGCCTCCGGGTCCAGCCACGTCTGCATGGTCTCGCGGTTCATGGGCAGCGGCACCCTGTCATGCAGCGCGGTCAGCTCGGCCAGCATTCCCCCCGCGTACCCCTCCGGCGGAGAGTCTGTGGTCATGATCGAGGTCGAGAGCATCCAGCGCTCCGGGTCGCCCTCCTCCTTGGACGGATCCCGCCACCATTCATAGAGTCCGGCGAAGACAATGGGGCTCCCGTCCTGAGGATGGACGTAGTAGGGCTGCTTGCTGCGGCCCTCGCCCTTCCACTCGTAGTAGCCGTCCGCGGGGACGGCACAGCGACGGGACCGGGTTGCCTTCCTGAAGGCGGGCTTCTCCAGCACCGTCTCGCTGCGGGCGTTGATCATCTTGGAGCCGATTCCCGGATCCTTGGCCCAGGAGGGCACCAGACCCCAGCGCGCAATGTGCAGTTGGCGGACCGGTTCCCCGTCCACCAGCCGTTCGAGCAGGATCGGCACATCCGCCGTCGGGGCCACGTTCCACGACGGCGGAATCGCGATCTCGTCCTCCAGCCCGGCGTCGAATTCGGCCAGCAGGTCTCCGACGGCCCGGGCCATCACGTAGCGTCCACACATGGCACCAGCATGCCACCGCGCCCAGGCCATGTCATCCGCCCCTGGCAGCAGGCCGGCCCGCCGGGGTCGCCGGAAACATGCGAAGTCGCCGGAACTTTCCGGCGACTTCGCAGCTTTCCCGCGAATTCGCGACCGACGGCGTAGCGAGGCAGCACACTCTGCGGGAATAGCGGGCTCCGGGGTACGGTTGTTGGTAGTGACGTACGACTTCAGTGGGGCCGGCCTAAACGCCGACCCCACCCATATGTTTGAGGAGAACTTCGTGGATTTCACCCCCGAATCCGGCACCATCACCATGTTTTCGACCACGTGGTGCGGCTACTGCAACCGGTTGAAGAAGCAGCTGGACGCGCAGGGCATCGGGTACACCGAGATCAACATCGAGGAAGTCGAAGGCACGGCCGATCTCGTCGAGCAACTCAACGGAGGCAACCGCACCGTCCCCACGGTGCTGTTCCCGGACGGCACCGCCGCCACCAATCCCTCCGCGGCAGAGGTCAAGAGCCGGCTCGCCGCCTAGTCTCTTCCTGTATCCAAGGACAAAACCAAACCACGACGGCGCGGCCTCCCAAGGGCCGCGCCGTCGCCCGTTGTGCCAGTATTTATTCGAGAAATCCGCGTTCAGAGCAGAGGAGCTTGTTTCATGGTCCATAAAGTCAAGGCAGCCGTTGTCCGGTCCAAGAATGCCGACGTCACCCTCGAAACGATCCTGGTTCCGGACCCGGGGCCCGGCGAGGCCCTCGTGGACATCCTGACCTGCGGCGTCTGCCACACCGATCTGCACTACAAGCAGGGCGCCATCAACGACGACTTCCCGTTCCTGCTCGGCCACGAGGCCACCGGCGTTGTCAGCGCTGTGGGACCGGACGTCACCGACGTCGCCCCCGGTGACCGCGTGGTGCTGAACTGGCGCGCCGTCTGCGGCGAATGCCGTGCCTGCCGGCGGGGTCAGCCCCAGTACTGCTTCAACACCCACAACGCCACCCAGAAGATGACTCTGGAGGACGGCACGGAGCTGACCGCCGCGCTGGGCATCGGAGCCTTCGCCGAAAAGACCCTCGTGGCCGCCGGCCAGTGCACCAAGGTGGACCCCGACGCCGATCCCGCCGCCATCGGCCTGCTCGGCTGCGGCGTCATGGCCGGCATCGGCGCGGCGATCAACACCGGAAACGTCCAGCGCGGCGATTCGGTCGCAGTGATCGGCTGCGGCGGAGTGGGCGTGGCGGCGGTCGCTGGGGCGGCGCTCGCCGGCGCCACCACCGTGATCGCCGTCGACATCGAGGCCAAGAAGCTCCAGCGGGCCAAGGAGCTCGGCGCCACCCACACGGTGGACTCCTCCGCCGTCGACCCCGTGGAGGCAATCCGCGAACTGACCGGCGGTTTCGGCGCCGATGTGGTGATCGACGCCGTCGGCCGCCCGGAAACGTACAAGCAGGCCTTCTACGCCCGGGACCTGGCCGGCACCGTGGTCCTGGTGGGCGTGCCGAGCCCCGAGATGACCCTGGAACTACCGCTGCTGGACGTGTTCGGCCGCGGCGGCTCGCTGAAGTCCTCCTGGTACGGCGACTGCCTGCCCTCGCGCGACTTCCCCACCCTGATCAGCCTCTATCAGCAGGGCAAGCTGGACCTGGACGCGTTCGTGACAGAGCGGATCACCATCGACCAGATCGAGGAAGCCTTCAATAAGATGCACGCCGGCGCGGTGCTGCGCTCGGTGGTGGAGCTGTGAGCGTCCGCATCGACCGGCTGGTCACCTCGGGGACGTTTTCGCTCGACGGCGGGACGTGGGAGGTTGACAACAACGTCTGGATCATCGGGGATGATGCCGAATGCGTCATCATCGACCCTGCCCACGATCCCGCTGCGGTAGCCGCCGCTGTCGCGGGCAGGAAGGTCACGGCAATCCTGCTCACGCACGGCCACGATGACCACATCCGGGCCGTGGGCGAGGTCCGGACCCTCGTGGACGCGCCCGTGTACTTGAACCGGGAAGACTGGATGCTGTGGGAGCAAGTGTTCCCCGGCACCGAGCCGGACCACGCCATTGCCGACGGCGACACGTTCGATGTCGCAGGGGCCAGGCTGGCGGCACTGCACACCCCCGGCCACTCGCCCGGATCCGTGTGCTTCCTCCTCGAGGGCGAAGGCCCAGAATTTGGAAACCCAGTTCCTGAACACACTGTGTTTAGCGGCGACACGCTGTTCAAGGGTGGACCGGGAGCGACCGGCCGTTCCTTCAGCGACTTCCCGACCATCATCGAGTCCATCCGGAACCGGCTCCTGCCGCTTCCGGCGGGCACTGTGGTCCGGACCGGTCACGGGGATCCGACGACCATCGGTGACGAGGCCCCGCAGCTTGAGGAATGGATCGCGCGCGGGCACTGACCGCGATCCAGCCTCACGTGTCGGATTCTTGGGGACCTGGACCCCGCTGGCGGGTCCGGGTCCCCCGGAACGCGGCGGCCGGTACTAGGCTGTGAGGCCATGAGACCAAACCCCAGCATGGATCCTGCAACATTCACAGCGGACACCCGGACCCAGCTCGATGCATTCCTCGATGAGCATCGGAAGGCGCTGAACAGCTGCTTGGACGGGCTCTCGGAGCAGGAGGCCCGGGCGTCGCTTGTGCCCTCGCGGACCACCCTCCTGGGCCTGGTCAAGCACGCCACCTTTGTGGAAAAGGTGTGGTTCGACGAGGCCATCACCGGTAGGAGCCGGGAGGAGATCGGCATCCCCGCCACTCCGGATGAATCGTTCATCCTGGCCGACGACGACACCATCGCGGGCCTCCAAGCCGCCTACAGCCAGGCCTGTGCGGATTCACGCCGCATGGCCGCTCCCCTCGACCTTGACAACGTCGTCACGGGCAACCGGCGCGGTCCGCTGCCCCTGCGGTGGATCTACCTGCACATGCTCAGGGAACTCGCCCAGCATTGCGGTCACGCGGACATTCTGCGCGAGCAGATCCTCGCTGCACGCTCCTGACGGCGCCGGCCGCTCGAGTCAAGGCTACAAGTCGAAGCGTGACCGGATGTCCGTGGTGCCGGCAATAGCAGCAACGATGGATACCGCAACTTCGCGCAGCTTGATGTTCCGGGCGTTGGAGGCTTTGCGGAGCAACGTGAATGCCTCATCTGGCGGACACCTGTTCTGGGCCATGACCACGCCAATAGCCATGTCGATGACCGTACGCGATTTCATGGCGGACGCGAGGTCGTCGCGGGCGTCCTGGAGGCGGCCGATCCGCAGGCTCAGGCCCAGGGGCCGGGAGACCTGCCGGGCAACGTTTTCTGCCGTGAGGATCTCGCCGTCCGTAAATCCGGAATGGTGCGTGGCGTAGAAGCTCAGGGCGGCCCGGCATTCGTCGTCCAGATCGATGGGGACCACCAGGACGGCAGCATATCCCCGCTCCGCAGCCGCTTGACCGAATACTGGCCACCGGCTCTCCCGCCTCACGTCCCTGACGTATACCGGGCGTGCTCCGCTCATGGCCGTGATGCAGGGCCCCTCGCCGGCCTCGGCTTGAAGCTCTTCGAGTTCGACTGCCCTGGCGCTGCCGGCGCCGGTTGCGGCGGGTTTCTTAGGCCTCGCGACAGTTACGGCGCAGACGATTTCCCGATCTGCGTGGGATAGCCCCGTGGCTAAGTGATGGGCCAGTTGGCCCAAAAATTCTTCCAGGTCCTCGCTGGACAGCACAAGGTCCTGTAGCTGCTCCGCGGTCCCGTCAACCAAGCGCTGCTCTGCAAGTTCCACCCCGGCTCCTTCCGGCCGCATGCCCCCAAATCATGCTACATCGCGGGCAACGTTACCGGCCGGTTGGGTCGTCACCCCCGCGATCGGCAGGACCGGCCCGCGGCGCGGACCCGGCGATGATGTCGGCCGCGATGTCATGCATCCGCGTGCCCTGGATAGTTGCTGCACGGCTTATCAACGCCAAGGCTTGGTCGTGGCTGCATCGATTCTGGGCCATGACGAGTGCGACGGCGGCATCAATCACGGCACGCGATTGCAGAGCCGACCGCAGATGTTCCGGGTAGGGAGGGGCCGGATGAACCCTGAGGGCAAGACGGAGAATGTTGGAGATCGACGCCGCGTATTCCTGCACCTGTTCGACGGTGCCCGGTTCAAACTCCCCCGATTCGGAGGAGTAACAGTTGAGCGCCGCCGCCGATCCGGCGTCAGAGGTTATGGGCACTGCTAGTACCGATCGGACGTTTTCCGCGGACATGGCGCGGGCGTAGGCAGTCCAGCGCGGATCCGTGCCCGCATCGGTCACCAAGATGGTCTGAGAGGTCCGCAATGCGGTCAGGCACGGGCCGTTGTGAAGGCTGTACTGGATTTCATCCAAACGTTGCGCTTCGGGTCCGCTACTGGCGACGGTGGCTGGACTTCCGTCGCGTTCCACGGTGATGGCACACATCCTGGTGTTCTTGCCGCCTAACGCGGTAGCCGCCAGTGTGGAAAGGCTGAGGAGGAAATCGATGAAGCCCGGGCTCTCCAGCAGCATATCTTGGAGCTGTTCCGCGGTCGGCGCAGCCCCTGATTGTGAAGTGACGGTGTCTTCTTCCTGTGGGTCGCCCTTGCAGGAGCCCTGATTGCGGGTGCGCGCTCTAGTTCGTACGCAACCTAGTGCGAAGAACGTCGGCCGGTCGAACTCTCCCGGGGGTATCTCCTCTTTCCACACTACGCGCGCTGCGGTGTGGTGAACAGGTGTCCTACGGTGCGAGGCCGGTTATGCTGGAAGACGCAGCCGCAGCGCCCCGCCACGGCACAGTGAACACGGCACAGTGAACACGGCACAGTGAACACAGCACATTGAACACGGCACCGTGCAACCTGTCGAGGTAGAACATGGAAATCGACCTGCCCTTGGCAGAGGAACTCACCGCGGTCTTCGCCCGCGCGTCCCGGATGTTACTGACCGAGGAAACTGTCGCGCATGCCCTGCAGGTGATCACGGACGCCGCCGTGGCTGCCATTCCCGGAGCGGTGGGAGCCGGGGTCAGCCTGATGAACCCCGGGGGCCAGCGCCTCACGGCTGCGTCTTCGGGCGGCGACGTCGTTTCCCGGGCGGACACGCTGCAGTTTGAACTGGGCGAAGGTCCGTGCCTGACGGCGTGGGCAACTGGCGAGCCCGTGCTGGTCAGCGATGCCTCTACCGATCACCGCTGGCCCGCCTGGAGTGCGGCCGTGGCACCCATGGGCATCGGTTCGGTCGCCAGCAGCCCGCTCTTGACCGGAAGCACGGCAGTGGGGGCGGTTAAGGTCTATGCCGGCGAATCGGACCGGTTCGACGATCACACCGTCCGGCTGCTTGCCCTATTTGCGCAACAGGCAGTGTTGTTTGTCGTTAACGCGCAGGCCCGTGAAGCTGCCGCGGTCCTAAGCCAGCAACTCCAGCACGCCCTGTTTCAGCGCGACACCATCAGCGTGGCCAAAGGCATGCTGATGGCACGGGACAACACCGGAGAGGACGACGCCTTCCGAACCCTGATCGCCATGTCCCGCCGGTCAGGGGAAACTTTGCATGAGACTGCAGCGGCTTTGGTCCGCTTCTCTGCGTCGTCCGGCACGTAAACACAAGGCGGAACAATGGCCTTGAGCAATGAAGAAAGCGAGCAACGACGCGGGATTGCTGCTTCGCTTCCTTACACCGGGCTCAACCTCGATGAACTTTGGCTGAAATACTTCACTCTGGGTGGACAAGCCGGCGAGTTAGAGGTGGAGGCGTACCTGCACGGAGCAATGTCGCTGCCGGACCTCCAGCGCGACATTCTGGCCCATGCGGTCAACGAACGTTTGAATGCGCTGGACTCCCCCGCTCCGCGGGCTCCCTACAGCAGACCCGCTACGGGCACGGCAGACGAGGACACCGAACCGGACCAGCGCCCGTGATGTCGCCGGTTCGAGGGCGGCACCTGGGCCCGCGCTCTCCGGCGCCAGCCGGGTACACGGCACGCCGTGCACTATGTGCGTATTAGCGCGGATGCGGCCACCCCCGATACGTTTCATAAGGGCCGCATCCGCGCTGGTCTAAGGGAAGCCTGGATCAGGCTTCTGATCCTGCTTGCCGGACCGTCGGCCCGCGTGCCGGCGGCGTGATCGCGCCCCGACCAGGCTCGGACGCCACTCGCGCCGCCGGCCGCGCCCGCGCAGTTCCGCGTTGATGATCTGCAGGAGCTCGGACGCAGCAGGGTTTTCAGCTGGTTCCTGGCTATTCGCCAGCGCCTGCCGGAGCTGCAGGAGGTCGCCAGTGGGCACCTGCGGCAAGTGCTGGAACGTGTAAAAGATCCTGCTGCCGGGGCGCCGCTGTGACCCTGTGCCGATCATGCCGCAACGCCCCAACCATGCTCTGGGGCGGTGAAACTGTGGGCGGTCAAGTACTCGAGTGGATTCATGGCGACAGCCAGAACGTCCGCGTCGGCAGTGACGGTGACATCGAGTCTGGTGGGCATGAGGCAAGGACTCCCGCAACGAGGTGAGCGGCCTCTTCCTGACCAAATTCAGAATATCAATTGCATTTGCCGCACAAAAGGAAAAGAGAGTAACAATTCAGATGCGACTTTAAGTGACGCGGGTCTGTGGTTCTCCGCTTGCGTTGTCCGAACCCCGGACATTCATCCAATGCGGTTTGTGTTCGGCTCCGAGATTCTAGGCTGGGCCCATGGAACCTTTCAGTGATGTTGCATTCGCCGACTGGCTGCGTCCTCTTCTGGACCGCTCCGCGAGGGACATGCACTGCGTGGTGCCGTACGGATACCAGGCCTATGCCCGCGTGTTCCATCCCGCGACGCGCGACAGGCCAGCCGATACCGGCACCTGGCGCGGACACAGCAGGCCAACTGCTACGGAGATCGACGTCGAATCCGTCCCTTGGTCCCGCGTGGCCGTTGCTCGTCGCCGCCGACAGCACCTCCGCTGCACCGTCATCCGGGGCCGACGGCGGGTCGGGACTACTGCCCGCCGCGGTAGTGCACGGACCCCGGCTCGAGTTGCCCGGACGAACGCATTTCCTCTTCTCCGAAGCTCCGATAGCGTTCGCCAGCCCCGGCTGGGTCCGCACCGCACTGTGGACACGTGATGCACACTCGCCACAGTCCCCGAGCCTCATGTGGCCCGCCGACCGCGCCTGGACGCTGGTGACGGAGATCGACTTTGACTCAACAATCATCGGGGGTAGCCAAAACCTCATTTCGGAAATCGTCGCCGATCCGGGAATCGAGGCCCTCCAGATACCCGAGGGCGCCGATCTGACGCGGGATGCCGATGAGCCGAATCGGCCCACGAGCTAACCGGCTGCCGGAATCCCGGAGTGGGAGGCGCAAATGCACACTGGTAGACCCGTTCCGGCCGCTAATACAGTCACGGGGTTGATATGCGTGGCAGCGTCATTTCGTGGGCGGCGAATACTCCGGGTAGTAGCGCTGGATCTCTTGAACGGTCTTGCGGGCCTTCACCATTCGCTCGATGGACATCATGCTCCGGACTTCCTCGTCAGAGGATTTGGTGCTATTCCAAGCACCCATGGTCCGGTAGCAGAAGTCATTCGGATCGTTCAGCCTGGCCCGGTTGTAGCACTCTGGGTGGTCCGATGCACCAGCTGGCATGCCAGCAGGACCGGACTTCGACGTTCCGAAAGCGGCTGACAGCCCCAGTGCGAGAAGCGGAGTGAGAGCTACGACTGCAATTGCAGATTTCATTCCCTTATTCATGGTCCCCCCCAAATAGCCAGAATATTTTGCGAGCATACCAAACAGGGCCGGCCCTCCGAGGAAGATATTTTCTTCCCCTTTGTGAAACCTTTCGGGAACTCTGCAGACGCCAATACGGTCCTGCTCGAATGCGCCAGGACGGAAACATCTTTAAGCGTCAATACGGGAATGCGGCGCTGGTAGGGTCAGCCCATGGATGAAAATTTGGGGAAGTTCATCGACAATTTCGCGCAGCTGGTGGAGCTTGCACAGTCCGGGCAGCACCGGGTGCAACCGGGAACCCAGCTGCTGACCACGCTTACAGACCACTTGGCGGTCCAGGCGGAATCAGTGGCTGTGGTGGTTGAGGAGATTCCGCCGCACCGGTTCGTGGACGCGGACATCCTGATGGAGGAACTCGCTGCAGAGGACCCCGGGTTCCGGCTCGTGGGCATCGGCGGCGGAGACCAAAGGCACCATCATTCGCTGAGCGACATGTTGCAGCAGTCCCAAATGTTTCCCCAGTATCCTCTGTCCCAGCCGGACTACGCCAACCTCGCGGTCGGTCCGGACCAACAGCGGCAGGCCGTGGCACTGGGACTGTGGCTATTCAGCCACGGCGGCAGTCCAATCGCAGTGCTGCAGCGGGACGCTAACCCCCGGTATGGCCGGCAGTCCGCTTCACTTGAAGTTTTGGCCGGTGCGACGGATAAGGCCGCACACTTCCTCTCGGAGTTCCGCCGGCGGATGCAGCACCGCAGCGTGCTCAAGGGGCAGGTCATTTCCTTGGTGATGGGCGAATATGGTCCCAGCGCGGCCGGGGTGACCTTTCACGCCCGGCCGGCCCTTGCCGCGTCCGATGTCATCCTGCCGGATGGCCTGCTGGAGAAAGTGTCGGACCACACCTTAGGCATCGCCGAGCACCGGGAATCCCTCAACAAGTACGGCCAGCACCTCAAACGCGGCGTCCTGCTCTATGGCAGGCCGGGGACCGGCAAGACCCACACGGTGCGGTACCTGTTGAGTCGGAGCGACGGTGTCACAGCAATCCTTCTTTCGGGGGGATCGCTCGCCAGGATCTCAGAAGCCGCCGCCATGGCCAGGGCGCTGCAGCCCTCCATCGTCGTTCTTGAGGACTGCGATCTCATCGCCGAGGACCGCAGCTTCGGGCACGGACCCCAGCCGCTGCTTTTCGAGGTGCTGGACGCCATGGACGGGTTGGCCAGCGACGCCGACGTCGCGTTCGTCCTCACCACCAACCGGGTGGACATGCTTGAACGCGCCCTGGCCCAGCGTCCCGGACGTGTGGACCTGGCCGTGGAAATTCCCCTGCCGGCCCAGCCGGAGCGGGTTTCGCTGGTCAGGCTGTATGCCCGCGGCATCCCCTTCAGCCCTCACGCGGTTGAAGATGCCGCCGCCCGCACCGAAGGCACCACGGCCTCGTTCGCACGTGAACTCGTCCGCCGGGCGGTCGTCGCAGGCGCATTGGAAGGCGTACCGGTCGCGGACAACCATTTGGCGAAGGCTGTGGAAGACCTGATGGCCGACAGCGCCGCCCTCACCCGGAGCCTCCTTGGCAGCGGCGCGGGTAGCGACACTGAGGGCAGTGGAGGACCGTTCCCCGGGCCGCCGGCAACCTTCTATTCCGGCAGCTAGGAAAATCGTTCCCACGCTGACTGCCGCGTCATACCCAGCGCCGCGCCAATGCGCGCCCAGCTGATGCGCCTTTGACGCGTGGTCCCCACCCAGGCCCTCAACCGGTCTTCGACTTGTGAGGCGACGGCGGCGATTTCCGGCAGGTGGGCCAGCAGTTCATCGTCGGTCATTCTCGCCCACGGGGCCGCCGCCGGAGAAACTTCCGAGTTGCTGAACAGCGCCATGGACGCCCGGGCACAGTCCTTACAGATGGCTACGCCGGGACCTGCCACGAGGCGTCGGGAGGTGTTGGCCGGTCTCGCGCAGAAGCTGCACATCAGCGGGCCGGCCAGCGGCGGTTCCAGTTCCACGGCATTCTCCTTAAGACTTATCGCCTGACACTGCCAGAATAGTTGATTTGTCAGGCAGTTCCTGACAAATTGTCAGGTATGGCCTTACAGCGAGTTGTCAGCACTGGCGCCCGGCCGATTGTAAGGACGGTGAAGACGGCCAAAAAACCAATTTTGCAGCTGGTTGCCTTCCGGCGGTTGTGGATAGCCGCCGCGTTCGAGGGTGTGGGGGACGAAGCAAGCCGGGTGGTGATCCCGATCATTGCCGTTTCCCTGCTCGGTGCCGGCGCCCTGGAGGTGGGAGTCATCAACGCCCTGGGCATGAGTGCGTTCCTTGTCCTGGGCGTGCCGATCGGCGTCTGGGTGGACCGGTTCCGCCGGCGCCGGCTGATGATTGCAGCGGACGCGGCTCGGGCCTTGGTGGTCCTGAGCGTACCGGCAGCCTTTGTTTGCGGCGTCATGACGCTGGGGCAGCTGCTGGCCTGCGTAGCGCTGATCAGCATTGCCGACGTCGTGTTCACCACCGCCCACGGAGCTTTCGTGCCCTCCGTGGTGGGGCGGGAAGAGATGAGCGACGCGCATGCCCGGCTGCAAACGGCCGCCAGCGCGGTCGCCGTCGGCTCTCCGTCCCTGACCGGGGCGCTGCTCAGCGCCGTCGCCGCGCCGTTCGTCTTAGTGGCGGCCGGGTTCGCCTACGCCCTGTCCGCCCTGGTCCTCACGAGAATTCAGGTAAATGATGACGTCAAGCCACCCCGGAGTCACGAGGCATTTTGGACTGCGGCCCGGGCAGGACTGTCGTTCACCATTCACCACCGGGCACTCCGGGCTCTGTTCCTGTCCGGGATGATTCTCAACGCAGCCACCATGTTTGGCAGCGCCGCCACCGCGGTCTACGCCCTCAACGTCCTGGGACTGAGCCCGGCCGTCTTCGCGCTTCTGAGCACCTTCGCCGCCGTGGGCGGCCTTGCCGCGTCCTTCGCCGCGCCGGCCATCCTGGGCCAACTCGGCATCGGAAAGACCAGAATCCTCGCCGGCATCGCCTGCGTCCCGGCCGTGGCGCTGACTCCCCTGTCCGCGGTCCTGCCGTGGTTCCCGGCTCTCTGGCTGAGCGCGTCCACGTTCGGGTGGGCTTTTCTTGTTGTGGTTATGGCCGTGGCGGGCGCCGGGATCATCCCGCGCCTCGCTCCGCCCCACAGGCTCGGGACAGTCCTGGCCAGCAACAGACTCTTTGTCCTCGGAGTCATGCCCGTCGCCAGCCTGGCCGGCGGCGCCCTCGCCGCATGGGCAGGCGTTGAGCCCGTGCTCTGGATCTGGGCACTGCTCGCCGGCGCCTCCGCAGTCCCTATCGTGTTCTCGCCGTTGCGGACCTGGACAACAATCCCGGCGGACGCGCCTGGGCCGTTAGCGCCGCCAGCGGTACGGAGTGGTTGTTGACACCCGGTGCAGGCCGTAGCGTTCCAGAATCGGTCGCGAATATTCTGTCGAGTCGCTGTGGATGAGTTGCTTGCCGAGCGTTAGCGCGGCTCGAGCCCGGGCCGCCGTGAGGGCCCGATAAATACCCAGGCTACGCCATTCTGCACGCGTTGCCCCGCCCCAGATGCCCGCGAAGTCGGTGTCCCGTACCGGCTCGAGGCGGCCCGCACTCACAATCACCCCGTCGTGTTCGGCAACCCACAGTTCCATACCGTCGTCCAGGGCCACACGACGCAGGATGGCGTCGGCATTGCCCTCGGACGCGTCAGTACCGAAAACCTCGTCCTGCATGGCGCTCATGGCGCGAATGTCCCGTTCTTCAGTCACGCGCCGCAGGCTGATGCCGGGCGGGAGCTGCACCTCCACATTCAACGCGCTGGCCGGCCCAATCATGACCGACTCGATTTCGTCCGGCTCAAATCCGTTCTCGAGCAGTGCGTCATGGAGTCCGGGCGCGTGATCGTGGCCACGGGTTTTCCACTCAATTCGCACGATTGCCGGATCGCTGCGGTATACCGCGAGCGCCTCGACCACCCAACGCGCGATTGTTCGGGCGCTGGCCCCGTCGAGGTCTTGGTAGGTCACAAAGCCTCTGCCGCCTGCGAAGGTCACCAGACGTAGGGGACCCAGCCGTTCAACGCCGATGGCACTGGGCGTCTCGGCATCCGTTCGGAGTTGCTGGTCGTATGCCAGAAGAAGTTCTTCAGAAAGAGTCATCGGCCTCCACGGTACATCGTCCGGATTCGGTTTGATGTGTGTCCCGGCTAGCTTTCCGTCGGCTGGCGACCAGAGCGTCCAACACCGCTGACGCGTTCGCTCAGTAAGTTCCGCAGCAGCCTGAACCCCTCGCCGAGTGACAGATCGGGCAGATAGGCGCGGGTAAGGGCGTTCCCGATTCCGGGCAGGGCCGCCGAGTCGGGATATGCCATGAAGAGGGGGACATAGCTGGGGTAGAACTTGCTCTTGAAGGCCAAAAGGGACCTAAACCCGTAGACGGGTTCAAGAGCGGATCCAAGGCGATCCAGCAGTCGGTCCAGGCCGGCGGTCGCTGAGGGACCCGCTGGGGTCACGTCCGGACGGAGGACCGGCGCAGTCCGGGCCAATGGTGCACCCGAAAGACTGATGAAATCGCACCCTTCATCCTTGAGGCTCATCGCTGCGGAAGCAATGAGGAACTCGACGGCCGCCCGGAAGCCGGTTCTGCGCCTTCTCATGAAATCCAGCGTCCAGCCCACGATCCTTCCGTTGCGGTAGACCGGAAGCCAGGAGGTGACGGCGTGCACTTGTTGGTCGGCGTCTATTGCGAGCAGGCAGCGGACTTCAGGGTCGTTCAGTTCGTCGAGCCCGCCAAGGGTGAACCCCATTTCGGGCATCGTCCGGTCCGCAACCCATTCTTCGGAGATAGCCAGAATCTGGGTCTGGATGTTCAAGCCTGCCGTGGGGTAGCTAACCCATTCTGCATGGATTCCCGCCTTGGCCGCGTTGTTTAAAGAGGTGCGTACATCTTGGAATCTCTTCCCCTTGAATGACAAGGACTCCAGTGACAGGACAGTTTCCTGAGCAACCTGAACGGTGTCCCAGCCAAGGCCGGTTGCCGCATCCCGGACCTCCGCGGATACGGAATAGAAACAGGGTGTCCACCCATTTGACCGGCAGTAGTCCCAGAATCCATCGACTGCCGCGGCGTTCAGGTTCTTGGGTCCGACTGGGCCGTCCACCGTGAGCGCGATGCCGGCGATAACGCGGTATGCGATGTAGCTCTGGCCGGTGGCCGAGAACCAGTAGGTGTTCCCGGCCCAGGTGGTCATCCAGGATATGGAACTGCCGTCCTGTGATTTCAGGATGGCCAAGGCCCGCTCCTTGCCATCGCCATGCCGGGGTTGACTTGGCCGCACAAACGATTTAAAGACCAGCACACCGGTGACGGCCCAGAACACGATGCCGACTCCTTCGTAAAGCAGAACTGCCAGCGTGCCCTGGGGTAAGAAGGCAGGCGGAACGTCTGCAATGAAGCCCAGCGGCAAGAACCTGTCCGGGGTGTCCGCCAGGAGATCGGCTGCGGCGGGGACAGGGGTGAACTCAGTCGCGAGGGCCAACCCGACCGCGATGTAGACCAGGCTAAGGGCGCCGGCAAGGACTAGCAGCTGCAGTGCCAGCCGGGTGTACGTGCCGCGGGGTGCGGTCACGGGAAACAACCTCCCGCACCCCATCAGGACAACGAGTAGCAACACCGGGACAAGCAGCGGGACCACGAGTGCCAGCGGTTGGGTACTGTGACCCGGCTGGCTTGCGTCCACCAACTCCCCCGCGACTGTGTCTGGGCCGGCCGCCTGCAGAACTGCCACCAGTGTAGTGAGCGCCAGCAGTGACAACCCGGCCTGGACCACGAGCACTCCTGCCCAGGCGAAGCGTCGTCCGCGTCGGAGCCCCTCAGCGAGCAGCAGCAGCATAAATGACGGAACAATCGCCATGAAGATTGCGCCAGCACCCGCCCGCAACTGCAGATGCGCGGCCTCACAGTCCCGATGCTGGGCCGGAACAGCGCAGATGGCCTGTACTGTCTGGGGGTCCACGGGCCGAATGTCTGTGAACAGGAAGCGCAGGACGGCGAGCGGCCCCACTGCGTGCGGGACCAGGCCGGCAACCACCGGCCCGACGGCCGATACAGCCACGAGGAGGGCCACGAGCACCCTGCCCTCGTGCCTTGAACTGACCGGGCGCACCAGCCGGGGGCGACGGCCCAGAAGGAACGGGCCCAAGAGCGCGCCCGCAGCGCCGGCCCCAAGTCGACTTAGATCGGCGAAACCCCCGCTGTAAAGGGCGAGGAGTATTAGCAGCCCGAAGAGTCCGAGGCGGATCCGCCGCCTCCACAAGGCCCCCATGGACGCGGTCGCTGCCATGGCCGTTCCGCAAATGAAAGCAGTCGGGCCGAAGAAGTACAGTCCGCGCATTTCCCGGGCCCAGTTCCCCGTCAGTAGTCGGGTAGCCTCCCAAAATCCAGCGGCGGCCAGGATGCCCGCGATCTGCGTCAGAACGGCCGCGACAGAGAAGTTCTTGCTCCCCATCTGCCGTTCCAGCGGCAAGCAGGCCAGCAGCACAAGCGCCGTTCCCACCACGTAGCCGAGCAGGTTTCTTGCCCAGAATGCGGCAGACACCACCGCCCACCAATGATTCGGCAACGATTGTGCCGATGCCGCCACTTCCGCCCGCCACTGCGCTGCAGGGCCGAAGAGGAGACTCGAGGACAGGAGACCCAAGATCCAGTAGACAACGACGAAGGACACCGTGACGGGAGACCCGCGCACCACCGCGAGCAGCCAGCGCACGGGCCCGCCGCGGCGGAATCGCCCTGGCTTGGTGACGGCCGGCGACTCTAGCACGGTGAATCCTTTCAGGATTTTAGGGACAATCCGACAGGCCCATCCTGTAGCGTCCATTTGATCACTGACGTACAAGCCAGCATAGGACGGTTCCGCTGAAGCATCGACAGGCTCCCGTCCGGTCTGCGGCGAGGGCCCGGAACGCTCCCAGCTTCGCCGACGACGGACGTGCTATAAAGCCTCTTAGGGGAGCCTGCAGTGCGCTCCGGAGCCGGACCCGGTGGCCGGCCGCTGGCCATGGCGCAAAATGACGGACAGGAGGAGACGAGATGGAGCAACTTCTTAACCTCAGCGTCATCGCTAGCCCGTTGCTGTACTCGGTCTATGCCCTGTCGGCTCTGGCAGCCCTCGTCCTGGTCTTGCGCGCTGGACTTCGTCCGGGCCCGACCATCCGCGTCGGGCCTTCGGCCGGGGACGACGACGGCTCGCCCCCGCGCGCCTTACAGCTGCCGAGGTGGCGGAAATGGCTCGTCACGGCGGCCGCGGCCGTTGCCGGCGGCGCCCTGACCGGAGCCGTGGTCCTGTTCGTCTCGGATGTCGTGCTGAACGTCTTCGGCTTGCCGCTGGATGCGGACACCCGCGTCTGGGTGATTTGCGCGTTCGGAGGCCTCGGCCTGGCTGCCGTGAACCTGTGGCGGTCCCGCTGGTGGCGGAAGGCGGTCGCCATCCTCGCCTGCCTGTTGTTCGTTGCGACGGCGGCACTCGGCATCAACGCCGGCTACGGGCTCAACCCGACATTGGGAGCCATGTTGGGCATGAGCGTGACGAAGCATCTGACATTGCCCGAACTAAACCCCGCGCACCCGTCATTGACTGGGTCCGCCTTACGGCAGCACTGGAAGCCGCCTGCGGGAATGCCGTCTGTCGGGCGAAGCGGCGCAGTGACGATTCCGGCCAGCGCGTCAGGATTCCGTGCCCGCGACGCATTCCTCTACCTCCCGCCCGCTGCGCTGGTGGCTAATCCGCCAGCCCTGCCGATCATCGTCATGATGATGGGCCAGCCGGGCGGCCCCGAACAGAGCAGGTCTGCGGTACATCAGCTCAATGCCCTGGCGCGGCAAAACCACGGCCTGGCCCCACTGCTCCTCACCGTCGATCAATTGGGCAATCCCTACAGGAACCCTGTCTGCGTCGACTCCGCGGAGGGCAACGTCTACACGTATGTCACCACCGACGTCGTCAACTACATCCGCACGAACCTCAACGTGGCCAGTGCCCGGACCCAATGGGCGGTGGCTGGCTACTCGAACGGCGGCGAATGCGCACTCTCGTTCGCGGCCAAGAGGCCGGATATATTCGGCTCACTTCTTGATATCTCCGGAGAGCTGGAACCCGTGAATGGCTCCAAGGAGAACACGGTCAAGACCATTTTCGGCGGAAGTGAGTCCGCGTTCACTGCGGAGAAGCCCGCAACAATCCTCAAAGCCCACACGTATTCTGATGAGCTCGCCATCTTCACCAGCGGCACCCTTGACGCAAGGTACGGGCCCCAGAGCGCCGAAGCTGAGAAGGATGCGAAGGCCGCCGGCATGACAACGCACCTGTTCGTCGGGGAAGGGATCGGACACCGCGGGGACGCTCTGGCCTACGGCCTCAAGACCGGACTTCCGATGCTCTTCCAGAGATTCGGCCTCGCCCACCCTTGAGGAGGACCACCGGCTACCGGTACAAGTTCTGGTGGATCCTGGCCCTGCACGTTCGTGCTGGCGCGTCGAAGCGTTCAGTGCCGCTCCACCGGCCGTGCATACGCTTTAGCGGGTGATGGTCAGCGGCCTCACAGGCAGCACACACGACTCCCGCACGAGAGTGACCTCCCGTGCCCCCGACACACGGTTGTTCCTGCCGGTGTCATCGCACCAGTCAATGCTGTAAGGCGCTGCGGTTACCGCGGCATCCCCGGCGGCTGTCTGAGCGGGCACGACAAACGTGTAGGTGAACCCACCGGCGTCGTTCATGGCGGAGGTGGTGTTGACAACCTCCGCCCCTGTTGCGTCGGTGACGCTCACTTGGATTCGCGCGTTGTTGCCGTAGCGGGGATTGCAGTCAGCGTCCGATGCAGCCACTGTGACCCTTTGCCCTGGTTTGGCTTGGTTCGGGGTCAGCGTATAGGCGGGAGGGAAACACGGAGGCTCCCCGCCCGTGCCGGGCGAGCACCCCGATATCGAGGCAACCAGCATCAGCACGCCAATCGTGGCGCAGATCGCGGAGCGCCGGTCACGGTCCTTCAGGTGGAATGCCATGCCGTCAGTGTCTCCGGTGCAGCAGCAGAAGCCCACGGTTGCCGCGGATTCGTACCCGAACTGTTGCCGGAGTGTGCCGCGACTGCATGGAGCCGCCGCCCGCATGGCAACTCCCAGACCGAGGCATCGGGCCTATGATCGGGCCATGGGATCACCCGGATTTTCCCGACGGCGCCTGCTGGGGCTCGGAGCCGGCGCCGTCGCGGCGGCGTCGGTCGCGGGGTGCGCTGGCCGGGGCACGTCCAGCCAGGCGGCAGCAGCAGCCCCGCCGATCGGCGTGCGCAGCGGCAGCTTCACCTCGAGGTACCGGCCCCAGAAACCCACGGGCTGGTCACTGGCAGTGCCGGGATCCACCGACGGCCGTACCGGCCCGTTGCCCGTTGCCCTGTTCCTGCATGGCACGGGCGCGGACCACCGCATGGTCTTCGACGAGCTGGACGCCGGCGGCGTCCTGGCCGGGCATGTGGCCGGCGGAGGGACGCCATTTGCGATCGCCGCCATCGACGGCGGCGAGACGTGGTGGCATCGCCGGGAATCCGGAACCGATACGCAGTCCATGCTGGTGGAGGAATTCGTCCCCCTGCTGACCCGCCAGGGAGTCGACACCGGCAGGCTCGCCGTGTTCGGCCTGTCGATGGGCGGCTTCGGCGCCCTGCTCCTGGCCTCCCAGCACCGCGTCCCAGGTCTCCGGGCCGTCGCCGCGATGAGTCCCGCCGTCTGGAGCCTGTACGACGCCGGCCGGTCCGACAACTTCGACAGCGCCGCGGACTTTGCGGCCAACGACATCTTTGCCCTGCGCTCGGAGCTGGAGCCGCTGCCGAAGCGCATTGACTGCGGCACGGCGGACAACCTGCTCTTCAGCGTGAGGGACTATGTGAAGGACCTTCCGGGCGCACATGAGGGAGGCTTCCAGGCCGGCGGCCACGACGGCGGCTACTGGCGCTCCATCCTCCCGGATGTCCTCGCGTTCCTGGGCAAGAACTTGGCTTGACGCTGGCCGCGAGCGCCGAGCCTCGAGCGCCAACGCGGCGGTCCAAGGCAGGGATGCGTCTGAGCAGGGTGTCATTTCGTCAGCTGGCGGTTTGCTCTGTTCCGCCGGCTTTGCGCAAAACCCTGCGCAGGGTTGCCGCCCATTCGTGTGGCATGTCGGTGTACGAGCCATGGTGGCCGGGGAATGTCACCAGCTCACAGCCCAGCCGCTCTGCCAAGATGTGTGACACCTCGCCAAGCCAGGTCTTCCGGTCCTGGGCCCACTCGCCCACGGCCATAATGATCGTCACCCCGTTGCGATGAACCAGTAGAACATCCGGCAGATAGTTCGTCACCGGCAGGAGCTCGAGCTTCATCAGGACCTCGTTCGTGTCGAGCGAGCTGATGCGGGGCTCGCGTTGCCGGGACTCGCTATGGCCGCGGGCATACTCCGCGGCTTGAGCATGTCCCTTGACAAGCTTCCTCACGGGAACCTGAATTCCGAAGATGAAACGAAGCCCTGCCAGCGAAGGGCTGAAGTGGTAGGCCATTCGGTATACGTTGGCGAAGAAACGTTGCCACTTGGCAGCGTTGGGGGATACCCTCGCACACGGCGGCTCATGAGCGATGGCGGCCCGCACGGCATGGGGTTGGGTCTTCGCCACATCAAGGGCAATTACAGCCCCGCTGCTGCTCCCGAAGATGAAGGCCGCCTGCTCACCGGCGGCGTGGATTACTGCTACCGCATCCCGGCTTTGCTGGCTGATCTCGAAATTCTGGGGACTGTTGGAAGTACTGCGGGCGTTCGCGCGGCGGTCGTAGGTGATGACCTTGAATTCATCCGAGAGGAGGTCCGCGACAGCGGCGTACAAGTCCGCGTTCCCACCGGCTCCAGGGATCAACAACAACGCCGGCCCGTGACCTCGTACTTCAAAATACAGGTCATCGCCTTCCGACCTGACACGGTTCGTCGTCACCCTGACGTTGGGCTGTGGACTACCGGATTCCCGCCCGGATGTCGTCATGATCGAACAGTACTCCAATGGCTGGCGAGACGGCTTGAGGAGAGATTCGGCTTACTGCCACAGCGCGTTTCGTCCGACCTGCCGTCCGGCACCGGCAAGCTGGCGCATAGTCAGTCGCGCCTTTCGGTCCTTCCTCGAAAGCCGGTCAGGGTTCCGCAGCAGGAGCGAAAAGGGCCTCGCTGCGCTCGGGCAACACCGCCGGGAACCTTGTTCACGGCAATGGCAGCCGGGCTGCGGGCCCGGTTGCTCGCGACTTTGTGCATCTCGCAAACCTGCTGGTGGACGAGTGTGCTGGTCGGACTGCTCAACAGCACACTGCGGCGCTGGGCCGGCGCATGAAGCCGGTACTCGGCTCGGAGCAATGCCGATTGCCTGCGCACGGTGCGCTCACAGCGTGTCGGGCGGGACCCTTCCGGGCGGGAATGTCCGGCTGTGGCGGTTCTCAGCCACGGGCGGATCGAATCTGGTGTCTTCCAGGGTCCCGCCGTCGTCGAGCCAGCGGCGGTTGCTGTAAAAGCTGATGGCCCGAGTGTTGCTTTTTTCCACCCAGAGAAATGCCCGGCGGTAGCCGAGTTCGACGAGCTTTTGTTCTGCGGCCGCGAACAGGCTGGAGCCCGCTCCCCGCGCCCAGCAGTCCGGATGCACATTGATCGCGTGGAGCTGGCCGGTTTCCGGGTCCGAGTCCCCGGAAGCAGTACCGAGGATGGCGAAACCCACAACCTCATTGCCGCTCTGGACGACGAGGTGAATAGTCCCTTCCCTGGGCTCCAGGATGTTCCGACGCCACGCAGTTGCCGCCCGGCCGACGTCGAGACCGTCAAGATACTCATCGGTCATGACTCCACGGTAAGCGGCCCGCCAGGCCGCAACGTGGATCTCTGCCAGCCGGGCGGCGTCGTCTTCGGTCGCTGCCCTGACGCGGATATCCGGAGTGGTCATGGTCTCGAATCTATCAACCCAGCTCAGCGGTGCCGCGCGGCGCGCACCAGAGGCGGGCAAGGTAGAGGATGAGGATGACGCTGATTACGGCAAGGAGCCACATGCCTGCCGGCCCCAAGACCGGGCCACTCGTGCACGTGCTGCCGGCGCCCGACTCCGCCGTGTAGTCGAAGCACTCGCCAGTCCCAAAACCGATCAGCAACGCGTCGACGGCGATCACCAGAAGGATGGCTAATGCCCAGGGCCATCTTGGACGCCGGCGCAGTTGAGGCGTCTCCTCCACGACTCCCCTTCCGCAGCTCCGCAATGGAGCCAGCCCGTAGAACACCTGGCAGCCATCACAGCACGAATCGGGTGCTGTGGCGAGACCCAATCTCGAGGAGCTCCAGCGTCCTGCCTGCAACGTCCGGAATGCGTTGGAGGGTCGGAAAGAAGTGTGGGTCGGTGATGTGTCCGTCAAACAGCACCGGGGTGCCGCCGGCGTTCACCAGCACTTCTGCCATGCAGGCGGCGACGTCGGTGCGCGCCAAACGGTTGTTCGGCTGCAGGGATTCGCATATTGCCTCGACTTCCGGATCCCTGCCTGTACCGAAGACAAAGCATGCAGCGGTAATCCTGTCGTTGCTGATGACGAACATGCTTCGGGATGGATCCAGTTCGTTCTGGATCATGGGTCCGAATTCGGCGAGGAGGCCATTGCGCGTCCCAGTGGGCGACCATGATGCGTGAACGTTTTCATACATTTTCGTCCAGGCTTCAGTCAGTTGTTCCAGCGGTAGCCGGTCGCCGGCGCGGATGTCGTCCCGGCGGTTTTCGAGTGCCCAGCGCCGTACCTCGATGTTTGAGGTGTCGACCCGCTCGGGCGGGCACACTTGGTAGCGCACGGCGCCGAGCGATTTGTAGAACTCGTGCGCAATCGTGCCGGGGTGGGCTTTAACCGATAGCGGCATCCGACGACGGGTTTGGATGGATTTCACCAGCGCCGAGCCCATGCCCTGTCGCCGGAATTGCTCGGCGACGAACACGAACACCGGGTCCCGAGTCGGATGGACGCGGTTGGCGGCCGAGACGGCGATGCCCGCCGGCTCCCCCTTGATCTTTGCCACGAGCGATGATCCCCCGACACGCCATTCGTCGGCCCGGGCCCATGGCAGGTCGGCTGCGAAGCGGTCCGCATCAGCGACCGTCGCGGGTTCGATCACCGGTTTCCGCATATCGCTGACCATATCGGATCACTCAGCCGCCGCTGAGAAGCAAGAGAGTCTTTCGGCCGATTCCTTCAGCGAGGTACCCTTCACTGACACCCCGTTTGCCACTCCCGGCCACGATGAAGCGCATCGACCACCGCGGCCAGGAAGTGTCCAGCAGAATTCTTCTTGGAAGGTCCGCGCTATGTCAGACCCTGAACTTTCAGCTCTCCGGGAGCGGGCCGCCCTTGGTGACAACGACGCCATAGCTGAGCTCATCGAGCTTGCCGCGGAGCGGGAAGACTTCGACGAACTGCGGCGCCTTGCCGACGGCGGCAGCAAAGACGCTGAGGATCAGCTTGTTGAACTCGCAGCTGAGAAGGAAGATTTCGCAGAGCTGCGGCGTCTGGCATCCGCCGGAAATACGGACGCAGCCGACCTGCTGGCCGAACTCACTGAGTAGACCCTCCCGTGCTTCGGCAGGATCTCCCCAGCCGAAATTGACTACGGCAATACCCGCCGGAGCATCTATGCTGCGTTCAGTCGCAACCGCGGCATCGACACTGGGGGTTTGAAATTGGCTCTGGGCTTGCTCGTTGCGGCCCTTTACTGGGCTTTTCCCGTGGCAACGTTCTTCGTTCTGGCGCGAACCGTGTTCCGGCTGAACACTTACCTGAAGTTACGGATCGCGCAGCTCCGCGCAGAGGCCCTGACCGCCGAGGCGGCAGAGCTTCCGCACTAATTTCAGGGTGTCCACGACCTCTTTGTCGAACCTGACACACGTCTGGGCGGCACCGGCAGGGCCCTCATGGACTTCATCTTCGACTGGTCGCGGACCCGGCCACAGCCGATGATCCTGGACTGGCAGGCAAGTCCGTCAGCCATCGGCTTCTATGAGGCACTTGGGTTCACGGCCGATCGTGTCGGCGACTTTCCCGGGTGCCCGGGTTTCACCCTTGACCATCGAGTCGGACACCGCGTGCGGTAGATTGCACTCATCCCGACGACGACGCGGGCAATGGAGGGGGACCATTGAAAGCATCACAGGAGCAGCACCACCCGCCGCAGGCGGGCCGTCCGGACTCCGGCCGTCGAGCCAAAACGCACCGCTCGGCGTCGGGCCGCCCTGTGGCCGCGGCCGTTTGGGCCGCCGCTGCGGGCACCCTGTGGTGGCTGATGGCGAGCGGAGAAACCCGGGCCGCGATAGACGCCGCACCTTGGCTGGTACTGGTGTCCTGGTTGGTCTATGCGGCCCAGTGGCGGCCGTGCCTGCGCGCCGATGGCGGCGGCTTTACGCTGATCAACGGCCTCCGCGACCACCGGATACCTTTCGAAACGGTCCAGGACGTCGAGGTCCGCTACGCCGTCACTGTCAGGGCCGCCGGCAAGAAGTATGTGAGCTGGGGTGCTCCCACCCCGCCGGGCTCGTTCGAATCCGGCTTTGAGCACGTCAGCGACCTGAAGAGCCGGCCGTACAGCATCCTGCCGGGCAATGAACGGTTCAGCCACCAACAGCCCGCGGTGACCACCGGCCGTGACGAGATCGCCCAGGCGTGGCAGGACGCCCGCGCCACCGGACTCCGCTCCTCCGGCGAAACCGTAACCACCACCTGGAACCGCCCGTTGATCGCCTTCGGCGTCGTAGTGCTCCTTTGGGTGATCGCTGCCCAGCTGTTCTAGACCGAGCGGTACCGGAGCGAGCCGGGAATCTCGCCCCGGGTCCCCAGGCCTTCCCCGTAGGCGAACCGTGCCCACAGCGCCCGCATCGCCCGGCCGTGCGCATTGATCTCCTCCCAGGTGGCGCCCGCCAGCAGCCCGGCACCCTCCCAGGTCCGTTGGTGCCCGAAAAGCAGCGGCAGGTCGACCGTGTGCGCGGCGCCGTACAGATTCCCTGGTGCGCGCCAGGACAGCACGTAGCGGTGGGCCCGCCCGCCTGCGCGCACATGCCGCCTGGCAAACTGCCTGGCCGCTTTGCCGTACACCATTTCTGTAACCACCCACGTGACTGCCTTGAGCACCGCGCTGCCCACCACGGGAATCCTCGCTACCCTGCCCAGGTGTGGGCTTCGCGGCAGAAACAGCCGGGCCTCCTCCGCGGTGTGGCCGATCAGGATATCGATCCCTGGCGCAGCCGCATTCCAGGCCCCGTCAAGCGCGGATTCCGCCGGCAGGGGTGCATGCCCGTACTGGATCCCGAACGGCATGGCAGCCATCAGCCCGAACTTCCGCGCCGCCCGCGCAACGTCGTCTTCGAGGGCGACGACGTCCATCGCCGGAGTGCCGGCGGTGATCGCTTCCGCGGCGACACCCATGGCGGCGTTCATCTTTTCCCGCCCCCGGGTAATTCCCAGCGGGGCACTTTGGATGATGGCACGCTGGAAGAGCGAGGCTGCGCCCGGCGTCGCCATGAGGTGCGCGACGGCGTCGCCCCCTGCGGATTGCCCGAACGCGGTGACCCTGCGCGGATCACCGCCGAAGGATGCGATGTTGCGCTGCACCCACTGGAACGCCTCGATCTGGTCCAGCAGGCCCAGATTGGCGGGCCGGCCGGTACTGGTGGACAAATAGCCGAAGAGGCCCAACCGGTAGGTTACCGAGACAACGATCACCCGGGTTTCGGCAACCAGCGCCGCCGGGTCGAAGATCGCCAGATCCCCCGATCCGGAGGTGTAGGACCCGCCGTGCAGCCACACCATCACCGGCAGCCGCTCATCGTCGTCGAGATCGGCGGGCAGGGTGATGGACAGCCGCTGGCAATCCTCGCTGCCTGGCAGTTCGCCGTAGCGGGTGCCCAGCACGTCGTCCAGGAAGGGCACCGGGGCCTGCGGGCACGCCGGAGACAGGGATGTTGCCTCGAGCGTCTCGGACCAGTCGGTGGCCGGCGCGGGCGGCTGGAACCGCTCCGCGGTGGCGTAGGGAATGCCGGTGGCACGCACGACGGCGCCGTCGCGCCATCCGGTGACGGGGCCACACGGCGGATCGAAGGAAAGGTTCACATTCATCCCGGCTTAGCTGTTCTTCAGCAGGGCAACGTCGGAGACGAGGTCGATGTGCTCGAGCATCGCCGCCGCGGCGGCCGCCGAGTCCCGGGACCTGATCGCGTCGGCGATCTTGCGGTGGGACGCAAGTGACTGCTCCGGCCGGCCGGGCTGTCCAAGGGATTCGAGGCGCGTTTCCAGGACCATTCCGGCGATGAAGGTCATCAACTGGGCCAGGACTGCCGAGTGGGCCGCGGCAGTGACGGCCTGGTGGAACAGCTCGTCGCCCCGCGCACCCCGTTCTCCCGAGGCGACTTCCGCGGCCATGGCTTCGAGGGCGTGGTCGATGGCGTTCATGTCCTGCTCGGTGCGCCGGGCGGCGGCCAGCTCGGCCAGCTTGACCTCGAGCGTGCTCCGCGCTTCAACGATCTCGGGCAGACGGCTGCGATGCTCGCGGAGGCCCTTGATCACGGACGGAACGTTGGGCCGGTAGACCAGCACTGCTCCGGTGCCGTGCTGGACGTCGATCACGCCGAGCACTTCAAGGGCCACCAGGGCCTGCGCCAGGGTTGCCCGCGAAACCCCCAGCCGCTCGGCGAGCTCCCGTTCAGCCGGCAGCGTGTCGCCGGGACCCAGCTCGGCGGACTCGATGAAGTCCATGATCTGCTCCACCAACTGCTCGTAGAGCCGGGGCCGCGAAACGCGGGAAATCTGATGCGTTGCCGCCTGCTTTGCCATGCGCGTCCTTCCAGCCTGTCCTGGCCCTAAGACTACCGGAGAACTATTGACAAAGACACCTAGTGTCTAGGAGGCTAGGCCACTAAGCCAGTCAATGAACCATTTCGATCCGGAGGAACAACGATGTCCGCTCCCGTCCTGTCCATCATCATCCTGGCGGTGATGTTCCTACTGGCCACGGTGCTGCCGCTCAACATGGGTGCCTTGGCCTTCGTAGGTGCCTTCCTGCTCGGCTCTGTGGTGCTGGGGATGTCCACCAACGACATCCTGGCCAACTTCCCCGGCGGCCTCTTCCTGACCATCGTCGGGGTCACGTACCTGTTCGCCATCGCGCAGAACAACGGCACCATCGACCTGCTGGTCCGGGGCGCGGTTCGGTTGGTCGGCAGCAAGGTGGCCCTGATCCCGTGGGTCATGTTCGCCATCACCGCGGTGATCACCGCCGTCGGCGCCCTCTCCCCGGCCGCGGTGGCCATCATCGCGCCGATCGCCCTGAGCTTCGCCGCCAAGCACAAGATCAATCCGCTCATGATGGGCATGATGGTGGTCCACGGCGCGCAGGCCGGCGGCTTCTCCCCCATCGCCGTCTATGGCGTCACCGTCAACAGCATCATTGCCAAGACGGAGCTGGATGCCAACCCGATGGCAATCTTCCTGGCCAGTTTCCTGTTCAACCTGGCCATCGCGCTGGTGCTGTTTGTCGTCCTCGGCGGCGGCAAACTGCTGTCCACCCCGGGCGGGCGATTCGTGGAACAAGCCGCAGAAAAGCGCATGTCCGTCAGTGTGGGTGCCCGAGCGGCCGGCGTCACGCTGCAGGGCTCCGGCTCCGACATCTCCGCCGACGGCGTCGCGGCCAAAGGCACCTCAGGCGGCTCCGGTGCATCTTCGCCGGCCAATCCCGCCGGGGCCGGCGCACCTCCGGCCGGCGGCGCCCGTGCTTCCATGCCCCAGCTGATCACCATCCTGGGTCTGATCGCCCTGGCCGTCATCTCGCTCGGATTCAAGGTGGACGTCGGCTTCGTTTCGATCACCATCGCGATCGTCCTTGCCCTCGTGTCCCCCGCAGCGCAGAAGGGCGCCGTCAACAAGATCAGCTGGTCCACCGTCCTGCTCATCTGCGGCATGCTCACCTTCGTAGGGGTCCTCGAAGAAGCCGGCACCATCGCCTTCGTGTCCGGCGGGGTGGCGGAGCTTGGCATGCCCCTGCTCGCCGCCCTGCTGATCTGCTACATCGGCGCCATCGTGTCGGCCTTCGCGTCCTCCACCGCCATCCTCGCGGCCCTCATCCCACTGGCGGTGCCGTTCCTGGCCACCGGCGAGGTCGGCGCCGTCGGCGTGATCGCGGCCCTGGCTGTGGCCTCCACGATCGTGGATGTGTCCCCGTTCTCCACCAACGGCGCCCTGGTCCTGGCCAACGCGCCGGAGGACGTGGACAAGGACAGGTTCTACAAGCAGATCCTGGCGTACAGCGGCATCGTCGTCGCCGTCGGGCCGGCAATCGCCTGGCTGGTCATGGTGGTGCCCGGTTGGATGTGACGACTGGATGTGACCGCTGGGTGTAGCTCGCCGGCACGTCAACCAACCGCGCAGACACACCGAGGTCGCCGCGCGCACCCGCAAAGACCCGACCAGAGAAGGAACACACCAATGAGCACCGAACCCCTGCCCGACGCCGAAGGCCCCCTGACCGGCTATCTCGTGGTGGACCTGAGCCGTGCCCTGGCCGGCCCGCATGCCGGGATGATGCTGGCTGACCTCGGAGCGCGCGTGATCAAGGTGGAGAACCCTGGCACCGGAGATGACACCCGCGGCTGGGGCCCGCCATTTGTGGGCCCGGAGGATGATCCGCAGGCCACGTACTTCCTGTCCTGCAACCGCAACAAGGAATCCATTGCCCTGGACTTGAAGGGCGACGACGGGCGGGCAGTGCTGCGTGAACTGCTGGAGCGCGCCGATGTGGTCATCGAGAACTTCCGCCCCGGCGTCCTGGACCGGCTCGGGTTCTCCGCTGCACAAATGCATGACCTGAATCCGGCGCTGGTGGTCCTCTCCATCACCGGGTTCGGGCACGACGGCCCGGAATCCCGGCGCAGCGGGTACGACCAGATCCTCCAGGGCGAGGCCGGACTGATGTCCCTGACCGGCTCCGGCCCGGACGATCCGCAGCGCGTCGGCGTCCCCATCGCCGACCTCCTCTCCGGCATGTACGGGGCATTCGGCACCCTCGCGGCGCTGCTGCAGCGTGAGCGTACCGGCCAGGGCCAGATCGTCCGCACATCACTGCTCGCTGCGCTGATCGGGGTCCACGCCTTCCAGGGCACCAGGGCCACGGTCGCGGGGGAAACCCCGAAGGCCCAGGGCAACCACCACCCCTCAATTGCCCCCTACGGCCTGTTCCACTGCCGGCAGGGCAGGGTACAGATCAGCGTGGGAAGCGAGAAGCTTTGGAACAGGTTCGCTTCGACGTTCGGGATCGACGCCGCGCGGCCGGAGTTCGCCACCAACGCGGACCGGGTGCGCAACCGCGAGAAGGTCATCGAGGAAGTGGAGCGGGTGTTCTCCGAGTTCGAGGCGGAGCCGCTGCTGACCAAACTCAACGACGCCGGCATCCCCGCCGGCAAGGTCAGAAGCCTGGACGAAGTCTACGCATGGGAGCAGGTCCACTCGCAGGGTCTCGTGATCGACGTCGACCACAAAATTCTCGGTACCGTGAGCCTGCCGGGCCCGCCGCTACGGTTCTTCAGCGCCGCCGACACCGCAGAAACCACGTTGAAGGCCCACACTGCGCCGCCGCTGCTGGACCAGGACGGGGACCAGATCCGCCGGTGGCTCGGGCTGACAAGGGCCAGCGGCACGGTCGGTGACCGGGCATGCTGACCCAGCAGAAGGTCCGGCACCTGGGCGCCACCGAACTCATCGCCGCGGTGCTCGATCCCGGGTCCTACCGGAGCTGGGATGCGCCCGTCACGGACCCTGATCCCGGCCCCGAGTACCGGCAGGAACTGGCCGCCGCGCGGGCCAAGAGCGGCGTGGACGAATCAGTCCTCACCGGCGAAGGCCTCATCCGCGGCCGCCGGGTCGCCGTCATCATCAGCGAGTTCCGGTTCCTCGCCGGCTCCATCGGCCAGGCCGCGGCGGAACGGATCGTCAACACCGTCGAACGCGCCACCAGCGAAGGCCTGCCCCTCCTCGCCGGACCTGCCTCGGGCGGCACCCGCATGCAGGAAGGCACCATCGCGTTCCTTTCCATGGTGAAGATCAGCGCCGCCGTCCGCTCCCACCGGATGGCCGGGCTGCCCTACCTGGTCTACCTGCGCCATCCCACCACAGGAGGGGTCATGGCCTCGTGGGGATCCCTCGGCCACATCACCGCCGCCGAGCCCGGCGCCCTGCTCGGCTTCCTCGGACCCCGGGTCTACGAGGCCGTCCACGGCGCCCCGTTCCCGGAGAACGTCCAGACCGCCGAGAACCTCTTCGATAAAGGGCTGATTGACGCGGTGGTCCCGCCCTGGCAGCTGTCCGACGTCGTCGACCGCGCCTTGAGCATCCTGGTCACCGGCCCGCAGGCCCCGATCGCTGCACCCGCGACGCTGTCCGTGCAGCCGTCCGGCGCCGGCGCCTGGGAATCGATCGGCATCTCCCGCGATCCCCGGCGGCCGGATGTGCGGCAGTTGCTGGCGCACGGCGCCCGGGACGTGCTCCCGCTCAACGGCACCGGACAGGGCGAAAAGGACCCCGGCCTTCAACTTGCCCTGGCCCGTTTCGGCCACCAATCCTGCGTGGTCATCGGCCACACCCGGCCCAGGCCGACGCGGCCGACGCGCATGGGACAGAGCGTATTGGCACAGTCGGCGATGGGGCCCGCGTCCCTCAGGGAGGCCCGTCGCGGTATGCGCCTCGCCGAGGAACTCGGGCTCCCGCTGCTTACCATCATCGACACCGCCGGTGCCGCCCTGTCCCAAGAGGCCGAGGAGGGCGGCCTGGCCGGCGAGATCGCCCGCTCCCTGCACGACCTCATCGGGCTCAATGCGCCCACGGTGTCCGTGATGCTGGGTCAAGGTGCGGGCGGCGGGGCACTGGCCCTTCTGCCCGCGGACCGCACCATCGCGGCCCAGCACGCCTGGCTGTCCCCGCTCCCGCCCGAAGGCGCCAGCGCCATCGTCCACCGGAGCACTGATTTCGCCCCCGCCATGTCCGAGGCCCAAGGCGTCAACGTCGCATCGCTGCACGCCAACGGGCTCGTGGACCACATCGTGGACGAACGCCCCGATGCGGCCGAGGAAGCCCAGGCCTTCTGCCGGCGCCTTGGCCGGGCCATCGAATACGAACTCGCCACGCTCGCCAGCACCGGGGTGGACGAACTGGTCCCCCGGCGCCTGGCGAAATACCGCAATCTGGGCAGCATCCTTGCCAGCACCGGCGGAACGCCGTCCGGTTAGGAGCCGTCCCTGGAGTCAAAGCAGGCTCGGGAACTCCGCGTGGCTGAGCGGGGCGTAGCGTCCGTAGGCGGCGATCACCGCAGCCTCAACAGCGTCGACGTCCAGGCCCGGCACGAGGTCGTCGGCCGCGCCCGCCGTCGCCGGATCCCACTCGAGGCCGAGGTCGGCGTAACTGGCCTCCAGGACCGCGCGGATCGGGGCGGAGTCCGCCACCACGATCACGGAGCTGAAGAGCCAGCCGCCGGCGACCACCCGCTGGGCGGTGCCGACAAGCTTGATCCTGCGCTCCGGCAATTCCGGGTCGCTGCCGTGCACGCTGAACTCGCCGGGGCAATATTCCCCCGGAATTTCACCGACGCCGGCATCCACCCCAGCGTCGCGCAGCGCCCGGGCGAGCAGTTCGCCAAAGCGCGAAAACCGTCCCTTGGCCCCGGCAATCGCGT
This sequence comes from Arthrobacter sp. 05T420, assembly GCF_056396305.1. Lineage (NCBI taxonomy): Bacteria > Bacillati > Actinomycetota > Actinomycetes > Micrococcales > Micrococcaceae > Arthrobacter > Arthrobacter sp. 05T420. Next base: position 28,246 of record NZ_JBFTLG010000020.1, on the reverse strand, counting down.
CTGTATCTGGCTCCAGGTGATCGATGACGAGCGTCCGCTGGTGGTACGCCGCCGCCCGGCCCCCGGCCTTCCGGACCAGGGGCTCGAACCCGAGCTGCCTGCAGGCCTCGGCGGCTGCCTCGAACCCGGGCAGGTGGGTGTCGCGCTGCCCGAAAGCGACCGTGGGAACGGGACGGTAAAGCCGCAGGGTAGGGCCCAACGAACCGGATTTGATCTTCTGCAGGAGCTCGAGCGCGAAGTCGAGGTCGGCGGCGGCACCGAGTGATTCCTGCTGCCGGACCACCGTCAGGGTCCGGGGCCCGGCTGGCGCCTGCGGCATGTTGTTATGCTCCCTTATGGTCATTCTGCAATTCCTCGTCGTAGCCGCCGCGTTCGCCGTCATCGACGCCATCTGGCTCAAGACGATGAACCCGTTCTACCGCCGCCAGATTGGTGAGCTGATGGCCAGCAAGCCCAATCTAGGGTACGCGGTGGTGTTCTACGTGATCTACATTGCCGGGATCGTGTTCTTTGCCCTTCGGCCAGCGCTCGACGGCGGCAGCTGGCTCAGCGCCGTCGGCTACGGTGCCGCCCTCGGCGCGTTTGCGTATGCCACGTACGACCTCACCAATGCCGCCACGCTCAAGACGTGGCCCTGGCGGCTGGTTGTTGTCGACATCCTCTGGGGTGCCGCCCTGACGGCACTGGCCACGCTGGCCGGCTGGCTCGTCTTCCACACCAGCTAGGGACCTTCGCACCCGCCTGGGACTTGCACAGCGTCAGGATTTGCGCAGCGTCAGGATCTGTTCGGCGCGGCCGAACGGGCCCGTGAGGTCATGCAGCACCGTGGAGGTCAGCCCGATCCCGTCCGTGCCGAACGAGACCTCGTTGTCCAGCCCCAGCCACTCCCCCTCCGGCTGCCGGTACATGTGGATCTGCAGATCGAGGTTGGGGAAGGCATAGCTGCCCTTGCCCGGCGGGACCCGGGCGGCGATTCCGTTGGCCGTGTCCACCAGGCCGACCAGCCGGGCGAGGTCGCCGCTGTCCGCCTGGTCGGTCAGCGGGTAGTCGGTGCGGAGCCAGACAGTCCCCGAGCCCGCCCGGTGGCCCTCGGCGATCCGCATATGGAGTGAGGCGATGTAGCCGCCGGGCCAAATGCGTGCGGCGTCATACGGTTCGCAGTCCTCCGGCGCGGGGATCCGGGGATCCTCGAAAGCCGCGATGGCGGACGTGTCCGAGGTGATCATCCGCCAGGCCGTGGCGCGGATGGCCGTGCGGCCGCCGGCTACTAACTCGGCTTGCACCAGCTCGATGGTCCGGCCAGGGCGGAGGGTGGAGGTCACCACCTCGAACTCACCGCCCGGGATCAGTCCGAGGATTTCATAGCTGAGCCGCGCCATGCGCATGTCCCCGCGGGGCTCATGCCTGGCCAGCGCGTCTGCCATGATGCCGGACGCGGGGGCCATGTGCTGCTCGTGTTCGTTCCAGGCACCCTGGGCATGGATCGTGGAGCGGAACCGCCCGCCGCCCAACGTCTCGTAATAGAAATCGCCCTCGGCAAGTTCCGGTTGTGCAGCAGTCAACGTCCGCCCTTTCGCGTGGCTGGTGATTCCAGAACACACTATCCTTTCGGACCGGCGGCCCCCTGCCACACCACCGCGCCCGCGGCCGCACGGGCCGCCGTGTTTGAGGCCCTGATCCGGACGCGCGCGGCGTTTATTCCCCCTCGATCCGCTCTGACTGGGTAGACTCGGGTGAGGTTTCAACCACTATCCACCGAAGAGGTGCTCCCCCTGCTTAGAGTCATCAGCTACAACCTCCGCAAGCACGCGGCCAGCGGCGAGCTGGTCGATCTGGCCCGCGATTTCGAGATTGATGCTTTGTGCCTCCAAGAGTGCGACACGGAGGATCTGCCGGACACCATCGGAGATCTCCACCTTGCCGACTCCACCCGGGGCAACCGGCTGGGCCTGGCCATCTACTATCGTAAGGACCGCTTCACTGCTTACGAGACGCAGACGTTTGCCTTGAAGAAGTCCCTCCACGACAGGGTCCTGGCCCCCGCGCACGAGCGGCTCATCGGCACGCGCGTGACCGACAACGAGACCGACCACGGCCTCGTCATCGCTTCCTTCCATGCGGCGCCGTTGACGGCGTCGAACTCCCTGCGGCGGAACCAGATCCATGCCGCCCATGCGGAGCTGCTCAGCATGGGCGGCGGTCTGATGTCGCTGATGGTGGGTGACTTCAACTATCCGTTCTTCACCAAGTCCCTGACGGCGCAGATGAAGGACGCCGGTTACGACCTCACAATGAGTGACCGCCGGACCTACACCCGGTACAGAGTCTTCAAGGGCCATTTCGACTTTGCCACCTCGCAGGGGCTCGAGATCGAAAGCGTGGAAACGCTGCCCCGCGGCGCCTCGGACCACCTTCCCATCCTGATCTCGGCCGAATACGGCCAGGACTCCAACGGCAACGGCGCGGCCCCGGCAGCGAGCTAGCAGCCGCTCCGGCCGGGTCGGTTCTGCCCGTTCGGTCATGCCCGGGAGGCTCGGCGGCTAGGAGCCCGCGTTGAAGACGTCACCGCCGAAGCTGTTCAGGCCCGGCTCTCCGGCGTATCCGAGGCGCGGGAGGGAGAATGCATCTTCGATGCTCGCCAGGAGGCTGAAGTGGTTGTAGGCCCGGTCCGACGTCGTGCCGCCCGTAATCAACGGCGAGAGGACCAGTGCCCCAATCCTGCCGCCGTCCGTCCCTCCGGGTAGCAGCCCTGACGGTCCAACTGTCTTGCCCTCGGACTCGTCGAAGGTGATGACCAGCATCCCGTCCTGCCGGAAGGCCGGGGAGTCCAGGATTGCCGGGACCTGCTGGCTCAGCCAGCTGTCGGCGGCGGCTAGTCCGCCCGGGGTGCCATCGACGCAGGGGTTGTCGTGGCCGTCATTGCAAAGATTGGGCGAGATGTAGGACAGGTTGGGCGTGGTGGACACGGACTGGAGGTCGCCGCGCAGTTCGCTAAAGTCCACCACATTGCTCTGGCACTCCGGTGACGACGTGATGGACTGGAAGTACACGAACGGGTTGTGCCGCGTTGCGTACTGGTCGCCCACCTTGGCCCCCTGGCTGCTGTCCTTCCCGCCAAGTTCAGGATGACGGCACGGCGTGCCCATGTCCTCCATATAGCCCTTCCAGGTCTTGCCGGCGGCGCTGAGCTGCCCCGCTACCGTGGGGACCGAGGCCGGATAGACGCAGCCGGTGCCGTCCGCCCGGCCCAGCGAGTCGGTCCCAGTCAGCTCGAACGCGGCGTAGGTGGGGCAGTCGTCGCGGGTCATGGCGTTGGATGCCTGGCCGGAGATCTGGGCCAAATAGTTTGGGTTCGAATTGTGGGCGATCCCGTAGTACTTGGAGAGCAGGACACCCTGGCTGCGAAGCGTCTGCGACAGGTAGGGAGCCTCAGAGCCCGCGCCCCACACCTTGTTGTAGCCTTTGTTCTCGAGATTGATCACGAACACGTGCCCGGGCTTCGACCCCGTCCCCGCGGTGGCCGTGCCCTTGGCACTGGGAGCTGTGCCCCCGGCGGTGGGAGCTGTGCCTCCGGCACTGGGACCCGGGCTGCCGGCCGGCGGCGACGGCTCGCACGCCGCAGCCGACACCATGAGGACTGCTGCGACAAGCAGCCGCACGGCCAATCGTCGATGACTTTGCGTGGCATTCCGGCTCATGGATTCCGGCTTTCTGATTGACCGATCAGTGTGCATTGGCGGCTCCAGCAGTTGCACTCTCTCACACCGCGGTCCACAAAACCCGGGAGGACCCTGACTTGTGGCTGGGAGAGCATGGCCGGTGGTACTTTGCACTCATGGACGCACCATCGGATTCAATTCCGCTCCTGGACCTGAGTACCGCCAGGCGGGAGGACGGCACGTTTGACCCGGCGTTTATCGATGCCCTGCGCGACGCTACCCATCGAGTTGGCTTCTTCCAGTTGACGGGTTATGGAGCCTCTGCGGCCGAGGTGGACGAACTCTTCGATGTCACCCGGCGGTTCTTCGAGCTCCCGCTGGAGTCAAGACTCGAACTGGACAACAGGCTTTCTCCCCACTTCCGCGGCTACACGCGGCTGGGCCACGAAATCACCCAGGGACGGCCGGACGCCCGCGAGCAGCTCGACTTCGGGCCCGAGCGCCCCGCCGTCGAGGACTACCCGCCGGATCAGCCGTACTGGCTGGTCCAGGGACCGAACCTGCTGCCGGACCGGGCGCTGCCTGAACTGCGCACCGTGTGCATGGCCTGGGCGGACCGCATGTCCCGCGTCGGCGCAGAATTGCTGAGCGCCATTGCCGTGTCCCTCGAACTGCCGGAAGGCTACTTCGATGAACCGTTCCGGGACTCACCGGCCTGGATGGCCAAGCTGGTCCATTACGTCGGCGGCGTCGTCGCGGACGCCGGGCCCCAAGGAGTTGGCGCCCATGCGGACTACGGCTTCGTCACCTTGCTGCTCCAGGACCAAGTCGGCGGCCTGCAGGTACTCCCACCGGGCAGCGACAGCTGGATTCCGGTACAGCCGACTCTGGGGGCTTTGGTGGTCAACCTCGGGGAAATGCTCGAAGTCGCCACCCAGGGCTACCTGGCGGCCACCATTCACCGCGTCGAGGCGCCGCCGCCCGGAGTCGACCGCTACACGGTCCCCTTCTTCTTCTCGCCCCGGCTCGACGCCGTCATTGAGCCGGTGCCGCTTCCGCCCGCGCTTGCGGCCCGGTCCCGGGGGATCACGGATGATCCGGACAATCCAATGCTCGCGTCCTACGGCGCCAACGTGCTCAAGGGCTGGCTGCGGGCCCACCCGGAAGTCGCCCGGATTCATCACCCCGGACTCGTCCGGACCGCCTGGCAACCCTGACGGCCCCAACCGCCAGCACCACCCGGTATTACGAGCCGTCCCGGTATAACGAACCCGTCACCGGGCGGTCCGGCGAATCCCTTTTCAGACTTGTCGCTGTGCGACGGCGCCCGCGAGCGAGGCCAGGCCCTTTTCGAAGTCCGAGCCGACCATCTTGTCCATGTTCATGAACAGCGCGAAGACCTTGCCGATGCCTTTGTTCTCCCCGGTCATGGTCCACGTGACCTGGGTGCCGTCGCCTGAGGGCACGAACGTGAATGACGTGGGGTTGACCGCCTTGAAGGGCTTGGTGAACTCCAGGCGGATCTTGATGTTGCGCGGCTCGGCGGTATCGACAATCTCCATCGTGCCGGAGCCGGCTTTGCGGTTCCCGCTCCAGGCGTACTTGGCGCCGACGCCGGATTCGCTGCCGGAGTAGCTCCGTTCCATGGCGGGATCTACGGCCTCCCAAGGGGACCACTTGGTCCACTCGTGGAAGCTGTTCACCAGCGGATAGATGTCCCGGGCCGGTGCGGGAATGACTGCGCTGCGGGTAACTTCATAGGTAGACATGCCGCAATCCTAGGCGGTGGCCGGCCCAACGGGACACCTGACCTGCGGTTTCATCCCGTCTCGGCGGCCGCTTCCGTCATATCGACCACTGGCGAGGCCGCGTTCTTCTTAACCGACTCAACGCCGCCCATGGCGCTCGCCTTGGTCTTGTAGCTCTGCGAGGAGGCGATCACCTCGCCGTTGGAGGCCTTGAGCCGGAACCGGAATCCGCCGGATTTATCCTTGTAGACCTCAAATTTGCCAGCCATGGTGCATCCCTGATTTCTCCATCGGTGTGGCCGGCCGGGGAGCCGGCACGGAATAGAGTAGCGCTGCCGCTATCGCCTGACCAGAGGCCATCGGTTTGCCGCGCGTCGGCTTCGCAGGACGGCTAATGCAACGGCGAGCTCCCCGTTGCGGCGGCGTGTGCGTCGACGCCGCTGGAGCCAGCCACTACGCTCGGAAAATGGGAATCACGCGCAAGGCCCTCGCCGCCCTGGTAGTGCTGATGGCCGGCCTTCTCGGCGGAGCCTCCGTGGCGCTCGCCGTGACGCCGACCGCCGTCATGGTTGAAGACCGCGCCGGCGTGTTGGACCAAAGAACGCTGCTGCCCGCGGTGCGGTCCACCGACTTTTACGAGCCCACCAAAGTTGCGATCTACACGTACAACGGCACGGCCGCGGACAACCTGAACGCGGAAGTCCTGCGGTTCGCCCGCACCGAACATCCAGAATGGATCAGCGCCGACGGGCAGAAGTGGGCGGACGGGCTGTTTATCTTCGCCCTCGATCCGGTGGGCCGGCATGTGGGGACGTACATGGGTGAGGACCGGAAGGTCTCCCCCGAACAGCGCGAGGACATCCAGAACGCCTCCAAGGAGCTGCTCCGCGATGCGCAGTGGACCGACGGCACCATTGCCGGGATCCGCCGCGGCGCCGGACTCATCAACCAGCCGTGGTACCGTTCCACGGCTTTCCTGGTCACGGCCTGGACGGTGGTGGCCGCCGCGGTCTGCGGGGCTGCGGCGTGGCTGATCGTGCGGTGGCGGACGCGGGTGTCCAGCCGGAAGGAACTGGCACGGGGTGACGCCAGCTACGCCAACGTCAGCATGGACCTGCAGGTCACCGAGCTCAACGCCAGCACCATTCCCGAGTCGTCCCGGTACGGAAGCACCGTCCTGGAGAAGCACCGCACATTTGTGAACCGGTACAACGCTGCCACCAAGCTTTCCAACCAGGTACATGCCCTCGGCAGCGGGGACCTGGGCCGCCGGCCCAACCTCAAACTGGTCCGGAGCTACGCCGACGCCGCGGCCGAACTCGACGCACTGGACGACGTGATCGCCGATACCAATGCCTTGCTCAACCGCGGCTCAGCGTGGCCCGCCGCATGGGACCGTCAGCTCGAACCGTTCTGCAGTGACCTGGACGATCTGGAAAACCTGCTCAGCCAGCGCCGTGCCGAAGGAACCTCGGCGACGGCTGCGGCATTGCGGTCCTTCCGCGATGAAAGCCGGCGTGATGTGGAGCGCTGGTCGGCGGAACTGGCGGACGGCTCAATCACACCCGAGACGGCGTTGGACCGGCTGCGTGACGCCCGGACCCACCTCTCGGAGCTCCTGAAGAACCACGCGGACACCTTGATCGACGCCTATGCCCGCAATGACAAAGAAGCCGGACTCATGCGCCAGGAAATGGACAGCGCGCAGTCGGGGACCAAGGCCAGATACGGCCGCACGTACGAGCCGAGCATCCTCGGAACGGTGTACCCGTCCTACTACTTCTTCTCGGTCCCGAGCTTCAACAGCGGCTTCACCAGCGGCGTGAGCAGCGTCAGCAGCGCGCGCGGCGGCGGCGCCACCACCACCGGGTACGGGTCCAGCGGCGGCAGCTTCTCCGGGTCCGGGAGCTCGTCGAGTTTCTAGGGCCCGCTTCCGGGCCGTTCGACGACGAAATCACCGCCGGGAAATATGATCGTCTCGTGGCCGTCGTCAAACTTGACGAGGTACGGCGGCGCACCATCGTCCCCTCTCACTTCAAGGATCTGGCCGTGCCGGTCTGTGGACTCGACCGTGTGCCCCCGAATGATGATGCGGTCCCCTGCGACTGCTTTCATGGCGATCACCTGTATCTCTATTGACGCCTGTGTGCCCGAAGATCATTATTGCTCTTGACGGCTGGGGGGCGCTATGGCTTTAGGTTGAGGAGCCGCGCCGTGAATGGAATATTGGCAGTTCGCCACACAGGAATAGCAGTCAGCATCGTATTTACAGAAGCCGCTTCCGCGGCAGGGCGACTGCACGGTCCGGCCACTCCCCAGGCCCACCCCACCGGCCCACGCTACCGACGACGCCGGAGTCAATTCCGTGGTCCCGGCACCCCTGTGCGGCATGCGGGGTAACGGCCATGATGAGTGCAATCGTGCGCTGGACTCTGCAGTTCAGGCTCTTGGTCCTGGCCGCTACGGCAGGAATCCTTGCCCTCGGGCTCACCAACCTGCCGAGCATGTCCGTGGACGCCTTTCCGGAGTTCGCCCCGCCGCAGGTTGAGATCCAGACGGAAGCGCTGGGACTCTCGGCCGCCGAGGTGGAGCAACTCATCACTTCCCCCATGGAGGCCGACCTGCTGAACGGGGTGGCCTGGGTTGAGGCAATACGATCCAAATCCGTGCCCGGCCTTTCGTCGATCCAGATGGTCTTCAAACCGGGGACCGACATCTTGCGCGCACGCCAGCTCGTCTCGGAACGGCTGACCCAGGCGCGCGCACTGCCCAATGTTTCGGCAGCTCCCGTGCTCATGCAGCCGCTGTCCTCGACCAGCCGGGTCATGATGGTCCGGCTGACCTCCAAAAACATGTCCGCCATCGACATGTCCGTCCTGGCCCGCTGGACCATGAAGCCCGGGCTATTGGCCGTGCCCGGGGTCGCGAACGTGGCCATCTGGGGCCAGCGCGACCAACAACTTCAAGTCCTGGTGGACCCGGCGCGGCTCGAGGCCAAGGGAGTCACCCTTGACGAGATCATCAAGACCACCGGCAACTCCGTGTGGGTGTCGCCCCTGAGCTACTTGGAAGCATCCACACCGGGCACCGGCGGTTTCTTCGAGACGGGCCATCAGCGGATCGGCGTCCAGCATGTCCTGCCGATTACCACCCCGGAGGACCTGGGCCAGGTTCCCCTCCAGGGTCCGGCCGGCAAGCTCCTGCTTAAGGACGTGGCCACGGTGGCAACCGACCACCAGCCCCTGATCGGCGACGCCCTGCTTAGCAACGAGGCCGAGCTATTGCTGGTCATCGAGAAGTTCCCGGAGACCAACACGATGGACGTGACCCGGGGCGTCGACGAGGTCCTCCGCGAGCTCCAACCCGGTTTGCCAGGGGTCACGATCGATACCAGCGTCTACCGGCAGGCCTCCTTCATCGACGAAGAGGTCGGTACGCTCGGCGTTGCTGCGCTGATCGCGCTGCTGCTGATCGTTGCCTTGTTCGGTGCTTTCTTCCGTTCCTGGCGCACGGCCCTGATCAGTCTGATCACGATTCCCGTGTCGCTGACCGCGGCAGCGCTGGTGCTCGATCTGCGCGGCACCGGGATGAACACCATGGTCCTGGCCGGCCTGGTGCTTGCTTTGGCAGTCATCGTGGGAGACGTTGCGGAGGACCTGAACGGAATCGCACGGGCACGCAGCGCCGCCGCCAGGGCTGCCGCCGGGGCAGATTCAGCATCCGCCGATGCCGGTCCCGGCACCGGCCAGGACCACGTCCCGGTTCAGGGCCCGGAACAGGACCAGGACCGACGCGACTCGGTGATCCCGGGCGCCCTGCGGGCAGCCCGGACGCCAATCCTCTACGCATTGCTGATCATGGCGCTGGCCCTCATGCCTGCGCTCTTTATCCCTGGTGAGAACGGCGCCCTGTTCGGCCCCCTGGTGCAGAGCTATCTGCTCGCGCTGGTGGTCTCGATGGTTGTTGCGCTGACGGTCACGGCGGCCCTGGCATTCGTCCTTCCTGGCGGTTCCAAGGCGCCGGAACGCCGTTCGCTGGCGCGGTTGCAAGGCGCTTACGGCCGCACGGTAACGCGCCTAACGCAAAAGACGCGGTGGGTATTTGCCGCCGCGGCAGTGGTGGCGGTGGCAGGTCTGGCGCTCGCACCCCAGTTGGCCGGGACTCGTCCCGTAGTTCCGGTGCTGGCGGACAAGACCCTGGTGGTGCACTGGAGCGCGATAGCCGGCACGTCGGACCAGGAAATGAGCCGGATCACCGAAGCGGCCGCCGGAGAACTGCGCAAAGTGCAGGGCGTGGCAAACGTCGGAGGACACGTCGGGCGTGCAATCACCTCGGATCAGGTCGGCGACGTCAGCTCCGGCGAGCTGTGGGTGACCGTGGCCCCGGACGCGTCCTACCCCGACACGGCCGCCGCCGTCGACCAGGTGATCGCAGGCTATCCGGGCCTGACCAGCAAAGTCTCCACCTATCCGCAGGAACGCATCGACCAGATCCGGGAAGAAGCGGACAGCGGCTTTGCCGTCCGGGTCTTCGGACTGGACCCGACGATTCTGCGGCAGAAGGCGGCGGAGGTGCAACAGATTCTTGAGCACACGGCCGGTGTGGTCAATCCGCATGTCGACCTGCCCGCTGAACAGCCGATCGCCGAGGTCAAAGTGAACCTGGCCGCGGCCCAAAAGGCCGGCGTCGTCCCTGGTGATGTACGGCGGGCGGCTGCCGCCTTGCTCCAAGGCATCGAAGTCGGCAACCTCTATGAACAGCAGAAGGTCTTCTCGGTCATCGTGAAGGGGAATGCGGCCACCCGCAGCAGCCTTGACAGCGTCCGCAACCTGATCATTGACACCCCCAACGGCGGCCACGCCCGCCTCGGCGACGTCGCGCAGGTGACCATGGTCGGGAACGAGTCCGTGATCCTGCACGACGACACCTCGCGGCGCGTCGATGTCAAGGCCGAGATCCAGGGCCGTCCGCTGGGCGACATCCAGCGGGACATCGACACGGCGCTGCAGCAGATGCAGTTCCCGATTTCCTACCATGCCGAGATCCTCACCCAATACGCCCAGCAGCAAAACAGTTACCAGTGGCTCTGGCTGCTCGCTGCCGTTGCCACCGCCGGCATCCTGGTGTTACTGCAGACGGCGACGGGGAGCTGGCGGCTCGCCGCCCCGCTCTTCCTCGGCCTGATCTTGGCACTGTCCGGCGGCGTGCTGGCCGCCCAGGCCACGGGCGGCGTCAACTCGCTGGTGGCCCTTGTCGCATTCGCCGCAGTGCTGGGAATAGCCGTCCGCGGTGCCCTCCTGCTGACAGGCCAGGTCCGGAGCCTGCAGGCAACAGATGCTTCGGCGCCCTGGCCCGCGCTGGTGGTCCGCGGAACCAAGGAGAGGCTGGGGCCCGTCCTGATGTCGATCGTGATAACGGCCCTGGCGCTCGTGCCCTTGGTCCTCCTCGGCGGCGTCGTCGGAACGGAAATTATCCTGCCGCTTGCCGTGATCATCTGGGGCGGCCTGCTGACAACAACCTTCTTCACCCTGTTTGTTGTGCCCGCTATGCTGCTGCGCTTCGAACCGAAGCCAGCGCCAAGCACCCGGACCGGAGAGGGCACCGCTGCACCAACTGAAAGCCAGGATGCACCATGAACTCCCCACTATCGTCGCGGGGCAACAAGGTGGCCACTTTCATCGTGGCGGTGTTCGTAACGGTCTTCCTGGCGTTCTCCGCCACAGGTTGCGCGCAGGCGCCGGAGGCCGCACCGTCCGAAGGCGAACCGGCGCAGATCGCCGAAGTCCCCGGCACGGACCTTCACCGGCTCACCCTCACGGAGCACGCCGTCGAACGGGTCGGGATCGCGACAGCCGTGATTGCCGCCGATCCCCAGACCAAGAAGCTCACTGTCCCCTACGGGGCCATATTGTACGACAGCTCGGGCAAGGCGTGGGTGTACACCAACCCTGAACCTAGGGTCTACGTCCGCCAATCCATCACGGTCCAGCGCATCAACGGCGACGTTGCCGTCCTGACGGACGGGCCGCCGGCAGGGACCGTGGTGGTCACGACGGGTGCGGAGGAACTTCTCGGCACTGAATTCGATACGGCTGAGTGACATGCGCTGGCTCATCGGGATCAGCCTCCGTTTCAAGACGGTTGTTGTCACCCTCGCGTGCGCCGTGATGCTTCTCGGTTCCCTGCAGTTGAGTTCCGCGTCCGTGGATGTCTTCCCGGAATTCGCCCCGCCACGGGTGGAAATCCAGACAGCGTGCCTGGGGTTGACCGCCCAGGAAGTCGAAGAGCTCGTCAGTGTGCCGATCGAGGCCGCCGTGAGCGGCATGCCGGGCCTGGACGAGATCCGGTCCAAGTCCGTACCCCAGCTCTCCTCGATCGTGCTGCTCTTCCATCAGGGCACTGACCTGCTCAACGCCCGTCAGCTCGTATCGGAACGGATGGCTGCGGTGACTGCGGCGCTGCCCACTTGGGCGGCCCCGCCGGTGATGCTCCAGCCGCTGTCTGCGACCAGCCGCGTGATGAAGATCGGCATGACGTCCTCGGAACATTCGCTCATCGAAATGTCCATGCTGTCCTACTGGACCATCCGGGCCCGGCTGCTGCGGGTCCCCGGGGTGGCAAATGTAGCCATCTGGGGCGAGCGGCTCCAGATGCTTCAGGTCCAAGTGGAACCTGACAAGCTCAAGGCCCAGAACGTCTCTCTCAACCAGGTCATGGAAGTCACCGCCGGCGCCCTCGACGCCGGGCTGCTGAAATACTCCCCCGGACGGTTCATCGGAACCGGTGGGTTCATTGACAGCCCGACCCAGAGAATGGGGATCCGCCACGTCCAGCCGATCCAGACTCCCGCTGATCTGGCCCAGGTAACCATTCGGGAAAAGGACGGGGTGGCGCTGCATCTGGGCGATGTGGCCCAGGTTGTCGAGGACCACCAGCCGCTGATTGGTGATGCGGTGATCAACAACGGGCACGGGCTCATGCTGATCGTCGAGAAGTTGCCGTGGGGCAACACACTGGACGTGACCAAGGGGGTAGAGGAGGCCCTCCGCGAGATGCAGCCGGGCCTGAGCGGCATCAACTTCGACACCACGATCTTCCGGCCCGCCAGCTTCGTTGAGGAGGCGATCTCCAACCTCAGTATTGCGCTGCTGCTGGGCTGCCTGCTCGTGGTCATGATCCTCGTCGCGTTCCTGTTCCAGTGGCGCACGGCCCTGATCAGCATCGTCGCGATTCCTTTGTCCCTGCTCACAGCCGCACTCGTGCTCTATTTCACCTCCAGTGCAATCAACACGATGGTGCTTGCGGGTCTGGTCATCGCCGTGGGAGTCGTGGTGGATGACGCGATCATCGACGTCGAGAACATCATGCGCCGGCTCCGGCAGCGGCGTGCCGGGGCCGCTAAGGGCTCTGGCAGTGACGAATCTGCGGCATCGGTGGTTTTGAAAGCCTCGCTGGAAATGCGTAGCCCGATCGTCTACGCGACCCTGATCATTGTGGTCGCAGCCGTACCGATCTTCTTCCTGGACGGGCTGACCGGGGTCTTCTTCCGGCCGCTGGCCGTCTCCTACACCCTTGCTGTCCTTGCCTCCATGCTTGTGGCGCTGACAGTGACGCCGGCCCTTGCCCTGATTTTGCTGGGCAACGCCAAACTGGAAGAACGCGACGCGCCGCTGGTCCGTGTGCTCAAACGCGGCTATCACACTGCCCTGTCCAAGACCATGAACCGGCCCCGGATCGGCTACGCAGGCTTTGGCGTGCTGGCGGTAGTGGGCCTGGTCCTCGCTCCGCTGATGGGCTCGTCCCTGTTCCCCACGTTCAAGGAAAGGGACTTCCTGATGCACTGGATCTCGGAACCGGGAACCTCTGCCGCGGAAGAGTTCAGGATCTCCCAGCGCGGCTGCGAGGAATTTCTCAAGGTCCCCGGTGTCCTGAACTGTGGCACGCACATCGGGCAGGCATTCGCCGCGGACGAGATCGTCGGTGTCAACGCCGGCGAACACTGGATCAGCATCGACCGCCACGCCGACTACGACAAGACGGTGGCCGCGGTGGAGGAAGTGGTCAACGGCTACCCCGGGCTGCACCGTGACGTCCAGACCTATCTGAAGGAGCGGATTGAAGAGGTCATCACCGGCGCCAGCGAGCCGATCCTGGTCCGGGTTTACGGAGACGATCTCAAGACGCTCCGGGAACAGGCGCAACGGGTCAAGGCCGTCATGGACTCGATTGAGGGCACCGAGGACCCGCATGTCTCCCTGGAGGTGGAAGTCCCCCAGATCGCCGTCACGGTTAACCTGGCCGCGGCTCAGAAGTACGGACTCAAACCAGGGGACGTCCGGCGCGCGGCCGCGACACTCGTAGCCGGCGAGGAAGTCGGCGACGTCTTCCGGGACGGCCGGGCCTACGACGTCCAGGTATGGAGCACGCCGGCCACCCGCTCGTCCGTCACCAGCATCGAGGACCTGCCCATCGATACGCCAAGTGGAACGCGGGTCCGGCTTGCCGACGTCGCCGACGTGAGCCTGCAGGCGACGCCGAACCAGATCGACCGCACTAACGGATCCCGCCGCGTGGAGGTGGGATCCTTCCTGGCCCGGGGAGCGGACTTGGGAAAGGTGGCCAACGAACTGAAGTCGCGCCTGGCCAGCCTGGATCTCCCGGCCGGCTACAGCGTGCAGCTGCTCGGCGAATACACCGAACGCGAGGCGGCAACGAACCGCCTGATGATCTACTCCACGGCGGCACTTGCCCTGATCCTTCTGCTGCTGCAGGCGTCCTTCCGGAGCTGGCGGCTGGCAGTCCTGTCGCTGCTCACGCTGCCGGTGGCCCTGGTCGGCGGGGTCATTGCCGCCTACATAACCGGCGGAGTCCTGTCCCTTGGGTCCCTCGTTGGCTTCCTCACGGTGATGGGCATCGCCGCCCGCAACGGCATCCTGCTCATCAACCACTGCCAGCACCTGGAAACCTATGAAGGCGAGACCTTCGGCCGCGAGCTGGTACTGCGCGGGGCCGCCGAGCGGTTGTCGCCGATTCTCATGACCACTCTGGCCACCGGGCTGGCCCTGGTGCCCCTGGTTGTCATGGGCAACATCCCCGGCCACGAAATCGAACACCCCATGGCCGTCGTGATTCTGGGCGGCCTGATCACCTCCACCCTGCTCAATCTGTTTATCGTGCCCTCGCTCTACCTCCGGTTCGCCAAATCCAGGAAGACACGCGAGCGGGAACAGGCTGCCGCCGGGCCGGTCACGGCCTGACCGCGGACAGAGACAGCGCCGTAACGCCTCAAAGGAAATCCGATGCTCCGCAAAAGCATGGCCATAGTCAGTTGCCTTCTGGCGTTGCCGCTGTCACTCTTCACAGTCGGGGCCGCCCAGTCCAGCACCGGCGCCGCGACCGACTGCGGCCCAGGCACGCTCCCTGACTTAAGGGCGGGTTTTTTCCCGGACGAGCCGAAGGTTGATAACATCTGGCTTCCCATGAATCCGGGAACCCGATCCGACTTCATTGGCAGGGTCACCGACCTCACCACGAGTCCGCCGGAGGTCCACACGCACCGTGTGGTGTCAATCGTGACGGACCTGACAAAGGTGGTGGATGGAGTTCGCACGGTTGTCCTGTGGGACCGTGACTACTCCGACGGCGTCCTCGAAGAATCCGAACTGGCCTTCTTTGCCCAGACCAGGAAGGGGACGGTCTGGCTATTGGGCGAGTACCCGGAGGAGCTTGAATCCGGAAAATTTGCCGGCGCCCCCAGCACGTTCATCGCCGGAGTAGACAATGCGCGGGCCGGCATTGCCATGCCGGCGCACCCCACGAGAAAATTTGGTCCCTATACAGAGGGGTCAGCACCATCGATTGATTTCCTGGACTGCGGCCAGGTGGTCAGCATGAAAGCCAAAATTCTGAAGGTCGACGAGTTCAACCCCCTCGAGGGGGCGTCGTCCGGCCATCAGCAGAAGTACTACCGCGCCGGAGAGGGGAGTTTCAAAGTAACGGCCTCCGGTGGGGACAGCCAGGAATTCCTGGACCTCCACTCCACCACGACGCTGGATGCGGCCGCCTTGGCCGCCGTCAACAAGCGCGCGTTGGCGCAGGACCGCCACGGCTATAAAGTCAGCCCTGACGTCTACGGCACCACCGAAAGGGCCACCGAAAGGTCCTGCGCCGGGTCCTGAAAACCACCGGTACTCTCAGAACAGGGCGGCGGTCACGGTCCGGGTGAGCTGTTGAATGATCCGGGTCCGGGGACCCGTGTCCGAATAGTTCAGGCCACGGGTGTACACAACGAACACGAAGGCCCGGCCGTCCTTGACCAGGATGCTGGCATCGTGCAGGTATCCGGACAGCAGCCCGTACTTATGGAAGACCCCGACGCCCGGTGGAACCGCAGGAGGGATCAGCGTCTCGAAATTGGTGTTCTGCATGTAGGACAGCAGCTGGGCGGTGTGGCCGGCATTGAGCAACCGTCCCGTGTAGAGCAGCTGGAGGGTCCGGGCCATTTCTGCCGGGGCCAGCAGGTTCACCGTGCAGTCATAGGTGATCCCGATCGAGGCGGCGTAGTCGGCAATGCGCCCATAGCCGACCGCCGAGAGGATCAGCGCCCACGAGTCGTTGTTGCTTTGCTGGACCATCTGGCGGATCTGGGCCCCGGCCGTCGAGGCCCCCATCCGGGCAGTCAGCGAGGCGCGGCCGGTCTCCACGAGGTGGTAATACGCCGACGCGGCAAGGATCTTGGCCGTACTGGCGGCCACAAAATTGCCTTGGACTCCGTAGCCGTGGACCACACCGTCCGAAAGATCGATCAGCGACACCCCCACCGCGTAAGCGCTGTTGTCCTCGATAATGTCGTTGATCTGGCCGTCCAGTCCGGGGCCGATGGCCCGGACCGGGGCAGCGGGCACGGCGGGGGCTTTAGCTGTCGGGGCAGATGCGGGAGCTGTCCGGCTGGCGGCGGCGGTGGCCGGCGGCACAGCTCCCGGAGCTGTGCGGCTGGCGACGGTAACTGGCGCGGGCGCGACCGCGGTCCCAGTCGAGGTGGCGACAGCGGTTGCAGCAGCGGCCGGCGGATCCGGTAACCCTGCCTGGACGCCTGCGTAGACGCCACCGGCGGTTACAAGGGCGAGTGCGACGGCGCCCGCGGTCAGATGCTGCGGCCGGATCCATCCCGCACGCCTGGTGAGGGGCCGCGCGCCGGAGTGGGATCCGCCTCCAGCCCGGTGCGCGCCGTAGCGGTAGTGGCGCGGCGTGGGCTCAGACATCCAGACCGGCCCCGGGCATTTGCTTGAAATGGTTCGCAGGCATTTGTTCTTCCCCCGAAAGTAACTGACCGCGGTGGGGCCATGGACTCCCAGCATTCTTCCCGCTGGCGGCTGCCCGCGCAAGGGCAGGGCCCCCTATTCCGCCCCAGTCAGCGACGCAACGCCGGGGCGGATCTCGCCGACATTCCGCTGCGCTTCTTAAGCGTTTCTTAATCGCCGGGCGGGAGAGTGGGAGGTGGTGCCTCACCGGGCGCCCCTTGCCCCGAGCCGGAGGAACCCATGACTGGACCCGTCCCTGTTAGACGCGAAGCAGTGAATCGCGATGCAGCACCAAGCCGCGATATGGCGCAGCGCCGTCCCGACAGCGGCCGTCCCGACGCCGGCCGTCCTGCCGCGGGGCCGCGCCTGTGGTCCCTCCCCCAGATCCGCCACTGGTTGTTGCTGGGTGTCCTGCTCTCCGCCGCCGTCGTCGCACTGGGCCTGGCCGCGCAGCTGACCCCGGGCTTCAGCGCCACCGAGCTCGGCGTGGACCAGGACCTCAGCCACCATCACCTCGCCGCCCTGACCGCCGTCGCGATGGCCCTGAATGTGATCTTTGGCCCGGTGGCAGGTCTCGCGCTGATTGGAGCCGCTGCCCTCTACATCTGGCTGTTCCGCGGCGGCCTCCTCAAGGCGGTAGCTTTTGGCCTGGTGGCAACTTCCGGTTGGGTGGCCAGCGAAATCTTCAAGATCATCATTGCCCGCCAGCGGCCCAACCCCGCCCTGCTCTTCGATCCCCTGGCTCCGGAAAACGGCTCCGACAGTTTCCCGAGCGGCCATGTGGCCTGTGCGGTGGCGGTCGGTTTCGCACTGTACTTCCTGGCCCGTGGAACCCGCTGGGCCAAGGTCACCGCCGTGGGGGCGGCGGCGATGGCACTGGTCGTCGCCTGGTCGCGGTTGTATATCGGCGTCCACTACCCCACCGATGTCGCAGCTTCATTCCTGGCCGCGAGCGCCGCAGTGGTCCTGCTGACGGGACTCTGGAACGTTGTCATACCCAGGGTGGCGGAGCGGCTCCGTGGCCCGTCTGCCATCCCCTCCCCTGACCCTGAGAGGAAATGAGAATGCACGCCTTGGACGTCTATTCCTTATTACCGGCCGCCGACGCCGCCGGTACACCGTCACTGCTGGACCCGGCAAGCCTGCTCGCCGGGCTGGGTCCGGCCGCTTTGGGCGTCATCGCACTCATGGTCTTCATCGAATCGGGCGTGCTCTTTCCCTTCCTCCCCGGTGACTCGCTGTTGTTCACCGCAGGCCTTCTGCACCAGCAGCTACAACTGACGCTGCCAGTGCTGATCGGCGTCGTCACCGCGGCCGCCGTCGCCGGTGACCAGGTCGGCTACTTGCTGGGACGGAAATTTGGCAGGCGGTGGTTCAAGGATGACGCCAGGATCCTGAAGACAGCGCACCTGACCACCACAGAGGACTTCTTCCGCCGCCACGGCGGGGCGGCAATCGTGCTGGCCCGCTTCGTCCCCATGGTCAGGACGTTCGCGCCTCTCACCGCTGGGATTGCGCGCTACGAGTACAAGTACTTCACCCTCTGGAACGTCATCGGCGCGGTGGCTTGGGCCAGCTCCGTGACGTTGCTTGGCACCTGGTTGGGACATTTTGAGATCATCGCCAAGAATATCGACGTCATTGCGGTGGCCATGGTTCTGGTCTCCGTCTTGCCGGCGGCCGTGCAGTTACTCAAGCGCCGCCGCAACAGTCGGGTCTCCGACGTCACCACGGGCACAGCCGCCGGCGACACGGCGCAGGAATCCGAGGATGGACTGCGGACTGAGGAAATGGCCGCGAAAGAATAGCTGACATGACTATCGCTGACCGCCCGTCCCTGCTGCTCGTCGAGGACGACGCCGTCCTGGGACCGCTCATCGCCGAGCTCCTGGACCCGGATTACCGGATCCAGCTGGTCACCAACGGCCGTGATGGCCTCCACCACGGGCTCACCGGGACATGGGACGTCATGGTGATCGACCGCGGGCTGCCGGTAATGGACGGCATCGCCCTGATCGCGGCGCTGCGGTCGAAGGGCATTGTCACTCCCATCCTGATCCTGACCGCGCTGGGCGATGCCGACGAAAAGGTCAGGGGCCTGGACGCCGGCGCCAACGATTACGTGACCAAGCCGTTCGACGCCGGCGAACTGGCAGCACGCCTGCGCGCACTGACGCGCACCTTCACTTCTCCGGCCCCGGCACGGGTGATGATCGGGAACTGGGAACTGGATCCGACGCAGCGCACAGTCCGCTCCGTCTACGGGCAGACGGTGTCGCTGACGGCGAAAGAAGGCCAACTACTCGCAGCCCTGGCCGCAGAACCGGACCGCGTCTTCACCCGGGACGAACTCCTCACGGCGTACTTCCACGCCTCGGATCAGCCCGGCGTGATCGATACGTATGTTCACCACCTGCGCCGGAAGATCTCCAAGGCCGTCATCCGCACGGTGCACGGCCTCGGCTACCAGATCGGCGAGGCTGATGAGTAACGGCGGAACCGGCGGAAATCCGGACTACTCCATCCTGCGCAAGGCCTCGCTCAAGGTCGCGTTGCGGATCAGCGGCGCGTGCGCGGTCATGGTCATCGGGCTGCTCGCCGCCACGGCGCTTTACCTCCTGAATCAACTGGCCCATCCCGAAGTGCCAGGCTCTGCGGCGGCCGGGATGGCCTACGCATACTTGGATTCCAAAGATGTGCTCGAAGCCATGGTCATCGCCGGGGTGGCGGGAATCTTGCTGGCCGGCATCGTCGGGTGGCTCAGCGCGCGCAGCGCCATCCGCCCCCTCGGTGATGCCCTGGCCAGGCAACGGCGCTTCGTCCAGGATGCGAGCCACGAATTGCGCACACCCTTAACCATCCTGGACACCAGGATCCAGCTTGCCCAGCGCAACACCGTGCCCGGCTCCAGGCAAGGCCAAGACCTTGCCAGGATCCGAGAGGACGCAGCAACGCTGACCGGGATTGTCAACGAACTCCTCCTCGCAGCAACCACGGAAGCCCCGGACCGCTCCGCACCGCCTGCCGACCTTGCCGACGCCGCCGCCAGCGTCGCAGGGAGCCTCCAGCAGGTCGCGGACCAGCGCAGAGTGCGCCTGGATTTCGTGGCCGATGCCCGGCCGCTGGCCCGGATCGAGAAGAATGCACTGCGCCGTGCCGTACTGGCCCTGGCGGACAACGCCCTTGCCCACACCCCTGAGGGCGGCCGCGTGTCCATCACGACGTCGATCGAGCAGAGCCGCGCCGTCATCACGGTGGCGGACACCGGGACCGGCATCACCGGCGTCGATCAGGCCCGAATCTTTGACCGCTTCGTGCGGACCGCCAGCACTGACGGTTCACAGGGACAGCGGAGCTTTGGGATCGGCCTGGCCTTGGTCCGGGAGATCGCCGTCGCTGCCGGGGGGACCGTCGAGGTGGCCGCGACGGGTGCCGAGGGCACGGTCATGAAATTGACGCTTCCGTTGGCCGGGCGCGTGAATCCCTGAGAACCATATGCACAGAAAAGACCGGCGATCGATTTGCCCCCAAGGGAATCGATCGCCGGTCTTTCCGGACTGTATAGCCCTGGAAGGGGCCGTGCGGCTTAGGCGCGGACGAAGGTCACGCCGCCGGTCGCGGTCAGCCAGGACAGCGGGTGGACCATCGTCTGGTTCTTCCCGTTCATCCCGCCACTGACCACCTGGCCGTTGCCGGCGTAGATGCCAACGTGACCGGACTGGACCACCATGTCGCCGGGCTTCGGGGTCGAAACGACGGTTCCGAGGCCAAGGAAGGCCCGGGGACCGATGTCACCGACGGGCTTGCCCGCGGCGCCAAGGGCCTTTTCCACCATGGCGGTGCAGTCCTGGGTGATGCCCACCTGGCTGTAGGCGGCCGAGAGCATGATGGCGTTGCGTCCGCCGGCAGCCGGCGCCGCGGCATGCCCTGCGGCCGGAGCGGACTGCACCTTGATGGTTGCCTTGGGTGCTGCGGCCGGTGCTGCTGCAGGCGCTGCAGCAGGGGCAACGGCGTGGGCTGCGGCGGGGGCTGCGGCGGGAGCCGTCGCCACGGCAACGGGCTTTTCGATCACCGGTGCTGCGACGGTAGCTACCGCCGGGCGGTCAAAGCTGATTTTGACGCTTGAATCAGCGTTGACGGGCGCACTGACCAGCGCGTTGACGTCCACTTTGGACGCCGGAGCGGAGTCGCGCTGCGCAGGTGCTGCAGCTGCGTTGGCTGCCATTCCGCTGGTGAGGACCAGGCCGGATGCGGCGGCGAAGACGGCGGCATGGCGCGCAAAAGTATTGATTGAAGACATGAGTGTAGCCTCTCCCAGTGCCTGCGAGGTGAGCTGTCGGATTCGGATGGGAGTCACCCGGCCGCACTCCCGGGCCCGTCACTGCGGGCACTGTGCGGCTTCACCCCAAGACCTGCGTCATCAGCAGGCCAAATGTGGTTTCCCCGTCTCTGCCGGTAGTTGATGCGAGTTATCCCCGGGCCGCGGCAGAGTTAGGCAATCGGCTGGGGAGCGCCCGTATCGGAGACAACAGGCGCCTATCCACCGTAACCCGAACCGGATGTAAATGTCACATTCAGGTAACGGCGGCCACAGTACGGTCCCGCAATTGCCCATGGGGCGGCGCCGCATCCGAACGTAGGATGATGCCACCAGCACCACGCCTGAGCGGAGGCCCGAAATGAACAGCCACTGTGTCGCCATCTGCCAGCTGAGCACTCAGCCCCAGGAAGATTTCGACGTCAACACCGAGCTGCTGATCCTGGACGGCCAGGACGTCCGCGTGACGACGTGGGACGCGGAACCGCGCGACGGCGGCTTCGACGAGCACGTCCTCAATGATCGGGTGGATGCGCTCGGGTACATGGTTGTCAACGACTGGTCCTTCCTGGACGGCAAGGCCTACGCGGTGGTGGAGCGGCGGTCAGGCCCGGCGCAGGAGAGCAGCGGCGAGCCGTGACATTCCTGTCCCTGGCGCTGATTGCCGTCGTCGCCCTCGCTGGCCCCCTGCTGGCTCTGCCGGTGCGCTGGCGGCTGCCGGTGGTGCTGGGCGAACTGCTGGCCGGCATCGCGATCGGACGTTCAGGCCTGGCCCTCGTGGACCCCACAGACCCGACGTTTACCCTGCTGGCCAACATCGGATTCGCGCTGATGATGTTTGTGGCCGGAACCCATGTTCCCGTGAGGGATCCGCAGATCCGCTCCGCCCTTGGCCATGGCTCCCGCCGGGCCATTGCGGCCGCAGCGGCAGCGGTGGCGGTCGCCACCGGCATCGGCCTGCTCTTCGGAACTGGACATGCTCCCCTCTACGCAGTGCTGCTGGCGTCCTCGTCGGCCGCCTTGGTCCTTCCGATCATCGATTCCCTGCGCCTCGGCGGACCCCATGTCATCGCCATGACCGCGCAGGTGGCCATCGCCGACTTAGCCTGCATTGTGGCGTTGCCGCTCCTCGTGGACCCGCCCCACGCAGGCCGCGCGGCACTGGGCGTGCTCGCAGTGACCGGCTGCGCGGTGGTGCTCTACTTCGTCCTGCGCTGGCTCGATCGCAGGGGAATCAACGGGCGCATGCACCGACTCTCGGAAAGCCGCAAGTTTGCCCTGGAGCTGAGGAGCCAACTGGCCGTCCTCTTCGCCTTGGCCGCAGTCGCGACGTGGAGCAATGTGTCCGTGATGTTGGCAGGGTTTTCATTCGGCCTGGTGGTGGCCGCCGTCGGCGAACCGAGGCGCCTGGCCCGGCAACTGTTCGCCCTCAGTGACGGCTTCCTTGGCCCGGTGTTCTTCGTGTGGCTGGGCGCGTCACTGACACTCAAAGACCTTGCCGGGCATCCGGAGATGATTGCCCTCGGACTGGCCCTCGGAGCCGGGACCCTGCTGACGCACGCCGGCCTGGCGTTCCTGGGGCTTCCGTTGCCACTCGGGGTGTTGTCGGCGGCCCAACTGGGCGTGCCGGTGGCGGCGGCGAGCATCGGCACTCAGCTGCAGGTCCTGCTCCCGGGCGAGGCTGCGGCCCTGCTGGTCGGCGCGCTGGTCACCATAGCCGCGAGCGCCGTCGCCGGCTCGCGGGCGGCGAGGACATTCGCGCTGCCCGCAAATGCCGGCGGCAGATCCGGCGATGCCGGCAGCGCCGTCGGACCGGGTGATCCCGGCGGTCCGGGAGATCCGAAAGTCTGAAAGTCCGGACGACGGGAAGCCCGAAGGTCCGCAAGTCAGAACACGGTCCGGGCCGGGCCGGGCCGGGCCGGGCTGGCGCCAGCACTCGAGTCGTCACTCTCCAGCGGCGGTGAATTGCAGCTCCGGCCTTGTCTTAGCCATCTCGGCCAGGACGCGGGAAACCGCATCCCGGACCACAGCGCCGTCGCCCTCGGCGTGGAGGTCGGCGTCGGCGTGGAGGTCGGCGTGGGAGTCGAACGGCCCTTGAGGCTCGCCCAGCACAGCATTGGCGTGGCGGACAAATCTGTCCCAGTCCCCCGTACCTGCGCGCAGAGCCTGCAGCGGCGAAAGCAGCGCGGCCCGGCGCAGCCAGGCATCGGGCTCGCGCATCCACCGGTCCAGCACGCTGTCAGCCCGCACCCTGGCCAAAAGGTCAAGCCCGCCCACCAACGGGCCGACAACGTCGACGGCGAGCGGATCCACGAGCTCCCGCACGTGCGCCTCCCGGATGAAGCCCTCCAGCCGGGTGAGGTCGGAGTTGGTCAGCAGCTTCACATTGGCCTGTAGCAGGATCACCGCGGCCTGCCTGCGCTCGAAAACCGGCATTGTCCCCGGTTTCGAGCCCCACAGTTCGGAACTCAGCGCAGTGATTTCATCGTGTGACAGCCCGGGATAGCGGCGGCCGGCGTCCCGGACGGTCCCGCGCACGGCACCCATGGACGTGCCGTAGAACCGGAGGCCGTTGCCTCCTGGCTCCATCTCCAGCCGCGAAGCCAGCCCGTCCGCACGGCGCCAGGAACTTTCCCGCTGCAGCGAGAGGTCGATGAATTTGCCAGCATCACTCACCCGTCCATTCTTTCGCCTGGGCGCCGGAAAATGCCGTGAACCCTTCCCGGAAGGTTTGCGGGTCAAGGTAACGTTCCGGTAACGTAGGCCACCGGCCGCGAAGGCCTGGCCCGAATGCAGGGCCCCGGACCGCCCCTTCTCAGGGCCCGGTTGCGCCGTTCGGCGCCTGCTCGCCCATGCTCTGGCAGCAGGGGCCCGATGTTGCTTCCCGTACTCGCCGCCCTGGCAGCGACGGTAGTGAGCGCCCGCCACAAAGCCCGGAGGGGTCCGTTGTTCCAGAAAACACCGTCCAAACACGCACAGTTCAATCACGCACAGTTCAATCACGCAGAGTCGAAGCCACCACGCTTCATGACACCGCAGTTCCACAAAATAGCGATTGCGTTGAGCTTGGGCGCACTGACCCTGACCGGTTGCAGCGTCGCTCCCACGGACGGCGCGGCAGCACCCTCCGGCGCCACCCAGGCCCCGCGGCCTGCCGCGGCTTCCACGTCAGCAGCGGCCACCCAGGCCCTGCGCCCTGCCGCGGCTTCCACGTCAGCAGCGGCCGCAGCGGCTAAGACGGCGAAGCCCACTGCACCCAAACCCGTCGGCGGCACCGCCGCTGCAACGGCGGATCCCAGGGTCGAAGCGGCACCGGCAGCCGCCGTCGCACCTTCCTCCACGCCCAGCGCCGCGCCAGCATCGGGCGCCGCACAAGCGGCAGCCACTACGGGCTCGACGCCGGCCGCCGCGCCCGCCGCGGCCAAGGCCGCCGTCGCCGCGCCCGGCGGCGGGTCGCAAGCCGCCACCGCCCGGCGCTGGGGTGCGGTTGTTGCAGGCGACGAATTCTCCAAGGCCGGCGCCCCCGACTCCACCAAGTGGAGCGTCTTCAAGGGAACCGGACATGCCGGCAAGGGTGTGCGGAGCCCGCAGGCATGGTCGGTCGCCAATGGCGTGGCCACGGTCAGCGGCAACTCGGCCGGCACTACGGGCGGCATGTCGGCAAAATTTGCACAGCAGAAGTACGGCAAATGGGAGACGCGCATGCGGACCAGCGCCCGGGACCCGAAGTACCACCCCGTGTTGATCCTGTGGCCCAACAACAACACCTCCCCCAACTGCGCCGAGATCGACTACGCCGAGGGCAGCACCAACACCACGCAGATCAAATTCTTCCTGCACTACGCCTGCGGCGGCTCGAGCTTCCAAACCACGGCGGCCAAGACGATCGACACAACCCAGTGGCACAACTACGCCGTGGAATGGACTCCGACCGGAATCACGGGCTACATCGACGGCGTGAAGACCTTCTCCGACACGAACCGCGCGCACATGCCCTCCGTGGGCATGCATCAGACGTTGCAGCTGGATTGGTTCCCTGACGGGTCGGCCACCAAACCTTCGCAGATGCAGGTCGACTGGGTCCGCGTCTACAAGTAGGACCGGCTCAGCACCCCACAGCCCCGCGGCCCAACAGGGCGCGGGGCTGTCTTGTCGTTGACCGGTGGCGCTCAGCCACCGGCGGCGGGACTCAAACCTCCTGAAGTTCCCGGGCCACCACCGCGGAGACGAGCATGGAGCCGGCCGCCGTCACGGCGTCGATGACCGGAACCCCGAGCCGACGGCGGAGCACGTCCGCCATGCCGATGCTGCTCAGGCCGGTGCTGGCCTGGACGATCACGTCGGCGCCGGCGTCAACCAGCATGTGCGCCGCGGCGAGGGCATCGAAGATCCCGGCAGGCATGAGGAACGCGTCGGGCGTTTCGACCCGCCCCTCCCCATCAATAAGCAGCATGCGCTCCCCTAGCGCTTCCGAGATCGGACCCGGTACGTGGGCGCCGAGTCCAAGGACCCCAATCCGTCCACCAAAGGTCAGTGCGGCGGCCGCGGCTGCGGAGCCTGCCCCGATGACGGGGATGTCCACGGCAGCCCGGGCGCCGGCCAGCCCGGGGTCGGACGCGCAGCTGATAATCAGGGCGTCGGCGTCACCGGCCATTTCCCGGGCCAGCTGGACTACCTTGGGTGCTGCAGAATCGAGCGACGCCTGGTTGTAGACGCCGGACGGCTGGTCCGGAATACAGCGGGAGGTGACGGTAAATCCGAATGCTTCCTGCAGAAGTTTCCCGTGGGCGTGGAGCAGGCGTCGGTCCGACGTCGTCATCACCCGGATCAATCCAACACGCATGGCGTACTACCTTTCGAACGGATTCCTTGGTGCGAAGCTACACGGCCAGTATTTCCACGTCTTTTCGGGCAGGTGACAACCACAAGTACATGCCGTGGATTCATGCCGTGCCGCCGGTGGCCGGCCTCTTTTTGAGGTACGCGACACAGCAACCTGTGCATCACCTTGACGAAAACTTCGCTTCAATTAGCGTCGACGGGCCCGGCGCCGTTGTATGGTTTGTCACGGTGGCCCGCCTTCGGGTCCGGGTACCATGCCCGGGATGGGGGGAAGGCGGCAAGCCGGTTCCGGACTCAGCCGGGACGATGATCGAAGGAATAGCCATGTCGGTGGAGCCCTCGTCCACTTCAGAACGCCCCAAAGAAGGGGATCAGCACGACCTGGTATCCGGTGCGGAACAAGCCGCATCTGCCGATGCCATCCAGCATCAGGCCAGCAGAATCATTGACGCGGTGCTGGACGACACCGCTCCGGAACACCGCCGGGCCCGGGAGTTGCTTCGCCAGCAGATTGCTGCACATCCCGGCCACCCAGAACGTGCCCTCATGGAACACCTCTTGGCGTTAAAGGCGTTGGGCGGCCCCCACGAAGGGACGCCGGACGCGGGCGGCCGGGTTCTGCCAGAGTTTGCCTCGGGCGAGTAAGCAGCCCCACGCTGGCTGGGACGTGTTCCGGGGGACCACGCCACTCACACGTACTTGCCGAACCAAGCGAGGGTATCGTTCCACGCGGCGGTGGCCTGCTCCTGGTTGTAGCGAGGCCCAGTGTCATTGTGGAAGGCGTGGTCCACGCCGGGATAGATCTTGAGCTCGTGCCGGACGTCGGTCTTGGCCAAGGCATCCCGGAGGGTCGGCATGGCTCCGGTGATCCGCTGGTCCTGTTCGGCGTAAACGCCAAAGACAGCCGCCTTGATGGCCGTGAGCTTGTCCAGATCAGGTGCGGGTCCATAAAACGCTGAGGTCGCCTTAAGGCCAGGGATCGCAGTCGCCGCCTGCCACGTGATACCGCCGCCGAAGCAGAAGCCGTTCATGGCGATCCGCCCCTTGTCAACGAACTTTTGGGTGTTCAAATACTCGAATCCGGCGGCGAAATCGGAGACGTGACGCCGGGCCCCGGCCTGAGTCAGAGCTCCCGGGACCGCGTCGGGGTCCATGCCCGCGGTGCCGCCTTCCCTGCTCAGCAGATCCAGGGCCAGCGCCGCGTACCCGGCCTTGGCGTAGCGGCGGGCCACATCCTGGATATGGGCCGTCAGCCCGCGGTTCTCGTGGCAAATCAGCACGGCCGGCCCGGCGGTCCCACTTTCGGGCCGGGCGAGATAGCCGCTGATGTGGGTGCCGCCCGCAGCGAACTGCACGGTCGCCGTGGTGAGTCCGGCCGCCCCCTCCGGGACGGACAGCGGGCTCTTGGCCCCTGGCACGGCGCCCGCGGACGCGCTGCCGGTCCCCGGCGAGGATTGTGCCGGCGTCGGCATGGGGTCCGTGCTGCGGGGAACCTCGTCGGCCGCGCAGCTAACCAGGAGCATCGCTGCCGAGGCCGAAGCCATGCTGCCCGTGATGAACGCCACCCGGCGCGTGAACGTGCGCTGGCTCATGGCGCCGGAACGGTAATCGTCGAAAAATTCCTCGATCAGGTACTTTTCAAACTTGCCAAGCTGCGTCACGACGGCCTCCTCCAGTGTGCCGATCATCCTCCTCCGAAGTCAGATTTCGAGCAAGAGTCTTGCCGGGAGAACCGCCCGGCGGCGCGGCGGCCACTTCCCCACGACGACGACGACCTGACGCTGCGCCAGCTCGCTGGCCCGCTGGCCCCAGCGTGGGCTCAGGTTCATCTGGAGATGGCAGAGGAATTTGACCAGCTAACTCTGCCTTTGTTGTCCACCCATGCCCGCGTAGATCCAAATGTCGTAGGTCGCGCGGAGTCTTGAATCATGGAGGGCAACCAGGGCCAGACGTGGTCCCGGCAGCACACGGCGAGGTTGAGCTCCGTCGCGGCGGGCGGTGCCCGAGAGAGCAGTATCGCCGCTGATGCGACGGCCACAGACCGCCGCCCGGGTCAGTCACCGCCGCCGCCTGTCCGCCCCCCCTCCTCTGGCTGTCCGTTAAATGTCGGACCTCCGCAGGAAACTTGAATCATGGACGGCAATCAGGGGCCCGACGTGGCTCCATCAGTAGCAGGGCGGGCTGGCGATGAATTCCGGGACCTGCTCGCGTTCTGCGCCCGCACGCTCCGGGACTTTCGTCAGGCCGAGGATCGAGCCGGAATCATCGAACAGTACCGGCAGCTCGACGAGTTGAAGTCTGCGATCGACACCTTGCTGATGCTCCTTCGGCTCGACGTTATCTTGGGCAGCGTTCCGGGAGTTACGGCCGAACCCGGAA
>NZ_JBFTLG010000019.1:0-101196 GCF_056396305.1 Arthrobacter sp. 05T420 | reverse complement strand
TCCCCGTCATGCACGGACCGCACACCGTTGGGCGAGGCCGCCATGTCCACGTTCAGGTTCGCCGCGGTCTGGCCGACCTCGGCCTGGCTGAGCTCGTCGACGTAGTGCTGGGACCCGTACAGCCCGTCCTCCTCCCCGCCCCAGAACGCGAACCGGACCCTGTTGGCCGGCTTGATCCCGGCCTCCTTCATCCACCGCGCGGTTTCCAGGACCGCCGCTACCCCGCTGGCGTTGTCGTTGATGCCCGGGCCCTGGCGCACGGAGTCCAGGTGCGCGCCCACCACCACGGTGTGTCCGGCATCGCCGCCGGTGTCGGCGAGGATATTGAAGGATTCCACCCGCGGCTTGCCCCGGCCATCGCCCCGAAAGGAGAAGGTCTGCCGCACCGGTTCATACCCGGCCGCGCGCAGCTGCTCCTCCACATAGCGGCCCGATTCCTCATATCCGGACGTGCCCGAAGCTCGGTTGCCGCCATTGGCATCGGCAATGCGCTGCAGCGCCTGCATGTGCCCCGCCATGTCCCGGGACTTGAAATCCTCCAGCACGGTGCGCGCGTCCACGGTGCTCACAGGATCCAACCGCGACGCAGTACATCCCGAAAGCAGGACACTGATCGCCACCACGACGGCCGCGGCCGCCGCTCTTCCCCGTCTGATCCCTCGTGTACCCGTCACGGTACGAACATACTTCGTCAGTAGTCGAGGAGGAAGGGTCCGGCTAGTGCGAGCCGGCCGGGAGGCGTGGGACGACGGCGGCGGGGTCGGAGAAGGCCAGGCGGGGTACCAGCACCAGGGCGGCGGCCGCGGCCAGCCCGGTAACCCCGCAAATGGTCCATACCGTGAGGTAGCCAGCGAGCGGCGCAGCGCTCTGCCCGGCGTCTCCCGCGCCGGCCCCGGCGTCGGCCAGGACGTGGCTCAGCAGGGCGATGCCGAACACGGCGGACGCGAAGGCCCCGCCGATGGTCTTGGTGGTGTTGGTCAAGCCCGTGGCCATCGCGGTGCGATTGAGGGGCGCCGCCGCAGCGGCCGCCGAGGGCAGCGCCGCGACGAGGGCCCCGGAGCCGACGCCGGCGATCGCCATGTTGGCCAGCGCCTCGGCGAGGCTGTCATGGAAGGGCAGGAACAGCAGGTAGCCCAGGCCCACGAGCGCGGCGGCGCCCACGAGCGTCCAGCGCGGGGTGAGGCGGCGGGTCACCACCGGGTACAGCAGGGCGCCGACGAGCAGCGCCAGCACGTAGACGCCGATGATGATGGATACCTGCCCGGCGCGCAGGCCCAGACCGTAGCCGTGCAGCGCAGGGTCCGTCCGGGCAAACGTGGACAGCGGAGCCTGGGCGCCCAGGACCGAGACGCCGAAGAGCCCGGCGGTCAGCTGGACCGGCCGCATGGATTTGCTGCGCAGCATCCTGATGTCCACGAGCGGATCTGCCTGGCGCAGCTCGAACCGCGCGAACGGGATGAACACCAGAATCCCGGCTCCCACCAGCGCCCACGGCCACCAGGCACCGGCTCCGTTGAGGCGCATGAAGGTCAGCCCCGAAATGATGAGCAGCAGTCCGACGGCCAGCAGCGTGAAGCCGCGGGTGTCCACGCGTCCGCCGCTGCGCTCAAGGGACTCCGGCACGCCGAACCGGATGGCGAACCAGCACGCGGACACGGCCACCGCCGGAACCAGGAGCACCAGCTGCAGCTGCCCGGCGAACACTTCCACGAGCGCGCCGGCCGCGAGCGCCCCGGCGATGACACCGGCCTCCAGCGCTCCGACCAGTACACCGGCCGCCCGCCGGGTGCGGGCGGCGCCGTCGGGCAACTGGTGGACGCGGCTGAAGATCAGCGCGATTTCCAGCGGCAGCCAGACCACGTAGAAGCCCTGGAACGACCACGCGGCCAAGAACGTCCAGAAGTCCGGGGCGAGCGCGACGCCCCAGGAGGCGGCGGCGGTGACCAGCGTGGAAGCCAGCAGGATTTTCCGGTGCCCGTACATGTCTCCGAGCTTGGCCAGCACCGGCACCGCGAGGGCACTGACCATGAGCTGCGCGGCCTCGAACCAGTTGACGTCGGCGTCGTGGATCCCCAGGTGCCGGGCGATATCGGTGAGGATGGGCGTGTAATAGCCCTGCAGGATTCCGCTGGTGAGCTCTACCAGACACAGAAAAGCTACGACACGTCGCAAGGGGGGCCTTCCGGGCGGGCAGGCACCTCATGGCCAGCCGATTGATTGCATCCTAGGCCCGCGCTCCCCCGCACGCGGGAAACCCGGCCGGAACGGTGCGGGAATATTCGTCCGCACCGGGCGTTATACCCGTCGATAGATGCAAATGCATGTAAATCAGTTATAGTAGAAGCAGCTCCCGGATCACCCCGGCCACGGAAAGGCACATCATGCAGATCGGCGTATTCAGCGTCAGCGACATCACCACCGACCCCACCACGGGCCGCACCCCGACGGAGCACGAGCGCATCAAGGCGTCCGTGGCGATCGCGAAGAAGGTCGAAGAGATCGGCATGGATGTCTACGCCTTGGGCGAGCACCATAACCGGCCGTTCTTCTCCTCCTCCCCCACCACCACGCTCGCCTACATCGCGGCCCAGACCGAGCGCATCATCCTTTCCACTGCCACCACGCTGATCACCACCAACGACCCGGTGAAGATCGCCGAGGACTTCGCGATGCTCCAGCACCTCGCAGACGGACGCGTGGACCTGGTCCTGGGCCGGGGCAACACTGCCCCCGTCTACCCCTGGTTCGGCAAGAACATCCAGGACGGGATCGAACTCGCGATTGAGAACTACTCCCTGCTGCGCCGCCTCTGGGACGAGGACACCGTCAACTGGTCCGGCAAGCACCGCACCCCGCTACAGAACTTCACCTCCACGCCCCGCCCGCTCGACGGCGTCGCCCCCTTCGTGTGGCACGGCTCGATCCGCACGCCGCAGATCGCCGAAGTGGCCGCATACTACGGTGACGGTTTCTTCGCCAACAACATCTTCTGGCCCAAGGAGCACTACCAGCAGCTGATCAGCCTCTACCGCGAACGCTACGAGCACTACGGCCACGGCAAGGCGGACCAGGCCATTGTGGGCCTCGGCGGCCAGTTCTTCATGCGGAAGAATTCCCAGGATGCCGTCAAGGAATTCCGCCCCTACTTCGACAACGCCCCGGTGTACGGCCACGGCCCCTCGCTGGAGGACTTCACCTCCCAGACCCCGCTGACGGTCGGGAGCCCGCAGGAAGTGATCGAAAAGACCCTGACGTTCCGGGAGTACTTCGGCGACTACCAGCGCCAGCTTTTCCTGATCGACCACGCCGGCCTGCCGCTGAAGACCGTCCTGGAACAGCTGGATCTCTTCGGCGAAGAGGTGCTGCCGGTGCTGCGCAAGGAATATGCCGCACTCAAGCCCGCACATGTCCCCGAACCGCCGACGCACGCCGGCCGGGTGGCTGCCGCACTGGCAGCGGACACCGTCGACGCCGCCGAGGCGGAGCCCACCACCAAGGGTTCATGATGCCGGCCAAGACCACAGAATCGCCGGTACGCCTGGCCGCGGAAACCTGGGAATCCCTGTTCCGGGCCCAGGTGGCGGTGATGCGCAAGCTGCAGGCGGCGCCGGCGTTCAAAGCCCTGGCGCTCAACGAGTACGACGTCCTGTTCACGCTCTCGCGCTGCCCCTCCGGGTGGCTGCGCCTGAACGAGCTCAACGACAACGTCCTGCTGAGCCAGTCCAGCCTCAGCCGGCTGGTGGAGCGGCTCGAGAAGCGCGGGCTCGTCGAACGGACGCCGGCCCCCGATGACGGCCGCGGGATCCTCATCCGGCTCACCGACGACGGAAGGGACCTGCAGAAGCAGATCGGCCGGGAACACGTGCGCGACATCGCCGCCCTCGTGGGCCCGGCCCTCTCCGCCGCCGAACAGCAGGAGCTGCTGCGGCTGACCGAGAAGCTCCGCGCCTCGGTTGCCGTGCGCTAGGCCTGTCTACTGGATGGCGACGAGCTTCGCCGGGTCTTCCAGCGGCAGCTCATCGACGACGGCGGTGACGCTGAGTTCCTTCAGGGACAGGCTGCCGCCCACGGTGGACAGGAAGGCGGTGTCCGAGGAATCCCGCCCGGCCGTGATCCGCAGCATGCTCTCCCGCGGTGCCAGCCCTGTCGGATCTATGACGTGCCAGGCACCGTTGATGTGCGCTTCGGCGACGGCGTGGAAGTCCATCGGGGTCAGGCCAGGGGCATAGACGGCGGCCAGCCGGGCCGGGACGTTCTTGGAACGCAGCAGGGCAATGGCGAGGTGGGCAAAGTCCCGGCAGACGCCGCGGCGGTGCAGCAGGGTTTCGACGGCGCCGTCGGTCCCCCGGGAGGATCCGCTGACGTAGCGCAGTTCGCTGAAGACCCAGTTGCGGATGGCGTGCAGCAGCTCTTCGCCCTGAAGCCCGCCGAATTCGGCATAGGCAGTCGGCAGCAGCCGGTCCGATTCCGCGTAGCGGCTGGGCCGGACATACCGGATCAGTTCCATCAGCCCGGGTTCCTCGGGACGGGCAAAGCCGGTGACGGTAGCCGAATACTCAACCAGCACGTCCGTGGGTTCGGCAAATTCCATGTAGTGGAAGCGCCCGCCGTGATGGTCCGAGAGTTCGGTCAGCGGCACGTCCTCGCCTCCAGCGGTCACCGTGAGCGATTCCTGGACCGAGCCGTACCCGGCGTTCCGGGCCACGGCCACGGCCAGAGCCACCTTGGTTTCGGCTGCGGTCTTGAAGGCCAGGCGGGCGGCTACAGCGCGTTCCATGAATCTCCATGTCTCCGGGATGTGGGATGTGAGGCGGGTGCGGGGAAGTCGCCGTCAACGGCCCGGGATGTGCGGGCGGGCGGGACTAGTTCTTGATCTTCAGAGACATTAGCATCCGCTGGACGTCGGCGAATTCGGACCCCTCGTTGACGTACTTGGCAGCCTGGTCGAGAGTGTCGAATGCCTTTGCGGGGGCGACCTTCCGGTCCGGCGCCAGCGTCTTCAGCACCGTCAGATCCCCAAACGAGTAATCCCCCTTGCCGGCCGGGCCACGGACCACATTCTGCAACGCGCAGCTCTTGCCGCCGGCGCCGCCCACCACGTTGGTGATGCCGTAGGAGCCGAAGTACTTGTAGCCCTGGATAACCCGGAACACCACGTGCGGGTCAAGGGTTCCCTCGCCGCCGGCGTGCGGCAGGTCAACAGGCACGCTGCTGACCACGACGTAGTCCCGTGCGGCGCCACCCGGGCAGGACGGCGGCGGCTGCGGAGGCAGGCCGGTCTGCAGGGTGGCCAGATAAGCGCCTTTGGCGTCTTTGACGATGATCTTCAGCGCCCCCGGCAACGTACCCGCGTCGGGAGCAACGGACTGGACTATCCAGTCCTGCGGCACTTCAAAGCTGACCGTCTTTGCCGGATCGGTAAAGACTTTCCAGGCCGCCGCACTCGAGCCCGGGGCGGCGGAAGCGCTGGCCGACGACGCCGCCGCGGGGCTGGCCGTCGACGTCGTACTCTCCGTCGCGCCGCTCCCTGCTGTCCACGCCGGACTCCCCTTGCCGTCGCTGCTGCAGCCCGTCAGGGCTGCCGCCGCGACCACGAACGCCGCGCCGGTGCGCAGCACAGCGCTCCGGATTCCGCCGGTGCCTGGTCCTCGGGGTGGCGCGGTCCCAGTCATGATGCCAGCGTAGCCGGGGCGCCGCATGGCTCAGAGTTTCCGCATCAGTGTTTCGTAGAAGCGGACCCCCTGGTCCAGCGTCTCGAGGGAAATTTTCTCGTCCACGGCGTGGATGGAGCCGCGGGCCCGGACGTCCATGAAGAACGGCGCGAACCGGTACACGGCACCGCAGATCCCGGTGAAGCGGCGGGAGTCCGTGCCGCCCATCATGATGTACGGCGTGATGATGGCTTGGGGGAAGACCTGCCCGATGCAATCCGCCAGCAGTTCCCACTGGGCCCCGGAGGACGGGGAGACCGGTGACGGGTCGTTGCCCTCCACGATGCGCAGTTCGACTTTCGGGTCACGGATGATTTTCCGCAGTCGTGCCACGGCGCCTTCGACGCTCTCCCCCACCGCCACCCTGATGTTGGCGTTCGCCTTGGCGGTGGCGGCAAGGACGTTCGCCCCGGAGCTGCCTTCGAGGGTGGTGATGGCCACGGTGGTTCGGGTCATCGCGTTGGTCTCGTTGCCGAGCCGGCCAAAGAGCCAGGTGATCGGTGCCCGGAGCAGTGCCACGTTGGCGAACACGGCCCGCAGCGGCGGGGGCGTATGCGGGCCGAAGCGGCGCAGCATCTCCGCGGTCACCTCCGGCAGCGACTGCGGGAACGGGCTGCGTTCGATCCGGGTGATGGCGCGGGCCAGCCGCGCCGTCGCCCCCATCCGCGGCGGCGTGGACGCGTGTCCCCCCGGGTCCCGGGTCAGCAGCTCCACGTCCAGGATTCCCTTTTCTGCCACGCCGACGACGGCGGCCGGGCGGCTCACGCCCGGAAAGGCACCGCCCGCCACGGCACCGCCCTCGTCCAGCACGAGCCAGGGCTTCACGCCGCGGCCGGCCAGCAGCTCCGCGGCAGCCGCCGCGCTGTTGCCGGCCGTCTCCTCATTGTTGCCGAACGAGAAGTACAGGTCATGCGCCGGCCTATACCCGGCCCGGAGCAGGCTCTCGGCGGCCTCCAGGATGGCCACGAGCTGGCCCTTGTCATCGAGGGTCCCGCGGCCCCACAGGAAGGTGCCGTCGTTGTGGCCGGCGAACGGCGGCCGCGTCCACTGCCCCGGGTCGGCCGCCGGGACGACGTCGTAGTGCGCCATCAGCACCGACGCGCGCTGCGCGGCCGCCGGGTCCTCCGCCAAGGCGCTGCCGGGCCAGCGGTACAGGAGGGCGTGGCCGTTGACGCGCTCCAGTTCCAGGGCGGCATGGACCGCCGGATACAGCCGGGGCAGGGCGGCGATGAAGGCCTCGAACTGGTCTGGCTCCACGCCGGCCTCCGCCGGGGAGGACCCCTTGGCCCGGATGGAACCCTCGGCTCGGACAGAGACAGTCCGGTACGTCACCAGCTCCGCCAGCGACGCCGCCGCGCGCCCGGCACTGCCCGGTGTGTCCCCGGAGCTGCCCGGTTCCTCCCCGGCGCTCCTGGGGGTAGTGCCGGCGGCCTCGTTCTGCAGGGGGTTGCGCATGGGCGAAAGTCTAAGGGTGGACGGCTCACCGAAACGTCCATTCCGCGCGCGGGTCCTGCCGGAACCTTGGGCACAAATTTCGGCGCACAAATTTCGGTCCCGGGAAAGCAGATACTGTGGGGGCATGGCCGAACATGACTTTGACGGAACGCACTTTGGGGACCAGGGCGACGTGGCAGGCATGTCGGCGCTCGATATCGCTGACTGGCGGCTGCGGACCTTTGCCCTTTATGCCACTACGCGGAAAATTGCCGCGGACAGCCCGGCAGAGGCACATTCCTACTGGCGCCAGGAGCGGGACCGCATGTTCGGCACGCACCCTGCCTCGGCGCTGACGGCGGAGGCAAAGGCCAGCTTCGGCGGCCTGAAGACGGCGGACTACGATCCGATCTACCGTTTCCACGTCCCCCTGACTCTCGAGGGCGCCGGCCGGGAGATGAATGTGGAGACCGGGACTGACGGACTGGTCCGGTTTGTGCGGCTGGGCACCTTCGACCTTCCCGAGATGGGGCAGCTCGCAGTCTGGAAACTCAGGGGCTACGGCGGCGGCATCTTTGTGCCGTTCCGCGACGCCACCGCCGGCCAGCCCGGCGGCAGCTACGGCGCCGGTCGCTACCTCCTGGACACCATCAAGGGGGCTTTCCACGGCGTACGGGGTTCCGGGCCCCAGGCCGAATTCATCCTGGACTTCAATTTCGCCTACAACCCCTCCTGCGCCTACAACGAAGCCTGGGCATGTCCGCTTGCCGGCCCGGCGAACCGGCTGGCTGTGGAAATTCCCGTGGGCGAGCTGTACTGAGCGGATGGCGTCCCAGCTCGAACAGCAGGCTCCTGCCGCCGCCGTCGTCCGCGGGCAGAGCTCCCGCCGCCACCGCGGAGTCCTCCGCTACCCCGTGGTCCGCCAGCTCATCCGGTTCACCGGCGTCGGGATTGTCTGCACCCTGACTTCCCTTGCCCTGTACGCCCTTTCCCGTCCTTGGCTCGGGGCCCAGCCGGCCAACGCCGCGGCCCTGATCCTGACATCGTTCATGAATACCGCTCTCAACCGGCGCCTGACGTTCAAGATCACCGAAACCCGCCGGATGAAGCGGGACCACCTCAACGGCCTGATCGTTATCCTCGTCGCGCTGCTGATCACCGGCGGCAGCCTGGCCGTATTGCACTGGGTCAACCCCGATGCCACCGTGGCCGAGGAGCTGTGGACCACCACCCTCTCCGGCTTCGCCGCCACTGCCGTGCGGTTCACCATGCTGCGGCACTGGATCTTCCGCCGCGCCCGCCACCGCTAGCTTCGCCTGCCCAGCTGGCCGCCCCGCCTTCCCGCCCCGCCTGCCCAACTGACTAGCAGCAGGGGCCGTTCTGGGCGCTCAGAACGGCCCCTGCTGCGAGCTGGTTGTGCCGAGGGAGCGGACGCTGCCGACGGCGGTGCGGACTGCGGCCGCCGCCTCCTGCAGCTGCGCTGCCGTGACGGTCGAGTCGAAGCTGAACCGCACCGCCGTCTGGGCGACCTCGGGCTCGATGCCCATGGCCAGCAGCACGGGCGAGGGTGCGTCCGAGCCCGCGGCACACGCGGAACCGCTGGAGCAGACGATGCCCTGGCGTTCGAGTTCCAGCAGCACGGACTCGCCGCTGGTGCCCGGGAAGCAGAAGGAGGCCACCGAGGGCAGCCGCTCGGTGGGATGGCCGGTGAGCAGCGCGCCGGGAACACCGGCCAGCACAACGTCAATGAACCCGTCGCGGAGGGCAGCGAGGCGCCCTGCCGGTTCCCGGGGCAGCGTCAGGGCCGTTGCCAGCGCCACGGCCCCGGCGACGTTTTCCGTTCCCGAGCGGCGGCCGCGCTCCTGCCCGCCGCCGTGAACCAGCGGTTCAACCCGGAGCCGTCCGCGCACAAACAGCGCGCCGCTGCCCTTGGGGGCGCCAAGTTTGTGGCCGGAAATGCTCAGCGCGTCCACGCCCAGTGCTCCGGTGTCCAGCGGCAGCCAGCCGGCGGCCTGGACGGCGTCGGTGTGGAACGGGACGGCGTGGGCGCGGGCCAGCGCCGCGAGCCGGGCGATGGGCTGGACCGTGCCGACCTCGTTATTGGCGTACATGATGCTGACCAGGGCCGTCCCAGGCTGCAGCACCGCCGCAAGTGCCCCTTCCGTCACTTGCCCGAAGCGGTCCACGGGAATCACGTCGACCACGAAGCCGTGCACCCGTTCGAGGTACCTGGCGGATTCTTCCACGGCGGGATGTTCGACGGCGCTGATCGCCACCCGGTTCAGGTTCGGGTCGGCGGCGCGCCGGGCCAGGGCGATGCCCTTGACGGCAAGGTTGTCCGCTTCCGTGCCGCCGGAGGTGAAGACGACTTCGCCGGGGCGGCACCCCAGGGCCTTGGCGGTGGCGACGCGGGCCCCGGCGAGCGCCGTGGCGGCCGCCTCCCCCAGGGAGTGATGGCTTGACGGGTTGCCGAACTCGCCCGTGAGGTAGGGCCACATGGCCTCCAGCACCTCGCGGCGGACCGGGGTGGTGGCCGCGGCGTCGAGGAAGATCACGGTGCGCCTCAGCCGGCCGTCTGTTCCGGGGCAGGAACGGGCCCGGCGCCGGGGTCGACATCAAGCTCAATGTCCAGGCCGAGGTCCAGGGCCGTGACGCTGTGCGTCAGGGCCCCGATCGAGATGACGTCCACCCCCGTGGCCGCAATGTCCGCCACGGTGGCGAGACTGACGTTCCCGCTGGCTTCGACCCGTGCACGGCCGCCCACCAGCTCGACGCCGGCCGCCAGCTGGGCCAACGAGAAGTTGTCCAGCATGATGGTGTCCACCCCGGCGGCAAGTACCGGCTCGATCTGCTCCATGGTGTCCACTTCCACCTCGAAGTGTGTTGTGTGGCCAAGCTGGGCCTTGGCGCCGCGCAGCACCTCGGTCAGCTTCGCCGGATCACCGCCGGTGAGGACGGCCAGGTGGTTGTCCTTCGCCAGGACGGCGTCGGACAGGCTGAAACGGTGGTTGGCGCCGCCGCCGCAGCGCACGGCATAGCGTTCCAGCACCCGCAGTCCCGGCGTCGTCTTCCGCGTATCGGTGATCCGCGCCCCGGTGCCGTCCACCAGCGCCACGAACTCGGCGGTCCTGGTAGCAATGGCGCTCATCCGCTGGACCAGGTTCAGCCCGACGCGTTCGGCCAGCAGCACGGCGCGGGCGTTACCGGTCACGCGGGCCAGGGCGGTTCCGGCAGCGAAGGCCTCGCCGTCGTTGACCAGCAGTTCGACGACGGCGCCGGGGTCGGTCAGCTTCATCGCCGCGGCGAAGACCTCCCCGCCGCTCAGCACGCCGGGAACGCGCGCATTGAGCACCGCCGTCGCCCGCGCCTGAGCTGGGATGAGCACCTGCGAGGTGATGTCCCCGTACGGGGCGTCCTCCTGCAGCGCCGTGCGGAGGACGGCCAGGACGGCGGCCTCGGGCAGGCTCCCGGCGAGCGCCGGCTGTGCGGTGGACCGGGTTTCCGGGACAACGGTTGCTGTCATGACGAGATCCTTTGCTTGTGTCGGGATGCGGAGGCATGCCGGGGGCCGGACTTACCGGCCGTCGAGGTGGAGCGAGCGGGGGCAACAAGGACCGCGGAGTGCGCGGCGCCGGCCGTGCTGTCTGCCCGATAGTGGGCGCCGACCGAGTGGGTGCGCTTCCTTGCCGCGGCCACGAGGAGTTCCGCAGCCAGCAGCAGGTTCCGGTCCTCGTGGGCACTCTGGCTGCGCCAGACACTGTGCCAGACACTGTGCCCGTCGCGGACCCCTGCTTCAAGAGGGCCCGCTTCAAAGTCAGCCGCTTTAAAATCCACGGCTTCAAGGTCCGCGGCCCACTGCGCGAGCTGGGCCGCGGCGGCGTCGAGGTCGGCGCCCGTGCGGGTGACTCCCGCAGCCGCCGTCATGAGCCTTCCCAGCGCCGCGCGGCTGAACGGAACCTCCGCGGCCCAGGGGGCGGCTGTCGTTGGGGAAACGGCTGCCGCGGGCGGGACGCGGCTGCCGGGATGGACGTCCTCGCGTGCCGGCGAGAGCCAGGCGGCGTCCGGCACAGGTGCGTCCAGGAAGTCCTCGACCGCACGGCGGCCGAACACGAGGCCCTCCAGCAGCGAGTTGCTCGCCAGCCGGTTTGCCCCCTGCGCCCCCGTGCGGGCGACCTCGCCGGCGGCGTACAGGCCGGGAACGGACGTGCGGCCCCGCAGGTCGGTGCACACGCCGCCCATCCAATAGTGCGCGGCCGGGGACACAGGTATCGTCTCGGCGGTCCAGTCGTAGCCGGCGGCGAGGGTGGCCGCCGTGATGGTCGGGAACCGCCGGGCCAGGAAGCCCGCGCCCCGGTCTGCCTCGATGCCACGGGCGTCCAGATAGACCGGGCTGCCCGGCGCGGCCCCCGTGGCGGCCAGGTGCAGGGCAATGCTGCGGGAGACGACGTCGCGGGGGGCCAGTTCGGCATCGCGGTGGTAGTCCGGCATGAAGCGGTACCCCGCGGAATCCAGCAGCACCGCACCCTCGCCGCGGACCGCTTCGGAGATGAGCAGGGCCGGCGGGCCGCCCGGGACCTCCTCGGTGGCGAGGGTGGTGGGGTGGAACTGGAAGAACTCAAGGTCCCGCACCGCGGATCCGGCACGCCAGGCCAGGGCCAGCCCGTCGGCCGTGGCGACGGAGGGATTGCTGGTGCGGGCAAACAGCCGGCCGGCACCCCCGGTGGCGAGCAGGACGGCGTCGGCCGCCAGCTGCTGGGGCCGGCCGCCGGCCAGGTAGGCCACGCCGGTGACACGGGCCGGCGTCGGCGGCGTGCTGCCTGACGAGGCGTCCCGGCGGGCGGCCGGTTCGGTCAGGAGGCCGGTGACGAAGGCGCTGGTCTCCACCCGGAGCTGGCCATGGCCAGCTCGATCCAGGACCGCGCGTTCCAGGACGGCGGCGACCAGCCCGCGGGCGATGCAGGCGCCCG
The DNA here is from genome assembly GCF_056396305.1 of Arthrobacter sp. 05T420. NCBI lineage: Bacteria > Bacillati > Actinomycetota > Actinomycetes > Micrococcales > Micrococcaceae > Arthrobacter > Arthrobacter sp. 05T420. The sequence continues at coordinate 89,084 of NZ_JBFTLG010000019.1, read as the reverse complement.
TCGCGTCCCCGCCGGCGTGCAGGATGCGGGGCGCCGAATGCGCCGCTTCCAGGCCCAGGGCCGGTCCGCCGTCGGGACCGGCGTCGAAATGCACGCCGTAGCGGCCCAGGCCAGCGATGTCCCGGACGGCCTCGGTGCACAGGACGCGGACTGCCTCGGTGTCGTTCAGCCCGGCACCGGCGGCGAGCGTGTCCGCGATGTGCGCTGCCACGGAGTCCCCGGGGGCGGCATCCTCCGGTGCCAGCACGGCGGAGATGCCGCCCTGGGCGTAGAAGGTGTTGCTCTGCTCCAGCGTCCCCTTGCTCAGGAGGACCACCTCGATGTCACGGCCGCCGGCGGTGGCGGCGTCGGTGGCGAGCAGCGCGGCGTAGAGCCCCGCAACCCCGCTGCCGACAATCACGAGCCGCCTGGTCACGGCCGCGCCGCCAGCATGCGCTCCAGCGCCACCTTTGCCGGGGCGGCGACGTCCTCGTCCACGGTGATGCGGTTGAGCACCTCGCCGCGGACCAGTGCTTCCAGGACCCAGGCAAGGTAGCCGGGGTGGATGCGGTACATGGTGGAGCAGGGGCAGATCACCGGGTCCAGGCAGAAGATGGTGTGCTGCGGGTATTCTGCGGCGAGACGGTTCACCATGTTGATCTCGGTGCCGATCGCAAACGTGGTGGGTTCCGTGGCCGCGGCGATGGCCTTCTTGATGAAGTCGGTGGACCCGGCGGAATCGGCGGCGTCCACCACCTCCATGGGGCATTCGGGGTGCACGATCACCTGCACGCCGGGGAACTCGGCGCGGGCCTTCTCGATCTGGCCCACGTTGAAGCGCTTGTGGACCGAGCAGAAGCCGTGCCAGAGGATCACCCGGGAATCGAGCAGGGTCGCCTCGTCGTTGCCGCCGAGGTCTTTGCGCGGGTTCCACATCGGCATCTGCTCCAGCGGCACCCCCATCGCCTTGGCCGTGTTGCGGCCCAGGTGCTGGTCCGGGAAGAACAGCACCCGCTGGCCGCGCTCGAACGCCCACTCCAGCACCGTCGCGGCGTTCGAGGACGTGCAGACGATCCCGCCGCGCTCGCCGCAGAAGCCTTTCAGGGCTGCGGAGGAGTTCATGTAGGTGACCGGGATGACCGGGACCCGGCCGTCGGCGTCGGGCTCGGTGCCGAAGACTTCCTCAAGCTGTTCCCAGCACTCTGTGACCGAGTCGATGTCCGCCATGTCCGCCATGGAGCAGCCCGCGGCGAGGTTGGGCAGGATTACGGCCTGGTCCGGCCGGGAGAGGATGTCCGCGGTCTCGGCCATGAAGTGCACGCCGCAGAAGATGATCGCTTCCGCGTCCGGCCGGGTCAGGGCCGCATTGGCCAGCTGGAAGGAATCGCCCACGAAGTCGGCATATTCGATCACTTCGTCGCGCTGGTAGAAGTGCCCCAGCACGACGGCGCGGTCCCCCAGCGCCGCTTTGGCGGCGCGGATCCGGGCGTCGAGTTCGGCGTCGCTGGCGAGCTTGTACTCCTCCGGGAGCTGGCCCTGCCGGGGAGTCGAGACCGGTGCGACGTCGGCGGAGGAGGCGCCCGGTCCGTAGGCGGGCGCTCCGGCGAGGGCCTCGGCGAGGTCGTAGTCCCAGGGCCCGCGGGCCAGCGCAGGGCTGCAGGTGGAGGCGGCCGCGGCCCCCGTCATGGTGGCGGCCTGCTCGCGCGTGATCAGCTGGATTGCCGTGTTGACGCTGCTCATGGTGTGCTCCTGTTGTCTGGGTCAAGGCCTGGGCGGCCGGTAAAGCGGTAGAGGCGTGGCGGGCGGTGCTTGCCGCCCTGCAGGTACTGATCGGTTTCTTCGATTTCCGGCGTGGCCTTGACCTGCCGGCGGAAGTTGGCGGGATCGAGTTGGCGGTCCAGGACGGCCTCGTAGACTTCCCGGACCTGGGCGAGGGTGAAGTACTCGCCCAGCAGGTGGTAGGCGATGGATCCGTAGGCCATCTTGTTGCGCAGCCGCCACAGGGCGTAGTCGATGATCGCGTTGTGGTCGAAGGCCAACTCGCCGAGCCGGTCGGCGCGGAACCAGCGCACGTTTTCGGATTCGTCGGCGAGCGCGGCCTCCGTGGGCTGGACGAGCGCCCAGTACACAATCGAGACGACGCGCTGGGTGGGCGAGCGGTGCAGCCCGCCAAAGGCGTAGAGCTGTTCGAGGTAGTTGGGGGCCAGCCCCGTCGTCTCGCGAAGGTTCCGCGACGCGGCGTCCTGGAGGGATTCCGAGTGCGTGAGCGGGCCGCCGGGCAGGGCCCAGAGGCCCTTGAACGGCTCGCGGATCCGGCGCACCAGCGGGATCCACAGCGTGGGCCGGCCGGACTTCTCGCTGGGGCGCAGCGCAAAGATCACGGTGGAGATGGCCAGCGACGGCGGCGCGGTCTGGCGCTCCGAGACGTTGGCTGCTGTGGTGTAAACGGTGGTTCACCCGCCCTCTGCGGTCCCGGGCGGGTCCAGCGGTGGACTTCCCGGACGGATCCGGCCCGACCGCCGGATTAGTTATAGTCAAATTGACTAGAACTAATGATACGGCCGCGACGGCGGGACGCAAAATGTTTCAGGTCACACGGGCGGCCACATTTGCGGACACGGCCGCGGCCCTGAGCGTTGCCGGGGGTCGGTCCGGGCTTGTCCGCGGGAGCCGGCAACGGCAAGAATCAGGGCTATGGACGCAGAAGAGATGGACCCGGAGGGCAGGGGTTCAAAGGGCGGGGACGCAGCGGCAGTCAGAGCCCGTTACACGGGGGCGGCCCAGGCATTCCTGGAGCTCGCCGGACAGGTACCGGACCAGGCGTGGCCGCGGCCGGCTCTGGGTGAATGGGATGTCCGGGCACTGACCGGCCACACCAGCCGCGCCCTGACCACCGTAGAGACCTACCTCGCCACCCCGGCCGCCGGGGAGCGGGTGGCGGGTCCGGTGGACTACTTCCTGGCCGTCCGCGGCGCCACCTCGCCGGACGCCATCGCCCGGCGCGGCAGGGAAACCGGGGAGGCCCTGGGCGAGGACCCGGCCTCAGCGGTGCGGGAGCTGGTCCAGCGCGTCACGGACCTCGTCCGGAACACTCCGGACGGTGCCCTGGTGGCCACGCCCGCCGGGGCAATGACGCTCATCGACTACCTGCCGACCCGGACCTTCGAACTGGCCGTGCACACCCTGGACCTGGCGCGCGCCCTGGGCCTCCCGCCGCCCGCCTCCTTGGCCCCGGCGGTCGCGGCCTCCCTGGAGCTCGCCGGGGCCATCGGCTCCCGGCTGCCGGCCGCCGGTGACTTGCTGCTCTTGCTCACCGGCCGGACCGGCCTGCCCGAGGGCCTGAGCGTCCTCTAGCCCATTCGCCGGAGCATGTCTGCCCGGCGCACAGGCCTGGCCTGTCACTTGCTTAGCCTGTCACTTGCTTGCGGCCGCGGCTTCCAGCAGCGGCAGGGTGCGCCCCTGGAAGTGCGTATTGAGCACGATCACGGATGAGGACCGCAGGACAGTCCTGGTGGCGATCATGGCATCGAGGACGCGCTGGAGGTCCGAATTGGAGCGCGCGGCGATGCGTGCCATGAGGTCCGAGCTCCCGGAGACGGTGTGGATCTCGATCAGTTCGGGGATCCGCGCCAGGGCCTCCACGACGGCGTCGTGCCCGAGGTCCTGGTTGATCGTGAGGGAACAGAACGCCACCACCGGGAAACCAAAGTGGGCCGGATCCGGGTGCGGCACCCACGAGCCGATCACACCGGAATCCTGCATCCGGTCCAGCCGCGACTGCACCGTCGCGCGGGCTACTTTCAGCACCCGGGAGGCTTCCAGGACCGAGGCCCTGGGCGAATCCGTGAAAAATCGGACAATCTTTGCATCCAGCGGATCAACGTCCATGGATTTTTCCTTTCCAGGCGGCCCGGGTTGAACAAACCGCCGCCAACGCCCCAATTCAATGAGCAAACTGCCACCATGCTCTCACGGCGGGGGCGCCCCGGCGATCCGTGGCGCCGGCCCAAAGACGGTAAATTCAATAGGTCCCATAAGGACGCACAGATCCAAACCACACGAAGGTTCGCCATGACAACGAAGTCCACCGCGACGCTACCCACCGCGGTTCCCGCCCCGAGCCTGGGGCACAGCATGAAGCCACGCCAGCTGACCATGATGGGGCTGGGCAGTGCGATCGGCGCCGGCCTGTTCCTCGGCTCGGGGGCAGGAATCAAGGCGGCGGGACCGGCCGTGCTGATCTCCTACCTTGTTGCCGGAACCCTGATCATCCTGGTGATGTGGGCGCTCGGCGAGATGGCCGCAGCCAACCCCAACAGCGGCGCCTTCTCCGTCTACACGCAAAAAGCCATGGGCAAGACCGCAGGGGCGACCGTCGGCTGGCTCTGGTGGCTGCAGCTCGTGGTGGTCATCGCGGCCGAGGCCCTCGGTGCGGCCGGGCTCCTGTTCACGGTGTGGCCGGTGATCCCCGTCTGGGCACTGTCCCTGGTCTTCATGGCCCTGTTCACCGCCATCAACCTGGCGGGCGTGAAGAACTTCGGCGAGTTCGAATTCTGGTTCGCCATCCTCAAGGTGGCCGCGATCGTGATCTTCCTCGCCATCGGCGCGGCCCTGCTGCTGGGCTGGCTGCCGGACGTCCCCTCCCCCGGCCTTAGCAACTTCACTTCCGGCTTCGCCCCGGCAGGCCTCGGCGGCATCGCCACCGCGCTCTTCGTCGTCATCTTCGCCTTCGGCGGCACTGAGATTGTCAGCGTGGCCGCGGCCGAGACCGAGAACCCGGAACGCAGCGTCGCCCAGGCGATCCGCACCGTGGTCTGGCGGATCCTCGTGTTCTACATCGGCTCGGTTTTCGTCATCGCGGCCGTCCTTCCTTCAACCTCGGCGGCCCTGAAATCCCCCTTCGCCGGCGTCCTCGACGTCGCCCGGATCCCTGGTGCGGGCGCCGCGATCACCCTGGTGGCCGTCATCGCGCTGCTGTCCGCGCTGAACGCCAACCTCTACGGCGCGTCCCGCATGGTGTACTCGCTCTCGGAGCGCGGCGAAGCCCCGAAGTTCCTCTCGAGGCTCAACTCGGCCCGGGTACCGGTGGTGGCGGTGAGCGTCTCTGTGGCTTTCGGCTTCCTGGCCGCCGTCCTGGAACTGCTGTTCCCCGACCAGATTCTGCCGGCCCTGTTCCAGCTTGTCGGCTCCACGTGCCTCGTGGTGTGGGGCTCGGCCCTGGTCTCCCAGCTGATCCTGCGCCGCCGGGCGGACCGTGACGGCACGGCGCTGCCGCTGCGGATGAAGGGCTTCCCGGCCCTGACGATCTTCGGGCTGGTGCTCCTGGCCCTGATCTTCGCCGTCGGCTTCAGCAGCCCGGACAGCAGCAAGCAGCTGTTCAGCACCCTGGCACTGGTGGCCGGCATTGCCGCGGCGTGCTGGATCGCCGCCCGGATCACCGGCAACCGCCGCGCAGGCGTAGAAGTGGACCGGCGGGTTCGCTAGACAAATTGTCAAGCTCACCGGCGGCAGGGACGGCAAAGGTGCGCAGTCTGGGCACCCGAACCTAGGCTGATTGCCCACCCCGCCGCCGGTGACTAGGGTCACAAGCATGGACACACTTTCCCCCGTGGCTTCCGGCAGCGCTGCCGGGCCACTCACTGCCGACGAGCTCCGAGAGCTCTATTCGCTGATGGTGGCCGTCCGGCACCTCGACACCTCGGCCATCGCCTGGCAACGGCAGGGCATCATCCCCGGCTACGCCCCCGAGCTCGGCCAGGAAGCAGCCCAGGTGGGCAGCGGCTACGCCGTGGACACCGCCCGGGACTTCGTCTTTCCCACCTACCGCGAAATGGGCGTCGCCCGGACCATGGGCGTGGACATGGTGGCCTACATGTCCACCCACAAGGCCACGTGGCACGGCGGCCTCTACAACCCGATGGAATCCCGGCTCGCCCCGATCCAAGCGGTCGTCGCCGGGTCCGTCCTGCACGCCGTCGGCTGGGCCCACGGCCAGACGCTCGACGGGAAAGACGGCGTCGCCCTGACCTACTTCGGCGACGGCGCCTCCTCGCAAGGCGACGTGCACGAGGCGATGAACTTCGCCGCCGTGATGAAGGCGCCGGTGGTGTTCTTCGTCCAGAACAACGGCTGGGCCATCTCGGTCCCCACCGAACGGCAGGTGGCCGGCGGCTCCGTCGCCGCCCGCGCCGCGGGCTATGGAATCCCGGGGCTGAAGATCGACGGCGACGACGTCGTCGCGGTCCTCGAGGCGACCCGCCGCGCCTTCGCGCATGCCCGCTCCGGCAACGGCCCGGTGCTCATCGAGGCCATGACCTACCGCCGCGGCCCGCACTCCACCGCCGATGATCCGGGCCGCTACCGCTCCCTGGACGAGGAACGCGACGGCTCCGGCACCGACCCGCTCGAGCGGCTCCGGCAGAAGCTGCTGGCCGACGGAATCGCGGACGAGGCGTTCTTCGCCGAGGCGATGGCCGCGGCCAAAGCGGAAGAGGAGCAGATCCGCACGGGCATCCAGGCGCTCGGTTCCCGGCCCGGCACTGAAATGTTTGACCTGGTCTTCCAGGAAACCACCCCGGGCCTGCAGGCCCAGTCCGCCAACTGGCGCGAGGAGTCCGAACATGTCTAACTCGATTCTCGAAAGCGCAAGCGCCAGCGCCAGCGGCGAGAGCACTGCCGACGACACTGCCGAGAACACCGCCAGCCCCGCATCAACCACCGTAATGTCGATGCAGCAGGCGCTGAACCGCGCCCTGGACGAGGTCCTTGCAGACAACCCCAAGGCCGTCATCTTCGGCGAGGACTGCGGCCGGCTCGGCGGCGTCTTCCGCATCACCGACGGGCTGCAGGCCAAGCACGGCGCGCAGCGCGTCTTTGACACCCCGCTGGCGGAATCCGGCATCCTCGGCATGTCCGTGGGCCTGGCGATGGCCGGGTTCCACCCCATTCCCGAGGTCCAGTTCGACGGTTTCGCCTACCCGGCGATCAACCAGATCGTCTGCCAGATCGCCCGGATGAACTACCGCAGCCGGGGCACAATGCCGATGCCCATCACCCTGCGCGTGCCCAGCTTCGGCGGCATCCGGGCCCCCGAACACCACGGCGAAAGCCTGGAAGCACTCTTCGCCCACGTTCCCGGGCTCAAAGTGGTCTCGCCGTCGAACCCGCATGAGGCCTACCACTTGCTCAAGTACGCCGCCACGCGGCCGGACCCGGTGATCTTCATGGAGCCGAAGTCGCGGTACTGGCAAAAGGGCGAGGTAGCTATGCACGACGGCGGCTCCCCCACCGGCGCCAAGGTGATGCGCGAAGGCCGCCACCTCACGCTCGTCGCGTGGGGCGCCATGGTCTCCCGCTGCCTGCAGGTGGCCGAGCTCGCCGCCGAAGACGGGATCGACGTCGAGGTCCTGGACCTGCGCTGGCTCAAGCCGATCGACGCCGAGGCGCTGGCCGCCTCCGTGCTCAAGACGCGCCGCGCCGTCGTCGTCCACGAAGCGCCGCTGACCTCCGGCCTCGGCGCCGAGGTGGCGCAGCTGATCACCCAGAGCTGCTTCGATACCCTCAAGGCCCCGGTGGAGCGCGTCACCGGCTTCGATGTCCCGTACCCCTCCGGCGACCTCGAAGATGAATACATCCCGAACATTGACCGGATCCTCTTCGGCATCCAGCGAGTATTGGAGTACAAACGTGGCTGAAATTTCCTTCCCGCTCCCCGATCTCGGCGAGGGCCTGATCGAGGCAACCGTGCTGGAATGGCTGGTTTCAACGGGCGAGCAGGTGGAGCGCAACCAGCCGCTGGTGGAGGTCGAAACCACCAAGTCGGCCGTTGAATTGCCCAGCCCGCAGGCAGGTAAGGTAGTGCGTATCTACGGCGGGCCCGGCGACAAGATCAATGTCGGCGAGCCCCTGATTGTGTTTGAGGTGCCGGACAACACCGCCGGCATCGTGGGCACGGTCCCGAAGGAAGAGGCACCAAAGCGCCGGGTCCGCCTGAGCGCCGTACTTGATGAGGACTGAGAGCATGAGCGGCAGACACACCGGCGAACTGCATTCGCACACCGTGGAGGGCACCGACCCCCAGCTGTACATGCAGGTGCATGAGCCCCAGAACGACGCCGGGCTCCGTCCGGTCCTGCTGCTGCACGGCTTCTCCTCCTCCTCCAAGCTCAACTGGGAGGACAGCGGCTGGCTTGCCGCGCTCCTGGAGGCCGGCCGGCGCGTCATCACCGTGGACCTGCCCGGCCACGGCCGCAGCGGGGCGCCGGAAGACATGGACTCCTACTCCCCCAGCCGGATCCGTGCGGACCTCCTGCAGATAGTGTTCGACGCCGGCGCGCGTCCCCTGCGCGACGGCGACCCTGCCAGCGGGCTGGACGTGATCGGCTATTCGCTGGGATCCCGGCTGGCCTGGGAGTTCGGCGCCACCCAGCACGAGCTGGTGCACCGGCTGGTCCTGGGCGGCCCCAACGTCGCCGACCCGCTGGCGGACTTCGACCTGATCGCCGCGCAGCGGTACCTGGCCGACGGCACCCCCATCGCGGACGAATCCACCGCCGGGCTGCTGAAGATGGCCATGCTGCTGCCCAGCAACAACATCTTCGCGCTGCTGTCCCTGGTCGAGGCGATCAAGACCGAGCCGTACGACCCCGCCGAAGCCGTGCCGCGCATGCCGATGCTCCTCGTGGCGGGGGAAAAGGACGACCGCGCCGCCACCATGCCGGAGCTCGCCGCCCTCGGCGCCAAGGCCGGCGGCATGGTCGAACAGCTGGTGCTGCCGGGCCGCAACCACACCAACGCCATCACCAGCCGCGCCTTCAAGCAGGGCGCCATCAGCTTCCTGGGCGTCTAAGCCCGCCATAAAAAAGCAACGCGGGGTCACTTGCGGCCCCTCCGAATGATCTGGATGGGCGCGAAGTGACCCCGCGTTGTTTGTGGTGGCCCCTAGTGGTGGCTGCTGACGCCGAGCGGGCGGCCCTTCGTCTCCCCGGCCAGGAGGACGCCGATGGCGGAGATGACGCAGAGGACCATGATGTAGATGCCGATCGACCCGGTCCAGTGGGTACCCTGCAGCAGGGTTTCCGCGATCGTGGCTGCAAACGCGCCGCCGAGGATGGCACCGAAGGCGTAGCCGATCGAGATGCCCGAGTAGCGCACGTTCGCCGGGAACATCTCGGCGTACATGGCGGACATCGGACCGTAGGACAGGCCCAGCCCGATGGTCAGGACGAACAGCGCGACGCCGTAGAGCACGATGTCCTTGGTGTCGATGAGGGCGAACATCGGGATCATCCAGGCGAAGACAATGCCGTAGCCGATCAGGAAGGTCTTGACGCGGCCGATCTTGTCCGAGAGCCAGCCGCCGACCAGCGTGAACATGAGCCAGCCGAAGGAAGCCAGCGTGGTGGCCAGCAGGATCTGCGGGGTGGGCATCTTGAGGGACTTGGTGGCGTAGGAGATGAAGAACGCGATCAACAGGTAGCCGGCAGCGTTGTTGCCGATGAAGATCATGGTGGAGTAGAGGACGGCCTTCTTGTGCTTGCGGATGAGCTCGCCCAGCGGCGCCTTGCTCTCTTCCTTGCGGGCAGCCATCTCCTTGAAGACCGGGCTCTCGGACACGGCGCGGCGGATCAGGTAGCCGACGACGATCAGCACGATCGAGAGCAGGAACGGCACACGCCAGCCCCAGGACGCAAAGTCCTCCTTGGACATGGACGTGTTCAGGAAGTACAGCAGGCCCGTGGCGAGGATCATGCCGACCGGAACGCCGATCTGCGGGTAGGCACCGAACAGGCCGCGCTTGCTCTTGGGTGCGTGCTCGACGGCCATTAGGGCAGCGCCGCCCCATTCACCGCCGGCGGAGAAGCCCTGGATGACGCGGAGGGTGATGAGCAGGATCGGGGCCCAGACACCGATCTGCGCGTAAGTGGGCAGCACGCCGATCAGCGCGGTGGCGGCACCCATCATGACCAGCGTGAAGACCAGCATGGCCTTGCGGCCGAGGCGGTCGCCCAGGTGGCCGGCGATGATCGCGCCGAGCGGGCGGAACAGGAAGCTGATGCCGATGAGGGCGAAGGACAGGATCTGCGCCAGGCCCGGGTTGGATGCGTTAAGCGGGGCGAGGAACAGCGGCGACAGCAGCGTGGCTGTCAGCTGGGCAAAAATGAAGAAGTCGTACCACTCGATGGTGGTGCCGACCAGGGTCCCGGCGAGGACCTTTCGTTCCTCATGTTTGCTGCTGGGACCCGCCTCGGAATCTACGGATGAAGTTACGGTCATTGGAACTCCGTTGCTGGGGGCAGAGGTACTGCCCAAAGTGGGTGCGAAGTGACTAGCTGGTGCCTCTTGAGTGCTGGCCGCGGAAATTGCCAGCCCTCGAATTACTGATCGAACGGTCAGTTAGTATCCCCAAATAATACTATGAGATGTGTGATAGGGCACACATAGTCGCGGGGAGTGTCTTGCGCGGGTCAGTCCTTGCGGTTGAGCAGTTCACGGACCCTGGCCCGGACCGGTTCGCGGTCGTAGGTGTTGACCAGGGCGCCGGCCATGCGGACCGGGTCCCCGAAGAAGAAGTACTCGTAGAGCGACTGGCGCCCGGCGAACCCGGAAATCGAGGCGTCAAAGGCCAGCTTGAACAGCCGGACGCGCTCGGGGCCGGTGAGGGTCTTGCCCTGCAGGTACAGTTCGATGTCCGCCCGGGCCTCGCTGTTGAGGTCCGCCTCGCCCGGCAGTGCCATGAGGCCCGACGCCGAGAACTTCCGGATGATCTGCGGGAAGCGCTGGGCGATCTTCGGGTACCAGTTGCGGGCCGCGTTCAGCGTGGACCACTTCGGCAGCATGACCCCGGCATCGTTGAGTCCGGCGTCGGCCTCGGAGGCGCGGACCAGCGCCTTGCCGATTTCGACGTCGATGATCAGCTCGGCGATGTCCTCCTGGATGTGCTGGAACCCGTCGATGCCGATCGCCTCGGCCAGTTCCGACGCCAGGCCCAGGAAGAACTCGCTCTTGGCGATGGTGCGGGTGACCACCTGGTGGGTCATGAGCGCCCCGGCGCCGGTTTCGGTGTAGAAGCTGTTGCACAGTTGCGGGTTGCCGAGCATGAAGATGCGCTCGCTGGGCACGAAGACGTGGTCAAAGACGGCGACGGCATCCATTTCCTCATAGCGGGAGGCCAGCGGCTCATCGTGGGTGCTGCCGCCGTTGTACAGCGAGGTACGGCAGAGGTAGCGCAGGCCCGGGGCATCGTTGGGAATGGCGAACGCGTAGGAGTACGGCGCGTCTTCCGGGGTGCCCCGCAGGACCGTGGACGGGAACACGAGCAGTTCGTCGGCAATCGGGGCGATGGTGGCGAGCATCCGGGCGCCCTGGATAACAATCCCGTCCGCGCGCTCCTCCACGATCCGGGCCGAGAGCTGGCCGCCGAGCTGCTCCGAGCCCGAAACCGAGCGGTTGACCTGCGGCGGGATGAGGGTGTGCGTGGCGAGGACGTCGTTTTCCCGGGCCCACTCGTAGTAGTTGCGGATGTTCTCGCCGAACTTGGGGTCCGCCTGCGTGAACCACTTCCCGGCCGTGCCCAGCGCGGTGAGCGCGGAGTTCATGTAGTCCCCGGAGCGGCCCAGGAAGCCGTTGGAGGACTCGGCCCACGTGGAGATGGCGCGGCGGCGGCGCTGGAGGTCCTCGATGGTCTTGGGCACCAGGAAGGAGGCGTTGACCAGGTCCCCGGTGCTGGGCGAGGAGTAGGTGAGCGCCTCTTGGTACGTCGGGTCGTGCTGCATGTCGAAGAGTTTGGCGTAGGAGCGGGCCACGTTGCGGAAAGCCGGATGCTCGGCGATCTTCTCGCTGACCACCTCGCCGTCGATCACCACATGCGGGGTCATGGCGTTGAGCTTGTCCAGGTACTGCCGTCCGGTGCGGATACCCATTGGTCTTCCTCCAGTCGTCGTTGAACTGAGCTGAGCTGTGTTGATTGGATGCTGTGTTAAATGGATGTCGTGCGGCGCTAGAGCAGGTCCTCCATGCCCAGCTGGCTTTCCGGGATGGTGGTGAATGTGCCGTTGGCGAACGCCAGGGCATCGCCGTTGCGGTAGTTGAAGTCCACCACCTCGCCCACGTAGAGGGTGTGGTCGCCGCCGTCGTACGCCGCCCACGGCTTGCATTCGAAATAGGCGAGGACATTGGACAGCCGCGGCGCGGTGTCCCCCTCCACCCACAGCGGCTCGGGGCCGGGACGGCCGGCGAAATGCATGGCCAGGTGCCGCTGCTCGGCGCCGAGGATATTCACCGTGAAGGGCCGATCGGCGAGTTCATCGTGGGCCCTGGCAGCACGGGCGATGCTGACCAGCACCAGCGGAGGCTCCATGGACACTGAGGTGAAGGAGTTTACGGTGATGCCGTGGCGCTTGGTGACCCCGTCGAAAGTCACGATCGCGACGCCGGTGGCAAACCTGCCAAGACTCCCCCGGAAGTGGTTGGCTCGCGGGGCAGACAGCGCGCCCTGGCCCCGGACACCGCCGGCGTGGTCGCGTGGCTTGGCAATCATCACTGATCCCTCGCGTTCGGTGCGGTCTTGTTCGGTCGTGGTGTGGTTGACCTGTGCTTTGGGTACGGTGTTGTTCTATAATCGAACAAGTAGTTCCCATATAGAACGCTAGCGGACCGTGAGCCGGAACACAAGGGTTGCCCGGCACGCCGGCATCCCCACCCCTAGGATGTACCCCATGACCCCGAACGACGGCACTGCCCAGGCTTCCCCGTCCCAGACGCTGTCCCGCGGCATCAGGGCGTTGGAGATCCTGGCCGAGGCGCAGCAGCCGCTCACGATTGCCGAACTCGCCGATGCTATGGGCGTCCACCGCTCCGTGGCCTACCGGATCCTGCGCACCCTGGAGGACCACTCGCTGCTGGTGCGGGACGACGGCGGCCGCGTCCAGCCCGGCCCGGGCCTGGCGGTCCTGGCGCGCGGGGTCTCCCGCAACCTGCAGTCGGCGGCCTTGCCGGAGCTGACCGTGCTGGCCAACACCCTGACCATGAGCGCCTTTGTGGCGGTCTGGGACCGGGAGGAGTGTGTGACGCTGGTGACGGTGGACCCGCGGCACAGCGGCGCCGCGGTGGTGCAGCACCCTGGGTCGCGGCATCCCATCAGCGCCGGGGCGCCGGGCATCGCCATCCAGTCCGCCTTCCCGGAACAGGAGTGGCGGGCGCTGGTCCCGGGCATCCCTTACCGGGCCGAAGCGGCCGAGGCCCGGCGCCGCGGCTTTGCCGCCAGCCATGACGAGGTGATTCCGGGGGTGTCCTCCATCGCGGTGCCGCTGCGCGTGCCGGGCGGCCGGCCGGCCGCCCTCGCCGTCGTGTATATCCGCGCCGCACAGGATCCGGACGAGGTCGCCGGGGCGCTCACGGAGGCCGCGCGGCGGATCGAGGCGCAACTGGGCTAGAACCTGCCGGCCCACCTGACTGGCAGCAGGGGCCGTTTTCAGCCCTCAAAACGGCCCCTGCTGCGAGCTAGTTGGGGGCTTAGGCGGCCGGCGTCGTCTTCCGTCCGCGTTGCCGGAGTACGACGGCGGCTGCGGTTCCCAGCAGGAACAGCGCCGTGGCGGCGCACACGGGAACCAGGAACGCCGTCGAATAGCCGAAGTTCTGGGCCAGCTGCCCGGCGATGGAGGATCCGAGCGCGGTGCCGGCGACAATGCCGCTGGCCAGGGCCGTCATGACCGTGCCAAGCTTTCCGGCCGGAGCTACGAGGCCGCCGATGGCGAAAACTGTGACCATGAGCGGGCCCACCGGCAGGCCCAGGACCAGCAGCACGAGAACCATGGGCAGCGCCGTCGTGGGCAGCAACAGCAGTGCTGCGAGCCCTGCCATGAGCCCCGCGCACGCAATCCAGCGGATGTTCACCGTGAGGCGGCGGGGCCAGTACGCGACCGAGAGGGCGGCCGCCGCAGAGCTCAGTCCCATCGCGGCGTAGAGCAGGCCCGCGAGCTCGGACGTGGCGAAGCTGGCGGAGAAGGAACTCAGGGAGGCCTGCGTGGAGCCGAAGAACGTGCCCATGCACACCATCGCCAGTACGGGCAGGGCGACGGCGGCGAAGGTCCTGGCGCGCTGGGCCGCCGTGCGGGCGTCCGCGTTCCTGTCCCCTGCCGCTGCGGGAACCACACCGGAGGCCGATGCGGCCGCCGGTTCAGCTGCCTGGCCTGAGGACGGGCGCCGTGCTGTGCGGACCACCGCGTGGTGCGTGGGGTGGACGGCGAAGGCGGGTACGAGGACAACAGTCAATGCCGCGGCCAGGGCCAGCGGCAGCCACGGCGCGAGCAGGCTGGCCAGGATGCCGACCAGGGCCGGGCCGAGCACGAAGGTGAGCTCGTCGGCGGTGCTCTCATAGGACAGGGCCGTGTCCAGGTCAGCGGCGTTCGCGGCCGCCCCGCGCCCGGAGGTCCGGGAGGTCAGGGCCATCCAGCGGACCCGGGCCAGCGGACCGACCTGCGGGCAGCTGGCCCCGGCTACGAAGGCCGCGGCCAGCACGGGGACGGCGGCGGCAAGGTCCTGCGCCCCGGCAATGAGGTACGCCGCGAGGATCAGGGCTACGACGGCCACGGTGTTGGCAATGGCGGATACGAGCAGCACGCGGCGCTGGCCGAGCCGGTCGGCGAGGACGCCCAGGACGGGAGCACCCAGTGCGGAACCGATGCCGACGGCACCGGCCGCGGCGCCGCCAACGGCGTAGGAGCCCGTGACGGAAGTGACGAGCGTCAGGGCACCGACAGTGAGCATGGCCAGCGGCAGGCGGGCGAAGAGACCCAGCGGGATGAAGCTGCGGCCGGCGAGCAGCGGCAGCCGCGCGAAGCGGCCGCCCTTGGCCGACTCGGGGGCCGGCAGCGCAGTCGCAGTGGGGGCGTCGGTCGAAATGGGGGCGTCAAGAGTAGACGCCAAAGAAGACGGTGAAGGGTTCATGGTTTCCGGGTTCGCTCAATAATGCGCATCGTCCCTCCTCCCGATGCGCGCGACCCGGTAACAGATCAATGATAGCTGATGCCCGGACGGCCAGTCCGGGCTGGCCGGCTGCGGCCGGGGCTCAGGACAAGGGGGGTCAGGACAGGGATTCAGGCCCGGGTGTCGTCGCTGATGTGCAGGGTGGAGCCGCTGCGGCCCTTGACCACCTGGAGCTGGGTGCCGATGCGCTGCTTCATTTCCGCCACATGGCTCACGAGCCCCACTACCCTGCCGCCGTCGCGGAGGCCTTCGAGGGCGTCCATGACCTGTTCCAGCGCCTGCTCATCGAGGCTGCCGAAGCCCTCGTCCACGAAGAGGGTCTCGATGTCGACGCCGCCGGACTCGTGCTGCACCACATCTGCCAGCCCGAGGGCCAGCGCCAGTGAGGCCATGAAGGACTCGCCGCCGGAGAGGGTGGCGGTGTCCCGGCGCTGGCCGGTCCACTCATCCACGACTTCCAGGCCGAGGCCGGACTTCGCGCCGCGCGCGGCCTTAGCGTCGGTGTGCCGCAGCGTGTAGCGGCCGTCGCTCATGCCAATCAGGCGTTCCGAGGCGGCGACGGCCACCTGCTCAAGCCGGGCGGCAAGGACGTAGCTGTTCAGGCTCATGCGGTAGGTGTTGTCGCCTCCGCCCTTGGCGGCGTCGGCCACGGCGGCGAGCAGCGCGGCCCGGTCCCGCGGCTCCCTGCCGGCGGCGGCCAGTTCCGCGTAATCAACGGCGATGCGTCCGAGGGTCCGGAGCGAGTTTTCCGCCAGCCCGGCCGCCAGCACGGCTTCCCTTGCTTTCCGGTCGGCCGCCGCCGCTTCCGTCCTGAGCTCTTCGAGGGCGGCATCGCTGACGAGCTCCCCGGCGCCCCGCTCGGCCGCCGCCAGGGCGAGGTCCTCGCCGGCAAACAGTTCCTGGATCCTGGCGGCTTCGTCGTGTCCGGCCCGGATGGCCGTTTCGAGGCTTGCTGCTGCCGGCGCCGGCAGCAGAGCGTCCCGCGCCGCCGCTGCGGTGCTGAAACCGGCTGCGGGCAGGGCCTGCTCAAGTTGTCGGCGTGCCTCCGCGGTGCGGGCGGCGGCCAGTTCGAGGGCCGACTGCGCGGCGTCCGCGTGTTCAAGGACTGAGGCGGTTGATGCCAGGGCGGCGATCCGCTGTTCGAGCGTCGCGTGGCTGGCGCGCAGCTTGTCCAGGGAGTGTTCCAGCGCCTCTGCCTGTTCGTCGATCTCGGCGATCGTGGATTGCGTTTGGGCGATGCCGGAGGCGGCGTCGGCCTGTGCCCGGTCCGCGGCGGCGATGGCCGCCTCGAGTTCTGACAGCCGGGCCCGGCTGGCGGCAAGGTCCGTGGCGGCGCGGGCGGCGTCCTCGGCCCGTTCCCGGGCCAGGGCCGCCTCCAAGCGGGCTTCCTCGGGAGGTGTGCTGCCGCCCTGGGCTGCCAGGACGGCGACGTTTTGGTGGGCGTCGGCGAGCTCGCGTCCGAGGGCAGCGAAGGTCTCTTCCGCCGTGTCGCTGGCTAGTTGCGCTGCCTTTTCAGCCTCGGCGACGGCCAGGGCAGAGGCTGCGGCCGGGGCGGGTGCCGGGTGCTCCGGGCTGCCGCAGACGGGGCATGGGACTCCGGCGAGAAGTTGGGTGGCGAGCTCGGCCGCGGCGTTCGTGAGCCGTTGCTCCCGGAGGTCCAGCCAGTGCTGCCTCCGGTCCTGGTGTACGTTCCGGGCTGCGGCGTGCTGTTCAGCGATTGCCGAGCACTCGGCCTCGGCGGCGAGGAAGCGGCCAACGATGGTCACGAGTTCGTCAGCTGCCGTGGCCTCCTTGGTGCGCAGCTGGACTTCCGCGGCAAGTTCCTCGAGGGGACGGATTCCGGTGGACAGGGCCACCGACTCGGAACGCAGGGCGGCCAGGGCAGTGGCGCCGGTCCGCTGACCGGATTCCAGCTCCTGCAACTGTTGGCGCAGCCGGCCGCGGCGTTCAGTAAGTCCGACGAGCCGGGATTCGTCGGGCAGGCGTTCGGTGAGCACGGCCTGCAGGGACCGCAGCCGTGTGAGGGTGCTCCGGACGGTTGCGCTGTCCAGCGCGGCGTGCGGGCCGGCGGCGTCGTCGTCGGCCTTCCCCCTCCCTGCGTCGATGAGAAGGTCCTGCCCCGCGAGCTCCGTGTCCGTCAGTGCCGCGGACCGAAGCGTGCGCGCGGCCTCCAGCAGGGCTGTTCCTGCCCGTTCCTCCGCTGCCGCGGCGCTGTCCACGGCCTGCAGTTGGCCGCCAAGCACTTCGGCTTGGCGGTGCAGTCCGAGGGCGGCGGCTTTCTCCGCCAGCAGAGGGGCGGCGGCGTCGGCGTCAAGCCGCCGCAGTTCCGCGGCGGCAAGTTTGGCGTGGCGGTTTGCCCGCGCGTTGGCGGCCTCCAACGCGGAGGCATGTTCAGCGGCGTGGTTCTCGGCTGCCGCGGCGGCGGCCCGCCGGCCCTCCGCGGCTGTTGCCGCGGCGTCGTCAAGCCAGGCCAGCAGGGCATCGGGCTGGTCCCTGCCGGGGGCATCTGCGGGGTCGAGCTCAAGTACCGCGGTTTCAGCCTCGGCCTGCGCCAGGAGCAGGTCAAGCTTTGTGGTGAGGCTTGCGACCTCCGCTTTGGCGGTCAGCGCCTGCCGGGATAGTTCCTGCTCCACGGCCTCAAAGCGCTGGGTGCCGAAAAGGCTCTGCAGCAGCTCCAGGCGGTCAGATGCCTTGGAGCGCAGGAACGCCGCGAAGTCGCCCTGCGGCAGCATGACCACGCGCGTGAACTGGTCCCGGTTCATGCCCAGGACATCGGTGATCTCGGCCCCGGCCTCATCGTTCCGGCCGGACTTCTCCACCCACGCGCCGTCGATGCGTTCGCGGAGCAGTGTATTGGCCTGCTGGACCGTGAAGCCGTTCTTGCCCCGGGCGCTCGGTTTGTCCCAGGCGGGCGACCGGGAGACTTCGAAATGCCGGCCCTTGGCCGAGAACTCGCAGGTGACGCGGGGCTCGGTGGCGGCCTCTGCGTGGTCGCTGCGCAGCCGCTTCCCGTCCTGCCGGGCCCCGGGAACCGATCCGTAGAGGGCGAAGCAGATGGCGTCCAGGACGCTCGTCTTGCCCGCGCCGGTGGCGCCATTGAGCAGGAACAGTCCGTGTGCGCTGAGCCGGTCGAAGTCGATCCGCTCCGTGCCCGCAAACGGGCCGAAGGCGGCAATCTCCAGGCGGTGGATCCTCACAGGGAGACCCCTTCCAGGCGCACGGCTTCGAGCGCCTCGGTGAGAACGGCGGCTTCGGCGTCGGAAGCTGGCCGGCCGCGGACGTGATCGAGGAAACCGCAGCAGACGGAGAGGTCATCCTTGGCTTCGGCCAGCCGGCTGCTGTAGCTGGCCTTCGGCGCCGCGCCGGAGCCATCGGGATCAAAGCCAAGCACCAGGGTGTCGGGGAACCGTGCCCGCAGGCGGTCCATCGCCTGGGCGGGGCGGGCGGCGTCCGTCAGCGTGATCTGGCAGTAGGCGGCCTCCGCCCAGGCGAAGTCCTCCGATGCGAGGAGGTCATCCAGCTTTCCGCGGAGCACGGCGAGGGCCCGGGGCGCTTCCCACTGCACTTCGCGCACCCCGCCGATTCCGTCGGCGTCGATCTCCACGAGCCAGCTGCCCTTCTTGTGCTTCGCCTCCGAGAAGGAGTATGCCAGCGGCGAGCCGGAATAGCGCACCGCCGGGGAGAGCTCCTGCCGGCCATGCAGGTGGCCCAGCGCCGTGTAGCCAAAGCCGTCGAAGAGATCCAACGGAACGGCGCCGACGCCCCCGATGCTCAGATCCCGTTCGCTGTCAGAACTGATGCCTCCGCTGGCGAAAGTGTGCGCCAGGACCACCGAATGGACGGTCCGGGTCTGGCTCCGGTGCCGCACGTCTGCACGGATCCGTTCGGTGGCGGCGCGTGTGACCTCGAAGTGGCTCGCGGTCTCGACGCCCAGCTGCTCGGCGACCAGCCGGGGCTCCAGCCAGGGGATCCCGTAGATGGCCAGCACCGGCGCTGCGTCGTCCCCGAGTGGAAAGAGCACGGGCTGGTCCAGTTCGTTCAGCCGGGTGCGCAGATGCACTCCCCCGCGCTCGAGCAGCCGCGACGCGAACCCCAGCCTGATGGCGGAGTCGTGGTTGCCGCTGGTAAGGACAACCTGGGCGCCCGCACCCGTGAGGCGCACCAGGGCGTCATCCAGCAGTCCGACGACGTCGACTCCCGGCAGTGCGCGGTCATAGACGTCCCCGGCGATGAGGACGACGTCCACGCTCTCTTCCCGGACAAAGGTCACGAGCTGGTCGACGAAGGCTCGCTGGGCATCGAGCATGCCGATGCCGTGGAAGGACCGGCCCAAGTGCCAGTCGGAGGTGTGCAATAACCGCATATTCCTACGGTATCGGCTGGCACCGACACTCTTGCGCCACCACCCCGGAAGGGTGACCGAAGTCAAAGGAGGTCCGGAGGTGTTGCTACTTTCCACCCTTGCGGTCGAAGAAGCTGCGGGCCTCGTCGTCCTGGGCTACGGTGCGGTCGGGCGCCGAAGCGGCGGCGACCCTCCCGTTGCCCCTGTGGCCGGCGCCGACCTTCTGGCCGTCGTCCAGGCCGTCGGTCAGCTCCGCGTCATTGAAGTCCGCATCGTCGAAGTCGGAGTTCACATCGGCGTCGTCCAAGTCGGCGTCGGTGAGCGTTGCGCCGGCCGGGTCAGTGGTCCGCCCTGTCTGAACAGTGCTCTGGGCGAAGCCGCGGAAAACCAGCCCGGCGACGGCCGCGCCGACCACCGGCGCCACCCAGAACAGCCACAGCTGCCCGAGCGCGTCCGGGCCGCTGAAGATGGCCGAGGCCGTGGCCCGGGCCGGGTTGAAGGGAACATTGCCAAGCGCCTGGCCCAACTGCAGGAGCATCGCCGTCGTCAGGCCCACCGCGAAGGGGGCAGCCGCCCTGGCAGGATTCCGGCTGGCCGTCGTTGCCAGAAACACGGCCACGAGCAGGGCGGTACCGAGGACCTCCACGAGCAGAACGCCTGCCATGGGCACCTGGATGATCGAGTGCTCGCCGAATCCGGCCGCCACGGTGGCGAATGCGCCCTGGCTGTCGTTGATCGTCGGAATCGTGCGCAGGACGCCGAACAGGGCAACGGCCCCGAGCGCGGCGCCCACGAGCTGCGCGCCGATGTACGCGGCGGCGTCGGCCAGCCGGATCCGGCCGGCGATGGCGTTGCCCACGGTGATGGCGGGGTTAAAGTGGCCGCCGGAGACGTAGCCGACGGCCAGCATCGCGGCCGTCAGCGCCAGGCCGGCGGCCAGTGCGGCAGGCAGCGGGTTGGACTGCGGAATGGTGAAGAGCGGCACGCCCAGGCCTGCGACCACCACGATCAGAGTCCCCAGCGCCTCAGCGGAGAGCCGGGCCACGAGTCGGGGCCGGGGCGAAACGTCGCTGGCGGCCGGTGACTGGACGCCAACGGATTCGCGGGCTGGCACAAGCAGGGTCATAGTGAGGATTCCTTTGCTGGTGGCGGCGCGGCCGGGGGCTGCAGTTGCGGCGTCGCTGGCCCGCCGCCGGGCGGTGGTCCGGGTGCGGCCTCGGCCGCCCGGGAGAATGGGTCCGCGAGCAGTCTGCCAGCGGAATCTGGATGTTCGCTGGATTCTGGCCTAGTGCCCCAGTTCAGTGCCCCAGGGCCACCGCTGCCACGGCGCTGGCGGCAAGGGCGACGACGGCGGCGGCGGCCCAGCGCAGCAGCGCAGCCGGCGGCGCGGCGTTGGAGCGCCGGAGCTCCCGCCCGCGGACCAGCACGCATACAGCCACCACCAACGTCGCGGCCATGGCGGCCAGCGCGCAGACACCAAGGAAATCAACGGGACCCGGAACGCCTCCGCGGGACCCCGCGAGCGCCCAGCTGCGCCAGATCAGCAGGTCCGCCACGATCAGGGTCAGCAGCGTCCGGCGCCAAGACAGGGATGTCCGCTCGGGCTGCAGTCCGGGATCCCGGACCTCCTCAGGCCTCACCGCGCCACCAGGATCAGGGCGGCGAACACCAGCGCCGCGGCCGCGACGCCGATGGTCATCACCAGCATCACGCCGGAGAACGGCAGCTCCTGGTTGTTACGCATGGCAGCCTCCATGAGTCCCCACCGGCGGTAGGACAAGGCGGCCAGGCCTGCGCCGAGGAACGCGAGGACGACGCACAACGCGATCCGCACGGGTCCGGGCGCGATCTCGGGAGCCAGCTGGTCAATCGCCAGGGCTCCGGCAATCAGGGCCAGGGATGTCCGGATCCAGGCCAGGAACGTCCGCTCGTTGGCCAGGGAGAATCTGTAATCGGGGGTGGTCCCGGTCTTCCGCCACACTGGTTCGCGCATTCGTTTCCTCCCGCTGCCGGACGGATACGCCGCCGGCGGTTGCTTCGCCTGACCGCTGGACGGGTCCTAACAGCACCCTACCGGCGTTCCGCATCCGCCGCCCGCGGGATTGGGGACAGCTGCATCGGGTACGGCGGCATTGGGTCCGCGGCACTGGGTCGGCGGCATTAGCCGGCATTGCAGGGTGCGGGCAGGGTCCGCGGGGCTGGGACGACGGAATTGCAGAGTCCGGGGGCAGCGACGGCGGCATTGCAGAGTGCGGGGCAGCGCCGGGTAAATTTGAGGGCATGAGCACCGAGCCCGGGACCAGCCCCGCACCCGCCCCATCACCCGGCCAGCCACACTCCCCCGCACCGGCCCACGGCTCATGCATCCACGGCTGCCTGCTTGGCGGTGCGCTCGGTGATTCGCTGGGTTACGCCGTCGAGTTCGACGACATCTCCGCGATCCGGGCCCGGTTTGGCCCCGCGGGCCTGCAGGACTTTTCTGCGCTCGACGCCGGCAGCCCGTTCTCGGACGACACGCAAATGACGCTGTACACCGCGGACGGCCTCCTGGAAGCGCTGGAATGGGCGAACGACGGCGTGGCATCGGACATCAACGCGTGCCTGTGGCTCGCATACCTGCGCTGGCTCGCCACCCAGGGCGTCGCAGTGCCGTCGTCGGCCCCGTTCCAGCCGCCGCGCTGGATCGATGCCCAGGCCGTCCTGAAGAACCGGCGTTCGCCCGGCAAGGCGTGCCTGAGCGGACTCGCCACGGGCGAGATGGGCACCGTGAAGCGGCCGGTCAATCCAGATTCGAAAGGCTGCGGCACCGTGATGCGTTCGGCCCCGTTCGGCCTGATCCCCCATCTCGAACCCGAAACGGTCTACAAGCTCAGTG
The DNA here is from genome assembly GCF_056396305.1 of Arthrobacter sp. 05T420. Classification (NCBI taxonomy): domain Bacteria; kingdom Bacillati; phylum Actinomycetota; class Actinomycetes; order Micrococcales; family Micrococcaceae; genus Arthrobacter; species Arthrobacter sp. 05T420. Next base: position 66,903 of record NZ_JBFTLG010000019.1, on the reverse strand, counting down.
CCGATGCCGCGTCCCTGACGCACGGGCACCCCGCGGCACGGCAGAGCGCAGGCATGTTCAGCCTGGTCATCCACGCCCTGTCCTCCGGCCACGGTTTGCGCCAAGCGGCGGAATCGGCCCTCAGGCACCTGCGCGGCGGCATCCTGCGCAAGGGCGAGGATCCGGATCCGGATGTTGTGGCACGGCTGGAGGCGGCCTTGCGGCTGGCCGGTGACCTGCTTGGCGGCGGAGGCGTGCTCAGCCCCGAGGACCTGGTCAGCGAACTCGGCGAGGGGTGGGTGGCCGAGGAAGCCCTGGCCGTGGCGCTGTACGCCGTGCTGGCCACTGTTCCGGTGCCGGAGGCGGGGTCAGATGGCGAGCCGGCAATGGCGGACGCCGGCCCTGCCGACGCCGACGCCCAGTCGCATTTCCGGGCGGCAATTGCGGTGGCGGTGAACCACAGCGGGGACAGCGACTCGACGGCGTCGATCGCCGGAAACATCCTGGGGGCTTACTACGGCGAGCGGTGCCTGCCGGCCGACTGGCTGGCGGCACTCGAGGCGCCGGAGGTCATCCGGGGCATGGCGTCGAGGTTGGCGGCCGTCACCGGCGCGTAGCGTCACCGGGCAACTGTCCCCGGGGCATGCCCCGTGGCGCCCCGGTGCAAAGAACATGTCCATCCGCCAATGCCGCGCAACGAGGACATGCCCATCCCCGGCGGCGGGGACTGGACATATTGCCATCATGTCCGGTCGCCAGGGCCTCCGGAGGACATGTCCGGGCCTCCATCAGCGCACCGAAGGACATGTCCGGGCCTCCATCAGCGCACCGAAGGACATGTCCGGGCCTCCATCAGCGCACCGAAGGACATGTCCGGGCCTCCATCTGCTCACCGAAGGACATGCGCATCTCCGGCGGCGGGGACTGGACATATTGCCATCATGTCTGGTCGCCAGAGCCTCCGCGGGACATGTCCGGGCCTCCATCAGCGCACCGAAGGACATGTCCGGCGCTCCATCAGCGCACCGAAGGACATGCGCATCTTCGGCGGCGGGGACTGGACATATTGCCATCATGTCCGGTCGTCAGAGCCTCCGCGGGACATGTCCGGCGCTCCATCAGCGAACCGAAGGACATGTTCCATCGCTGCTGGCCGCATCGCCGGGACATGTCCGGGCCTGGTTGCGGATCCTAGGCGCCCCGGAGCGAGATGTTGTTGCAGGCTTCGCAGACGTCCGCGGGGATGAGTCCGCGGCGCTGCAGGAAACCGAAAATCGTGCAGCCAAGGCAGAACCCGGCGAACGCCTCAAGGGACGCGGCGGCTATCAGCACCGCGAGCAGGACCCACGCCGCAGGCGCAAGGCCGGCAGCCAGCAGCAACGCGGCCGCCGTCGACACGGCTGCGCCGATGCCCTGGGCGAAGCGCTTTGGCGGGCCGGGAACGAGGCGGGTCCGGCCGAGCCAGGGCATCAGGACCTTGACCGAGAGCAGGGCCAGGGGCGAGATCCGGGGGCCGAAGAGCACGCGCAGCCAGAACCCGGTCGCGATGATGGCGAGCCCCCAGCCGAAACCGGTCAGCAGGGTCACCGCGGACAGCGCCACCACCAGGGCAGCGGTGATCCGGGCGGCGTATTCGTTCACCGGGTTGGGGAACGCGAACACCCACCGCCAGTCAACGCCGCGCGGCTGAACGGACTTCGAGGGCACTGACTTCGAGGGCACGGACTTCGAGGGCACTGCGGGAGTCTGTGCATCCGTGGGTTTGCTCATCGCCCAAGGCTACGAGCGGGCGCGCCGGGGCGGGAATGATTGTTGCGCCATGTGACCGCGGATTCAGGCAAGGCTGGTTCAGCCGGGCCCGGCTCCGGCAGGCCCGGCTCAGGCGGGAAAAGTTCAGAAGGGTGCTGCGGCCAGGTGTCCGCCGACCATCTGGAGGAATTCACCCTCGGACAAGACCTCGATCCGCTGCCCGCGGTCGTGCAGTTCCAGGACGCGGCGCGCCTTGCCCGTGAGCCGGCCGGATCGCAGGTCCGCGGCCACAAACCCGTCGCCCACCACCAGGACGGTGGTGCGGGCCGTGACCCGGCTTTCAGGCCGGGCGCCCAGCTCGGCGGAGCGGACCTTGGCTTCGGGCCGGGGAATCGCCAGCTCGCCGGTGAACACGACGGTCTGGCCGAACAGCGGATGGTCCGGGCTGGCGGCGGCATTGGGCACCGGGTTGGGGCCCTCCTCTGGCCATCCGGCCACGAACCGCCGGCCAACAGGTGCGCCGGCAGTTCCCCCGGCGAGCGCGTCCAGCGCCGCGAGGGTGGCCTTGGACAGCGGGTCGCGCCGGGGGTCGAAGGCCGGCTGGTGCGAGACCGTGAGGCCCAGGGACAGATAGAGTTCGGCGATGCTCGCCGCCCTGTTGCGGGCGGCGATGTCGATCAGGATGCCGGCACAGGCCCGGGCGTCCTCGGCGGCATCGTGGTGATTGACCAGCGGGACGCCTGCCTCCTCGGCGGCATAGGGCAGCGAATTGGACACCAAGGAGTAACAGCGCCGGGACAAGATCACCGTGCAGACGTAGTCGTAGGCTGGCCCGGCCAGCCCGGACACCTCCAGCCCAGAGCGGATCACACCGAGATCGAATCCCGCATTGTGGGCCGCCAGCACGTCGCCGCCGATGAACGCGCCGATCTCCGGGAACAGCTCACCGAACCGCGGCAGTCCCGCCACCTGGTCCGGCCGGATGCCGTGGATCCGGACGTTGTGGTGATCGAAGGTGTCATGGTTTTCCGGCGGCCGCATGAGCCAGGAGGCTTCCTCGACGACGACGCCGCCGCGCACCTTGCTCAGGCCAACAGCGCACGGTGAACCGCGGAAGCCGTTCGCGGTCTCAAAGTCGATCGCCGTAAAGTCCAAAGTCACGGCCCAACTTTACCGCCCGCGGGCGGCGCCTCCCGCACCGGGAAGGGCACCCGGGGGCCGGCCGGCGGCCGTCAAGTACCCTTAACGGGTGAACGTACTAGCAATGAGCGACCTCGCCGTGTCCGCCCTCGGCGGCGCCGGCCCCGTCCAGCCGCAGCTGGCCTCCTTCCTGCCAGACTGGCTCAACCCGCAGGTTTTCCTGGCGAATCCGGCCTTCGCGCCGTGGGTGGTCCTCCTTGTCTGCGGCATCATCTTTGCCGAAACGGGGCTGTTGATCGGTTTTTTCCTGCCCGGGGACTCCATGTTGTTCACGGCCGGGTTGCTCGTGGCCACCGGCACCATCCAGGTCAACATCTGGGTCCTGACCGCGCTCATCATCGTCGCCGCGATCGTCGGCAACCAGGTGGGCTACCTGATTGGATCCAAGGCGGGACCAGCCCTGTTCAACAGGCCCAATTCCAAGCTGTTCAAGCGTGAAAACGTGGACAGCGCACACGCATTCTTCGAAAAGCACGGCGGCAAGGCCCTGATCCTGGCCCGGTTCGTCCCGATCATCCGCACCTTCGTCCCGGTGATCGTGGGCGTCGCGCAGATGAGCAAACGCAAATTCTTCACCTACAACGTGATCGGCGCAGTCCTCTGGGGCGGCGGCGTCACGCTTCTGGGCTACCTGCTCGGGGACAAGGTGCCGTGGGTCAAGGACAACCTGGACATCATCTTCATCGCCATCGTGCTGGTCTCCGTGATACCGATCGCCATTGAGGTCATCCGGGGTGTCATCGCCAAGCGACAGTCCGAGGAGTACGGCACGGGCGTGGTGGATGAGTTCATCGAGGAGCATGAGCCGGAAGAAGAGCGCCGGACCCCGTAGTCCAAGACGCCGTATCCCAGCACAGCAGTGCGCACCAGTTAACAAGGAAGGCGCCCCACCGTGTGGGGCGCCTTCCTTCGTCTTCCGCCTCGCCGGTGCGTGGCTCGGCTACTTACCGGCGAGAGCCTCGACGATGGCCGGCAGGAGCGCCCGGAACGCGTGGCCCCGGTGGCTGATGGCGTTCTTCTCCTCGGAACTGAGCTCGGCGCAGCTGCGGTCCAGCCCGCTCGGCTGCAGGACCGGGTCATAGCCGAAACCGCCCTCCCCGCGCGGCTCCCGCAGGAGTGTCCCTTCCAGCTGCCCGTACTCCACAACTTCCCGGCCGCCGTCGGGCGAGGACCCGGGCACGGCCAGCGCCGCGGCGCAGACAAACGCGGCCCCGCGGTACTCATCCGGCACGTCGGCCAGCTGGGCGAGCAGCAGCTGCAGGTTCGCGGCGTCGTCGCCGTGCCGGCCGGACCAGCGGGCGGAGAAAATCCCGGGTGCGCCGCCAAGGACGTCCACGGCAAGTCCGGAGTCGTCGGCGATCGCGACGAGCCCCGTGGCCTCGGCCACGGCCCGCGCCTTCAGCAGCGAGTTCTCCGCGAAGGTCACGCCGGTCTCGGCGACGTCGGGGGCACCGACGGCACCGGCGTCCACCACCTGCGTGTCGACGTCGAGGCCGGGCACCTGGCCACGCAGCAGCTCGCGGAGTTCCCGGAGCTTGCCTTTGTTGTGGGTGGCCAGGACCAGCCGCGGGGCCGGGCCGTCAGCGGCCGGCCGGTCCGCGAACGGCGCCTGCGTCACGGGGCCTCCGCCAGGGTGTCGCGCTGGATGGCGGCGAGCTGCTCGGTGCCCAGCAGCGCCAGGTCCAGCAGCTTGTTCAGCTCGTCGCGGTCGAAGGGTGCGCCCTCGGCGGTGCCCTGGACCTCCACGAACTTTCCGGAGCCGGTCACCACGACGTTCATGTCGGTCTCGGCGCGCACGTCTTCGACGTAGGGCAGGTCGAGCATCGGCACGCCGTCGATGATGCCGACGGACACGGCGGCGATCGTGTCAATCAGGGGCTCGGCGTTGCGGCCGATCATCTTCCTCTCGCGGGCGAAACGGATGGCGTCCGCGAGTGCCACATAGGCACCGGTGATGGCCGCGGTGCGGGTGCCGCCGTCGGCCTGCAGGACATCGCAGTCCAGCACGATCGTGATCTCGCCGAGAGCCTTGGTGTCGATGATGGAGCGCAGCGAGCGGCCGATCAGCCGGGAGATCTCGTGGGTGCGGCCGCCGATCTTGCCCTTGACGGACTCGCGGTCAGAGCGGGTGTTCGTGGCCCGGGGCAGCATGGCGTATTCGGCGGTGACCCAGCCGCGGCCCTCGCCCTTGAGCCAGCGCGGCACGCCTTCGGTCAGGGAGGCCGTGCACAGGACCCGGGTGTTGCCGAACTCGATCAGGGCCGAACCCTCGGCCTGCTTGGACCAGCCGCGCGTGATGCTGATCGGGCGCAGCTGGTCGGGCGTACGGCCGTCGGCGCGGATGACGGGGACACTGGGAGCTTGGGAAGTCATGCCTTTAGCTTATCGACTCACCCGCCCCCGCCGGCGCCGCCGGCCAGCTGTACGGCGCCGGCCAGCTGTACGGTGGCGGTCAGCTAGACGGTGTAGTGCACACCGGCGACGGCGACGGCCACGTCCTTGCCGAAGACGTCCTTGGCCTCGGCCATGACGGTGGTGGGGGACGTCCAGACGGGAATGTGCGTCAGCAGCAGTCGCCGCGCTCCGGCGGCCACGGCGGCCTCCCCGGCCCGCTTGCCGGTCAGGTGCACGTCCTTGATGTCGTCGTCGCGGCCTTCCTCGAACGCCGCTTCGCACAGGAAGAGGTCGGCGTCGCGGGCTGCGTCCTCAAGGCCCGCACAGGAGTCCGTGTCCCCGGAGTAGCTCAGGACGCGGGTCACGGGCGTGCCGTCCTTGGCAGGCTCGGTGACCTCCACACGGAGGGCGTAGGCCTCCTCGACGGGATGGTTCACCGCGTAGGGCGTCACCGTGAACGGGCCGACGCTCACCGGCTTGCGCTCGGACCAGTTGCTGAAGTCGAATTCCTCGTGCATGCCCGGATCCAGGTCCAGGCCGTAGGCTGTGGCCATCCGGTCAGCGGTGGCGGCGGGCCCCCACACCGGAATCCTGCCCCGCCCCCAGCCGCCCGGCTTCCAGCGCACGGCAACGTGGAGCCCGCACAGGTCCATGCAGTGGTCCGGGTGCAGGTGCGTGAGGAAGATCGCGTCAATGTCCTCCAGGTCCGTGTAGCGCTGGATGGCGCCGAGCGCCCCGCTGCCGAGGTCCAGGACGATCTTCCAGTTCCGCTCGCCGTCGTTGGCGGTCAGCAGATAGCACGACGCCGGCGAGCCCGGCCCCGGGAAGGACCCGGTACAGCCCACAATGGTCAGCTTCACAGCAGCTTTCCCCCGCCTGCGGATCCGCCCACGAAGTTGGATATCCGCGGCCGGCCGGCACCGGCCTGCGAGGTGGCGGCCTGGGCGGCGGCGATCATCTCCGGGGTGATCCGGGCGAGGCTGCCCGTGGGGTACTGCGCCGCGACGTGGTCGACGTGCCGGACGCTGAGGACCTCGGGGCCGAGGAAGCGCCGCGCGAGGTGCTCGAACTGGGCGGCGTCGCCCGTGGCGATGAAATTGTGCTCGGGGGCCGCGGCGTCGGTGCGCTCCAGGCCCCGGGAGGCCAGCGCCCGGTAGACGTCCTTGGCCGTTTCCTCGGCGCTGGAGACCAGCGTGACGTCCTCGCCCAGGACGAACGAGATCACGCCGGTGAGCAGCGGGTAGTGGGTGCAGCCGAGCACCACGGTGTCCACCCCGGCCGCAATGAGCGGCGCCAGGTACTCGCGGGCGACGGCAAGCAGTTCCGGTCCCGTGGTGATCCCTGCTTCCACGTAGGGCACGAACGCCGGGCAGGCCACGGACGTGATCGACAAATCCGGGGCAGCGGCGAAGGTGTCCTCGTAGGCGCGCGAGCCCACCGTGGCCGAGGTCCCGATCACGCCCACCCGGCCCGTGCGGGTTGCCGCGACGGCACGCCGGACGGCCGGCTGGATCACCTCGACCACCGGAATCCCGTACCGGGCCGTGTACCGTTCGCGGGCGTCGCGCAGCACGGCGGCGGACGCGGAGTTGCAGGCGATGGTCAGCAGCTTTACGCCGGAATCCACGAGCTCGTCCATGACGCCGAGGGCGTTGGCCCGGACTTCGGCGATGGGAAGGGGGCCGTAGGGCCCGTGCGCGGTGTCGCCGACGTACAGGATGGATTCGTTGGGCAGCTGGTCGATGATCGACCGGGCCACCGTGAGGCCGCCGACGCCGGAGTCGAAGACGCCGATGGGGCGTGACCCCAGCGCGGATGCCGGTTCGGGCCCCGTGGGGCCGGTTGCGGTGCTGCTCGCTGGGGAGTCCGCAGCAGCCACTGCCGGATCCATACTCGATGCTGAAGTCATGATTATTCGAGGATAGGACAACGCCTGCTGGGCAGCCATCACATTGTGGCGTGCAACTCGTGTCTCATGGGTCACACGCTCGGGCTCAGCGCCGGGCATCGAGCGAGTGCACCATCGCCTGGACCAGCGACTCCTGCAGCCAGGTGGTGAAGTTGTACACGAGGGCCAGGTAGCTTTCCACGTCCTCGGCCTGGGCCCAGTCCTGCATGAGGTGGACGTTGTCGGCGTCGGCGTCATCACGGATGTCGAGGCGTTCGGCCAGCACCAGCCGGACATCGTTGAGCGCGGTGGCCCAGTGCCGGGCGTCGTCGGGTGTCAGGACGAGGTGTTCCCGGTCCAGGCTCAGGGCGGCCGCCTTGAGCGCGCCGATCTTGTTTTCGCGCAGCGACCGTTCGGTGTACCGGCGGAACTCAAGGGAGGCGGCGTCGTCGTTCTTCATGACGTTCGGCAGCAGCCGGCGCAGGGCGCGGTCCGAGGGTTCGCGGGCTTCGGTGTCCAGCCCCACCAGGGCCGCCAGCGGGTCCTCGTTGGCGCGCTCCTCCGGCTCCAGCATGGAGATCACATCGTCAAAAAGGCTGCGCAGCAGTTCCCGTTCCGCCGGCTCAAGATGGCCCCTGATGCCCTTGAGCCCGTATTTGAATGCCTTAGCCACGTTTTCCCTTGCCTTTGCCGGAGCCGCCTGCGTTGCCGCCCGTGGCTTTTTCCACCGTCGCCCAGAGGCCGTAGCCGTGCATGGCGACGGCGTGCTGCTCCACCTGCTCCTTGCTGCCGTGCGCCACGATCGAGCGGCCCTTCTTATGGACCTCCATCATGAGCTTGTTGGCCTTGGCCTCCGAGTAACCGAAGTAGCTGCGGAACACGAAGCTCACGTAGCTCATCAGGTTCACGGGATCGTTCCAGATCACGAGGTTCCAGGGGATGTCCGGGGCGGTCAGCACGTCGCCGGACGTCACTGTTCCGGTCTGGGTGCTCTCCCGGGTGTCGGGGCCGAGCGCAACGCTGAGGGTCATCTGTCCATTCTATGGGGATGCACACTAGAGTGAATTTGTGAGTACCTCTGCTGGCTGGGACCGTCCCCGCACGTCCCTGTACACCGACCATTACGAGCTGACCATGTTGCAGGGGGCTCTGCAGTCGGGCGCGGCCCACCGGAAATCGGTCTTCGAGGCCTTTGCCCGGAGGCTCCCGGACGGGCGCCGCTACGGGATCGTGGCCGGCACCGGCCGGCTGCTGGAGGGGATCGCGAACTTCCGCTTCGGCGAGCCGGAACTGGACTACTTGCGCCGCACCAAGGTGGTCAACGACCAGACCCTGGAGTACCTGGCCGATTACAGCTTTTCCGGCGACATCTGGGGCTATCCGGAGGGCGAGGCCTACTTCCCGAACTCCCCCGTGCTGATCGTGGAGTCCACGTTCGCCGAGGCCTGCATCCTTGAGACGTACCTGCTCTCCGTGCTCAATCACGACTGCGCGATCGCCTCGGCCGCCTCCAGGATGATCTCCGCGGCCGGAACCCGCCCGTGCATCGAGATGGGGTCGCGCCGGACGCACGAGGAATCGGCGGCCGCCGCTGCCCGGGCCGCGGTCATCGCCGGGTTCGACAGCACCTCCAATCTGGAGGCCGGATTGCGCTACGGGCTGAAGACGGTGGGCACGGCCGCCCATTCCTTCACCCTCCTCCATGACAGTGAGCGTGAGGCCTTCGAGGCCCAGATTGCCGCCTTCGGACCGGACACCTCGCTCCTGGTGGATACGTACGACGTCGAAACGGCCGTCCGCACCGCCGTCGACCTCGCCGGCGACAAGCTGGGCGCTGTCCGGCTGGACTCCGGTGACCTCGTGGCCCAGGCCCAGTGGGTGCGGCAACTGCTCGACGAACTCGGGAATGACCGCACCAAGATCGTGGTGACCTCTGACCTCGACGAATTCGCCATCGCGGCGCTGGCGTCCGCCCCGGTGGACTCCTACGGCGTGGGCACCTCGCTCGTGACCGGTTCGGGGGCACCGACGGCGAGCATGGTCTACAAGCTCGTCAGCCGCACCGACGACACCGGAGACTTCATCTCGGTCGCCAAGGCCGCCAAGAACAAAGCCAGCAAGGGCGGCCGGAAGTATGCCCTGCGCAAGCTCAACGAGCGCGGAACCGCCACAGCGGAAATCGTCGGCGTCGGCCACCACCCGGAGGATGACGGCAATGACCGGCCGCTGCTGAAGCAGTTCGTCAAGAACGGCGAGCTCCTGCCCGGGTGGACCGGCCCCGAGGGGGTCCAGCGCGCAAGCCGGCGCCACGCGGAGACCATGCGGGAGCTTCCCGCGGTGGTCAACCGGCTGCAGCGCGGCGAGGCGGCCATCCCCACCATCTACGAGGAGGACTAAATGTCCCGCGCCCTGATCATCGTTGACGTCCAAAACGATTTCTGTGAGGGAGGTGCCCTGCCGGTCGACGGCGGGGCGAACCTCGCCGGGGAAATCAGCGAATATGTTGACGCACACCACGGCCAGTTTGACCACGTCCTGGCCACGCAGGACTGGCACATCGATCCCGGTGCGCATTTCTCGGAGGAACCCGATTTCGTGGACAGCTGGCCGCCGCATTGCGTGGCGGGCACCCGCGGGGCCGAACTGCATCCCGACCTTGACCCCGAACACATCCAGGCGTACTTCCGCAAAGGCCAGTTTGCCGCGGCGTACTCCGGCTTCGAAGGCCTCCTGGCCCCGGAGGACGACGTCCCCACCGGGGACCGCAAACCGGGCGCCATGCCCGTTCCCGGCACCGACACCGATTCCGGCACCGATTCCGACGAAGCCGGGAGTCTTTTCGCTGCCAGTGATTCCGCCGCTGGCGAGGACGCGATCGGACTGGATGACTGGCTGCAGAGCCACGACGTGGAGGACATCGTCGTCGTCGGGATCGCCACGGACTACTGCGTCAAGGCGACCGCCCTGGATGCCGTCCAGGCCGGCTACTCCGTCACAGTGCTGCGCGGTTTGACGGTCGGAATCGCCGACGACCTGGACGACGCCGTGGCCGAAATGGAGCTCGGCGGCGTCGATGTCCTCTGAGCGCCAACACCCCTGCCCGGGGAGCCGGGCGGGCTTAACGGCTGGCGGGAAAAGGCCGCCGCCGCAGTAGACTCGAAATCCTTGCCCTATCGCCAGTCTTGCCATATCGACAGACCCGTAGAACCCCGGAGTACACCATGAAGAAGACCCTGACCGTTCTGATTGCCGCCGGAGCGCTGCTCGGCGCGGCCGGCTGCTCGGCCTCGCCGCAGCTGACCAACGAAGAAACCTGTGCCCGGGTCAAGACCGTGGTCTCCGCCCAGACGGCCACGTCGGACAAGGCCGGCATGACCAGGGTCGCCAACCAGCTGCGGCCCATCAAGGCGGCAGCATCCGAAGACCTGCGGGATCCGCTGCAGTCCATCATCGAATACTTTGACGAGGCGGCCAAGCCCGCCCCGGACGCCGCCAAGCTCGAGGACATGAAGGCCGACTACACCGCGGCAGGCCAGAAGTACGGCCAGGTCTGCGGCACGGGGAAGTAAACAACAGCCCAGTAGCCGAATCGCGAATCAGCGCAAATAAAAAGTGGAGGGACCAGGCCATTGAACTGCTCCCCGAAAGTTGGACTGAAAATTCAGTTCTGACTTACGGGGAGCAGTTTCATGTTCAAGAGCAGTTCATTGTCCGAGGAGCAACGCGAGGCCGCTGTAGCGTTGTTTGAGACCGGTTGGGGCGTCAGAGCCGTAGGAACTCGGCTCGGCGTGAGCCCGAAGGCGATCGGTCGGTTATATGACCGATGGCGAGTTCGCGGAGGTACGACGCTGGTGGCTAAACCAACCAAACGGGTGTTCTCATTCGAGTTCAAACTCGCTGTAGTCCAGCGGTTCCTGTCTGGGGAGAGCAAAGTCGGATTGGCGAGAGAGCTGCAGTTGTCTTCTCCCAAGTTGATCGATAAGTGGACGGGCCTGTACCGCGCCGAGGGTGAAGATGGTTTGCGCCCGAGGCCTAAAGGCCGTCCCCATGCAAGCCGGGATTTTGAGAAGAAACCTGAATCGGAGCTGCAGCGGCTGCGCCGGGAGAACGAGCGCCTGCGGGCAGAGGTGGCATTCCTGGGAAAAGTGCAGGCCTTGAGGGACGAGGAACGGCGCTAAGGGTCCGCGCCGTCATCGCTCTCAAGGCCGAACACCGCCTCGACCTGCTCTTGGACATCGCGGGTCTGGCCCGCTCGACGTTCTTCTATCACCAGGCCCGCTTCCAAGCCCCGGACCCGCAAGGGACCCTCAAGTCCGCCGTCGCGGCGATCTTCACGGCCAGCCACGCCCGTTACGGGCACCGACGCATTCATGCGGAACTGCTCAAGCAAGGCTGGAAGCTCGCGAAGAAGACTGTGCTGAAGCTGATGCGGGCACTTGGGCTGACTTGTAAGGTCCGGCGCAGGAAGCGCTACAACTCCTATCAAGGAGAACAGGTCGTCGTTGCTCCGAACCTGCTGAACCGGAAGTTCGACGCCATCGCCCCGAACCAGAAGTGGGTGACAGACGTGACCGAGTTCAGCGTCGGCGACCGGAAACTCTACCTCTCACCGGTCATGGACCTCTTTGACCGGCAGATCATCTCCCACACCATCAGCTCGTCCCCGAACCTCGTCCTCACCAACACTTCGCTGGAGCAAGCCCTGACCTGTCTCCAGCCAGGCCAGCAGCCACTCGTGCATTCGGACCAGGGCTTTCAATACCAGCACATCTCCTCGAGGGCGCCGGCGCAGTCCAGTCAATGTCACGCAAAGCCAACTGCTACGACAACGCCGTGATGGAGAACTTCTTCGGCCACCTCAAAGAAGAACTCTTCCACGGTGTCCGCTTCATCAGCACCGACGCCTTGACGGCACAACTCAACGAGTACATCCGCTGGTACAACACCGACCGGATCTCAACAAAGCTCGAGGGCCTGAGCCCGGTGCAATACCGTGCCCAGGCCCTCGCGGCTTAGGATCTTATTTGGCCAGTCCAACTTTCGGGGACCAGTTCACATCGGCCTGGTCCCTCCACTGTTGCCCCCTGCTGAATTCCTCCGGCTACTTCCGGCCGATGAACCAGTCCTGGAGCTTCCGCAGACGGGTCTGCAGCTGTTCCTCATTGGCCTGCGCGACGGCCGGGCCGCCGCAGACGGTGCGCAGTTTGGTGTGGACGACGCCGTGCGGGGTCCCGGTGCGGGCCGACCAGGCCGCGACGTTCTTCGCCAGCTCCGTGCGCAGGTCCATCAGCATCCGGTGGTCCGGCACGGCCGGGGCGGCAACGGGGACGGCCTCCGCCTGCGGGGAGCGCTTGTTCTTCCGGTTCAACTGTTCGTGCTGGCGCTGGCGCAACAAAGTGCCGACCTGGTCGGCGTCCAGCAGGCCGGGGATTCCGAGGAAGTCGAGCTCATCCTCCGAGCCCACCTCGCCGCCGGTGCCGAACTCGCCGCCGTCGAAGAGCACGCGGTCAAAGGACGCCTGGGAGTCGAGGGCCTCGAACTTGCCCTTCATCAGGGAGTCGGAGGCTTTCTCCTCGCGGTTCGCCTCGTCCATGAGCGAGTCTTCAGGATTGAAGAGGCCGTCGCTGTCTTCCTTCTCCGGACGGTCCAGGGCGTGGTCGCGTTCGGCCTCCATCGAGTTGGCCAGCGCCATAAGCTGCGGCACCGAGGGCAGGAAGACCGACGCCGTCTCGCCGCGCTTGCGGGCACGCACGAAACGCCCCACGGCCTGGGCGAAGAACAGCGGGGTGGAAGTCGAGGTGGCATAGACGCCGACCGACAGCCGCGGCACGTCCACGCCCTCGGAGACCATCCGGACGGCCACCATCCAGCGCTTCTCGCTGGCGGTGAATTCCTCGATCTTGCTCGAGGCTTTGGCGTCATCGGAGAGGATGACAGTGGGCGATTCGCCGGTGATCTTCTTCAGCTGCCCGGCATAGGCGCGGGCGTCCTCATGGTCGGTGGCAATGACCAGGCCGCCGGCATCCGGGACGCTGCGCCGGACTTCGCTGAGGCGTTTGTCCGCGCCGGCGAGGACGGCGGGGATCCATTCGCCGGCCGGGTTCAGCGCCGTGCGCCAGGCCTGCGAGGTGATGTCCTTCGTGACGGCCGACTCTCCGAGCGAGGCCGCCATCTCGTCCCCGGCGCTGGTGCGCCAGCGCATTTGGCCGGAGTACGCCATGAACATGACCGGGCGGACCACATGGTCGCGCAGCGCCTTGCCGTAGCCGTAGGTGTAATCGGCCTTGGAGCGCCGGATCCCGTCGCGGTCCTCGGCATACTCCACGAACGGGATGGGCGAGGTGTCGGAGCGGAACGGGGTACCGGTCAGGGACAGCCGGCGGGTCGCGGGGTCGAACGCCTCGCGGAGGCCGTCGCCCCAGGACAGCGCCTCGCCGCCGTGGTGGATTTCGTCCAGGATCACCAGCGTGCGGGCGGCCTCGGTCTTGGCCCGGTGCAGCATGGGCTTGCTCGCCACCTGGGCGTAGGTCACGGCGACGCCGATGAACCCGCGGCCGTGCTGGCCGTCGGCGTTCTTGAAGTTCGGGTCGATCGCGATGCCCACCTTGGCGGCGGCGTCGGCCCACTGGCGCTTCAGGTGGTCGGTGGGCGCCACGATGGTCACGCGGTTGACCACACCGGAATCGATGAGCATGGACGCCACGCGGAGGGCGAACGTGGTTTTACCTGCGCCGGGGGTTGCGACCGCAAGGAAATCCTTGGGGTGGATGCTGAAGTAGCTGTCCAGCGCCTCCTGCTGCCAGGCGCGCAGCTTGGGGGCGGTGCCCCAGGCAGCCCGCTCGGGATAGGCGGGGGGAAGCGTGGGTCCGCCGAAAAGTGTCTCTGTCATTGAGGCGCCCTCCAACCGAGCATGGCTGCAGCCGGCTGAGATACCCAAATAAGCACAAAAACACCAATCTATTTCGGATGGACCCGTCGGAACCCCGCACAGGACGGGCCCGGACAGCATGGACCGGCAAGCAGGAGAACAGGGAACAAGAACTGTGGCGCAGCGGCGCGCCGCATAGAGAACCGCGGTCAGGGACGGCTCATGGAGCCCCGGTTGTTCCGTTAGCTCCCGTTACATGACGTTACTTGTCGCCGGAGCCCTTGCCGCCGTCGTTCCCGGGGCGCAGGCCCTCGTAGACTTCCTTGCATTCAGGGCAGACGGGGAACTTCTGCGGATCCCGGCCCGGGGTCCAGACCTTGCCGCAGAGCGCGATGACCGGGTCACCGGTCAGCGCGGATTCCATGATCTTTTCCTTGCGCACGTAGTGCGAGAAGCGCTCCCGGTCACCGGGCTCAACTTCCTGGCGCAGTTCCTCGCGCTCGATCGTGGCCGTAGACGTACCGGCTCCGGAGAGCTCGCGCATCGGATCGTTTTCGAGAGGATCGGTCATGCTAGTCATGACACCCATCTTAGCCGTTGGAAGTCCCCTGCCGGACCTGCGCGATGCCGGGGCCGGAGCTTAAAGCCCCTGCCAGGCAGGTTTGTGGTCGTAGCTGTGGCGGTAGTAGTCAGCCAGCCGCAGCGACGATGCCGCCGCCTCGTCCAGGAGGATGGTGGCGTGCGGGTGCAGCTGGAGCACGGAGGCCGCGCAGATGGCGGCGACGGGGCCCTCGGCAAGATCCCGGACGGCTTGGGCCTTTTGCGCACCGGTCGCGGCCAGGATGACGTGGCGGGCATCCAGGATGGTGCCCAGGCCCTGGGTCAGGACATGGTGCGGCACGGCAGCCAGGCTGTCGAAAAACCGTGCGTTGTCCCGGCGTGTCTGCTCGATCAGGGTCTTGATCCGGGTCCGGGACGCCAGCGACGAGCCCGGTTCGTTGAACCCGATGTGGCCGTCCGTGCCGACGCCGAGGAGCTGCAGGTCCACTCCCCCCGCGTCGCGGATGGCGTCTTCATAGTCCTGGCAGGCTGCCGGGATGTCCGCCGCGGCGCCGTCGGGCACGTGGACGTTGGCCGGGCTGATGTTCACGCGTACGGTGAATTCGCGCGCGACCACCTCGCGGTAGGACCCCGGGTGCCCGGCGGGCAGTCCCACGTACTCATCCAGGGCAAAGGCGCGTACCTGGCTGAAATCCAGGCCGTCGCGCTGGTGCCGCAGGGCCAGCTCGGCGTATATCGGCAACGGCGAGGAACCGGTCGCCAGGCCCAGCACGGCGTCGGGCTTGCGGCGAAGAAGGGCCTCCACCGCATCCGCTGCAAGCGACGCGACCTGCTTGCCGCCGGGAAGGATGACAACTTCCATGATCCTGCCTTTACTGGCCTACCTGGTGTTTGAGTCTGCGCACTCCCAGCATGCACCCGTCAGCGGTTGACGGCCAGTTGCGCCAGCAGCTCCGGGCCCCGCCGGTCCAGCCACGCACCGCCGGCCCGGACGCCGGTGGCGAAAAGCGCGAGGCCCAGCACCGGTCCGAGGACCAAGGTGATCCAGCCCGGCACGGCGCTGCCGGTGATGAACTGCGCGGCCACGAGAGCCACCTCAGGCGCCACGAGGACCATGAGCACGGCCATGCCGCCGAACTGAACGGCGAGGGTCTGGGCCACGTTGCCTGGCGGTTTCTTGAATGGGCTGTCGCCCGGCAGCGGGACGCTCACGGTGTAGCGCGCCGAGATCACCGAGGCCAGGCCCAGGCCGGTGAAGAGGACGCCGAGGGAGAGGCCGAGGATCGCCGGCAGCTTGTCCCAGTCGCCGGTAAAGAAGAAGGGTCCGACGCTGAAGATGAGCACCACGGGCAGTGCGAAGCTCAGGCACGCCAGTGCCCGGCCCAGCCGGTCATCGGCCCCGCGCACACCGGTGGCCACGTGCAGGGCGAACGCGGTGCTGTCGTAGGAGACGTCCGTGGAGATCGACCAGGCTAACAGGAAGGCCGTCAGCGGCCCCACAAACTGGAACGGACCATGGAACCCGCTCTGGCTGCCCTGGAAGAGCATCAGCACGGGCAGGAGCGGAACCACCACCAGAGCGCCGGCGTAGCGGGGATCACGCAGCCAGTAGTACAGGGACCTCGCGGCGACGGCGGCGGACGGCGTCGCCGGGAGGAGCCTGAACAGCCCCGCGCCGCCGGTGCGCCGCTTGGATGTCCCGGCGTAGGGCGGGGTCACCAGGGCACGCTGCAGCAGGACCTTCCATGCCACGGCCAGGCCCGCCAGTGTGGCCACGGCGATGAGGAATTTCACACCAGCAGCCGCGTAGTTTCCGGCGGCGAGCTCGCCGCCAAGCGCGAAGGCCGCCCCGGCCGGAGTCCAGGACAGCGTCCGGGCCAGAACGGTCAGGAAATCGCCCGAACCCGCGATCCCCCTCGCGATGCCCGCCACGATGGGGCCCGTGAGCACGAGCGGGATGAGGAAGGCGACGGAGCTGATGTCCTTGAAGCGCCGGGAGCTGGCCAGTCCGGCCGTGGCCGTGGTCACCACCTTGGAGAGCACGACACAGCTCAGAACGCCCAGCACGGCACCCACCAAAGCGCCAGCCGCGGCCGGCAGGCTGCGGGACCAGGTGCCTACCGTGGCGAGTGCAACCAGCGAGGTTGCGCTGCCCGGAATGCCGATCAGGCCGCCCAGCGCCAGCCCTGTCAGCAGCTGCGGCATAGGCACGGCGAAAGTGGCGAAGCGGGCAGGGTCCAGGGTCATGTCCGTGGCGGAGACCGCGACGGGGATGATGGCCCAGCCCAGGAGCGCCGTTGCGCCGCCCAGGACCACCACGGTCTGGGCGAGTTCGATCTCCTGGCCGCGCAGGACGATCAGCCCGGCCACCAAAACACCCACGATTCCCAATGCATACAGGGCGCCGATCCCGAGGCCCACCAGCTGCCAGGGGCTGCGCCGGACACTGTTGCGCAGCAGGGTCAGCTTGAGCCTCAGAAGGTGCGCAACCATTCCAGCCCTTCCGTGTGGTTCCGGCCGCCCACAAGCTGCACGAAGCGGTCCTCGAGGCTGACCCCGGCGCGGACTTCCTCCACAGTGCCGGCGGCGAGGACCCGGCCGCCGGCGACGACGGCGACGTGGTCGCACATGCGCTGGACCAGGTCCATGACGTGGCTGGAGACGATAACCGTTCCACCCGAGGCAACATAGCGGTCCAGGATGTCGCGGATGTTCGCTGCGGAGATGGGATCCACCGATTCGAACGGCTCGTCGAGGACCAGGAGACGTGGGGCGTGGATCAGCGCCGAGGCCAGCGCGATCTTCTTCGTCATGCCGGCGGAGTAGTCCACCACCAGCGTGCCGGCGTCGTTGCCCAGGTCCAGCGCCGCGAGCAGTTCCGCCACCCGTGACGCCACCATCGCCCGGTCCATCCCACGCAGCAGGCCGGCGTAGGTCACCAGCTGCTCACCGCTCAGGCGGTCGAACAGCCGGACGCCGTCGGGCAGTATTCCCATCAGCTTCTTGGCCTCCAGCGGATGCTGCCAGACGTCGACGCCGTGGACCAGCGCGGTCCCGAAATCGGGGCGCAACAGGCCCGTCGCCATGGACAGCGTGGTGGTCTTGCCGGCGCCGTTGGGGCCCACCACCCCGTAAAAGGATCCGGCCGGAACGTCCAGGCTGATGCCGTCGACGGCGATCTTGTCGCCGAAGCGCTTGGCGAGGCCAAGCAGGGACAGGGCAGGAACCGGCGAGGACGGGCCGGGCGGGACCGGGGGCTGGAATGTCATGACGCCAGACTAACGCTCCGCCGGCGCGAAAAGGATCGTCCGCAAGGCGTAGGTTTTCACCCGGGGGAACCGGCCCCGCGACCTGGCGTTTTAGAACATGTGCCGGGGTATGGCGCGTTCGTACTGCGGCGGCCACGCAATGTCATGGCCGAGCTCGAACGCGGCCCGCAGCCACCAGTGCGGGTCCCGCAGGGCGGCCCGGGCTATGAAGACGCCGTCGGCCTGCCCGGTGGCCACCGCGTGCTCGGCCTGCCCGGCCGAGGTAAGGAGTCCCACAGTGCCGGTCCTGACTCCGGCTTCGCGCCGGATCCGGGCGGAGAACCCGGTCTGGTAGCCGGGGCCCACTGGAATCTGCTGGTGGGCAACGGCCCCGCCGCTGGAAACGTCCACCAGGTCCACGCCGCGCTCCGCGGCGGCACTGGCCATCCGGACCGAAGCCTCGGCCTCGATTCCGCCCGGCGCCCAGTCCGAGGCCGAGATCCGCAGCAACAGGGGCATGGAGTCCGGGATGACGGCGCGGACTGCGTCCACCACAGCAAGCGTCAGCCTGTTCCGGCCTGCCTCGTCCCCGCCCCAGCGATCCGTGCGGTCGTTGACCAGCGGGCTCTGGAACTGGTGCAGGAGGTAGCCGTGGGCGCCATGGATTTCGATCGTGTCGAACCCGACGTCGACGGCCCGCACGGCGGCCGCCGCGAAGTCGGCGATCACGCCGTCGATCTGCTCTTCAGTCATGGCCGACGGCGGCGCGTAGCCGTCGAACGCGCCGGTGCCCGGGCCGAGGGTGTCCCAGCCGCCGTCGGACGCCGGCACGCTGCCCTTCTTGCCCGAGAACGGCCAGTAGGAGGACGCCTTCCGGCCGGCGTGCGCCAGCTGGGTGCCGATCTTGGTCTCCGCGGTGCCGTGCCGGTGAACGAAGGAGGTGATGCGTTCCCAGGCCGCGGCCTGGTGGTCGTTGTAGAGGCCGGCGTCCCGGGGGCTGATTCTGCCCGCGGAGTTCACTGAGTTGGCCTCGGTGAGGATGAGGGCAGCGCCCCCGGTGGCAAAGGAGCCCAGGTGCATGAGGTGCCAGTCGGTGGGCACGCCCTCGCCCGTCCCGGGCTCGCAGCTGTACTGGCACATCGGCGATACCCAGCCGCGGTGCTGCAGCCGCAGGGACCTCAAGTCCAGCGGCGCGAAGAGTGCCGATCCCATTAGAACAGCACCCGGGCCAGTCCCTGGCGGGCCTTGGCGACCCGCGGGTCACCGGCGCCGACGACGTCGAAAAGTTCCAGCAGCCGGACCCGGGCGGTCTCACGTTCGGGGCCGAAATTCCGGCCAATGAACGTCACGACCCTGCCGAGGCCGTCCTCGATGTGGCCGCCGGCGACGTCCAGGTCCGCAACGCCAAGCTGGGCCTCCAGGTTGTCCGGCTGGTCGGCTGCGAGCCGGCGAAGGTCATCTGCCTCCGGCCCCGAGAAGGCCTGCAGGCGCGCCATGAGTTCCACCTGGGCCAGACCGGCCTTCGCCTCTGCGTCGGCGGGCATCTCGTTCAGGGCCTGCCGGTAGGCGGCAGCGGCGGCCTCGTAGTCGCCGGCCTCGATCGCGTCGAACGCTGCCTGATGCAGCGGCGGCAGCGGCGGAGCCTCAGGTTCCCCGCTGCCGGGTCCGCCGGCGCCAATCTGTCCGGTCACGCCGTTGGCGGCCGCGACCTTGAGGAGTTCGTCGAACAGGCTGCGTACCTGCTGTTCGTCCGCGCTGCCCTGGAAGAGCGGAACGGGCTGGCCCTTGACGACGGCGACGGCGGTCGGCACGGCCTGGACCTGGAAGGCCTGGGCAAGTTCCGGGAAGACGTCGATGTCGGCGGCCCCGAGGACCAGCCGACCGCCATAGCTCTCGACGATGCCTTCGAGGACCTCCACCAACTGGCCGGAGCCGGGCGAGTAGGAGGCCCAGAGGGCGATCACCACGGGCACCTGGGCCGAGAGCTCCACGAGCTCCTGGAAGTTGCCTTCGGTCACGTCCACGCGCAGCGGCCGGCCGGAGTGGCCGGCGGCACCGGCTGCCGGTGCGGGGGCTGCGGCAGAACCGGTCGGACCGGTGGCCGCCGGACCCGGCGCTGCCGGTGCCGGTGCGGTAGGCGCCGGCCGCTGTTTCAAGGCGGAGAGATCGACGGCGCCGCGCAGGTTCAGCGGGCTGGCGGCAACTGGCGGGACCGGGCGGGAAGCTGGCGTAGTCATAGCTCCACTCTAGCCATTGAAGTCCCGCCCGGCGCCACCGTCCCCGCCGGTGAAGGCTACTTGAAGGCAGCCCCGACCAGGCCGCGGGTGGCGGCCACGAGCTTCATCGGATCCTTGGAACCGGCCGGCGGAACATAGACCGCCACGGACTCGGCGAAGTTCAGCACCATGCCGGTGCTGGTCTCCTTGCCGCCGGCCAGGGCCGCAGCGTCGTCGCCGATCGTGAGCTTGTCCCCGGCGGCCTTCGGGGTGCCGTCGAAGGAGAAGTTCAGGCGGCCCAACACCAGTGCCCCGCCGTCGGCGGTACGGAACACGACTGTGTTCTCGGGGGCCACCTTGTGCGTGAAGGCGAAGGCGCCGTTGACGCCTGACTTGACGACGTCGGCCTGGTAGGCGAGTGTGTCCGCGATGTACGGGGAGGACTGGCCCTCGACGAGCTTGTCCTTGAAGGCGGAGGTGGCCGTGGTCAGGCGGTCACCCAGTCCGGCGAGGGCTTCGTCGCCGCTGTACAGCAGTCCGCCCTTGTCCGCGGACGCCATGGTCTCCGTGCCGGCCCGCCCGATCGCCGGGAAGGTGGCGCCAGGCTGCAGCGGTGTGCTGCTGACCAGCTTGTAGTTTTCCCGCGGGGAGGCCTGGGTCAGGGTCAGCAGCTGCGGGACGACGTTGCCGTCGCCCTGGGTGACGGCCATGACGGAGCGGGGCCAGCTGCGCTTGTTGGTGACAACAGTGGTCAGCAGCTTCGTGGAACGGACAGGCATGCGGGCCTCGTAAGAGCCGACCTGCGAGCGGATCTTGTAGTTCTGCGTGCGCACCTCGAGCTCGGACTTGGCCACGCGCGGCGCCAGCTTGGCGGCGTCCTTGGCGGCGTCTCCGGCATCGACGGCACCCGCAACCTGTTCCAGGACGCGGCGGAACTGGGCGTCCAGCAGCACCGGCGCATCGCCGGCCTGGTCCTGGTCCGCAGTGGAAGTGCCCGGGGTCGCGTTGCTGGAGGCCGGCGCAGGGGTCGCCGGGGCACTGGACACCGGAGCACTGGGCGACGGCGCGGGTGTCTGGCTGGCCTGGGCGGCCACTGATGTTCCGGCGACGGCGGTGGCCGTCAGCAGGGCCACCACGATGCCGGAACGGCGCGCCGTGCCGATGCCCTTCTTCTGCACTGTCTTCTGCTCGAGCGCTGTCTTCTCAGGCGCTGTTTTCTCCGGTGTGGCCGGCTGGGGTGCTGTTTCGGGTGCTGCAGTGCCGGGTACGGCAGGCTGCTGCGTGCTTGCCGTCGAACCCTGTCCCGCGCGTCGTGCCGCGGCCTTGGCCTGCGCGCGGCGGGCGAATGCGCTGCCGCCCCCGTCGTCGCCGCTGCCGCCGTCGCCGTTGCCGCCGTCGTCTGTCCCATTGCCGGACCGGTTGCCTGACTTCGGCTTCAGGACCAGCAGCGCCCCGCCCGCGATGATCAGCAGGGCGCCGAGCACCATGAACGGAATGGCCCAGGGCGTGGACGTGTCGTTCGGGAACGTGATCGTGATGGAGCTGGGGGCGGGCTTGGTGCCGTCCGTCGCCAGGAGGAGGGACCAGTCGCCGTCGGCCGGCGCGTTCCACGAGTAGTTCATTTCACCGCTGGCGTTCTCGGTGCTGACCCAAAGGTCGGATCCGGCGGGCGAGGGCGCGGTGGCATCGCCATCGGTATGCGTCAGCTGCAACGCCTTGCCGTCCTCCGAGACGCCGGTGACAGTGTTGTGTGCCGTCTTGCCCACCCACGCGTCGACGTCGTCCGGCCGCCCGGCGGCCAGCAGGAAGGCACCTTCGCCCTTGACTTGGATGTTCACGGTCCCAGGGTGCAGCGTCCTCAGCTTCTCGTCGAAGACGGTCAGCGGCGCGGCAGTACCGGTCGGCGCCGTGGCCGTAATCGTCTCCGGGGGAGCCCAGAACGTCTTCTGGCCAATTCCGGCCAGCAGGGTCAGGAGGCCGAGCAGCACCAGGGCGACTGCAGTCTTGAAACGCAAAATACTACCAATCATCAGCGGACAGTTAGCTTCAATAGTAACCATTTTGTTACCCGCGAGTCAGATCGGCGGCCCGGCGCACCCCCGCCCGCGGCTCTCTGGCCGGGTCCCCGCCCTTGAGCTGACAAGCCTGCTGATAGTGTTTGCGGTGATCATCACACCCGCGCCACACCAGGGGCGCCGCACGGAAATAAGGGCATTCAACGCAGTGACTGAACATACGGATTCGTCCGCCGCCGGACAAGAAGAAGCCCAGGAATCCGGCAGCCAGGAACGCGGCCCCGAAGAAACCGCCGCCGCCCCCCGGCCCGCAACCTCCCGTCCCCGGATCGCCGTCGCGAATGTCCTTGTGTCCGCGGCCCGCCGCCTGCGTCAGCCCCTGCCCGGAGCGCAGCCGCGAATCCGCTTCGAGATGCCGCCGGAGCATGAGGCCGAGCCCGGCTCCGAGACGCCCTTCGGCAGCCCCGGTCCACGGATGTCCGCCCAGCACCCCCTTTACATGGGCTTCATGGGCACGGTCGGCGTCGGCATCGCCCTCCTGGTCTACTGGATCGGTTCGAACACGACGCAGCTGCTCTTGTGGATCCTCACGGCACTCTTCATCACCTTGGGGCTGGACCCCGTGGTGCGCTGGCTCGAACACCGGAATGTCCCCCGCGCCGCCGGCATCCTCTTGTCCGTCTCCACCCTGGCGGTTGCCGTCGCCGCATTTTTCGCCACCCTGATCCCCACGATCGTGCAGCAGGTGACGCAAATCGTGCAGCAGGCGCCCAAATGGGTCCAGGAGTTCATCGACTCGGAGTTCTTCCGGAGCGTAGACAGCCAATTCGGCATCCGGGACCGCATCAGCCAGGAGCTGGAGAAGTTCGTCAACAACCCGGAGGCCATGGGCGGCATCTTCGGCGGTGTTGTCGGCTTCGGCACCACCCTGGCAAACGGGCTCTTTGGCGCGCTGATCGTGCTGGTCCTGAGCCTGTACTTCCTGGCAGCCCTTCCCGCCATGAAGAAGTGGGGCTACCGGCTGGCGCCCCGCTCGCGCCGGGCCCGGGTTGAAGCCCTGTCCGAGGAAATCACCGGTTCGGTGGGCAACTACGTCATCGGCCAAGCCGCCGTCGCAGTGCTGAACGCCACCTTCGCCTTCATCGTAATGTCTATCATCGGAGTGCCGTTCGCCACGCTGCTGGCGTTCGTGGTGGCGCTGCTGGCGTTCATCCCCCTGGTGGGCGGCATGATTGCCGGGTTCCTGGTGACGATCGTTGCACTGACTGCCGGCTGGCAGACGGCGGTTGTCTTTGCCATCTGCTATTTCGCCTATCTCCAGTTCGAGGCCTACTTCATCTCACCGCGGATCATGCAGAAGGCCGTGGCGGTGCCCGGGGCCGTCGCCGTCATCTCGGTGATCGCCGGCGGCAGCCTGCTCGGCGTGCTCGGCGCCCTGATCGCCATCCCCACGGCGGCAGCGATCCTGCTGCTGGTCAAGGAAATCTTCATCGCGCGCCAGGACAGCCGCTAGCAGTCAGTGCGCCGTGGCGACCGGCCCGGCCCATTCCTGCGGCAGCACAGTTCCGGCATTCCCTGATCCGGCATTCCCTGGTCCGGCATTGCCGGGGATGACCTCATCCACAATTTCGTTGAGCACGCGTCCGGCGTACTTCTCCCCCACCCACAGGTGCTTGGCGCCGTCGACCCCCAACACCTGGGCCTGCGGCACAAGCGCGAACCTCGCGGCCGCAGCCACCGGCTGCAGGTAGTCGTCATGTTCGGGGACCAGCACCTTCAACGGCTTGCCCGCCTGCGCCCATTCCTTCAGGTGCACGTCCGTGGCCCGGTGCAGCGGAGGCGAGAGCAGGATAGCCCCTTCGATCTCGGACGCGACGGGCTCGGCCGCGCCGTACATGAGGGCCAGCTCGGTGCCGAAGGACCAGCCCACCAGCCACCGGTTCGGCAGGCCCCGGTCCACGGCGAACTGCACCGCGGCCTCGACGTCCATACGCTCGCCGATGCCTTCCTCGAAGGCTCCCCCGCTGGTCCCCCGCGGCGATGACGTACCGCGCGTGTTGAAGCGCAGCACGGCGATTCCGGCAAGGGCCGGCAGCCGGTAGGAGGCCTTGCGGTAAACATGCGAGTCCATGAAGCCACCGTGCGTCGGCAGCGGGTGCAGGGTGATGAGTGTTGCCTTGATCTCGCCGGATTCCGGGACGGCGAGCTCGCCCACCAGCCGGTGTCCGTCCGAGGTGCGGAGTTCGACGTTCTCGCGGTGGGCCGGAAGGACGGTGGACGCACGGATGGCGGTTGGCGCAGACGGCTGGGTGAAGACGTACGACGCGGGATCAAAGGTCATGCTGACCAGCTTAGCGATAGCGGTAGCTCCGCGAGGTCCAGCAGTTGGTATGCCAGTGGCGCCGCTCGGCGAGGCCCGCCGCGGCACCAAAGAGGTGGTCCTCGGACCAGACCACCAGGTGGGCGATCCCCGGCAGCACGGCGGTGGAGCAGCCCGGGCAGATGTAGGTCTTCTCGGCACGGCTCGCGGTGATCGGTCGGACCATCCACTCGCCGTCCGGCGCGCTTTCCCGGCGGGCGAAACCTGAGCGGGCGCGCTCCAGATCGAGCTCCGGAGCCGGGCCGTGCTTGGCTCCGGTGGCTTTGCTCTTTCCGGGCGCTGCGCTCTTGCCAGAGCCTGTCTTGGCAGAACTTGCGCGGCGGGGGCGGTTGGAACGGGGCATGCCTCCATTCTGCCCCAGCCCCGCTGCCACGCATTGCGGCACCGCCGGCGCCGCAGGCCAAGCCCCGCCGGACAGCCCCCCGGCCCGGCGCGGACCCCAGCCCGCGGCCACCCTGGCACCCGGGCGCAGGCGGTAGAGTGGACCGGGTGCGTTTAGTCATAGCCCGCTGCTCCGTTGATTACGTCGGCCGCCTCAAAGCCCACCTCCCGCTGGCCACCAGGCTCCTTCTGGTCAAGGCCGATGGCTCGGTCCTGGTCCATTCAGACGGCGGATCCTACAAACCGCTGAACTGGATGAGCCCTCCGGCGTCCTTGCGCGTCTCCACCCCGGATGAGATCGACGTCGAGGTCGGCGTCGTCGAGCAGTGGACCGTCCAGTCGGCCAAGACCGATGACCGGCTCATTATCAATATTCATGAGCAGCTGCACGACACGTCCCACGAACTGGGCCAGGACCCCGGCCTGATCAAGGACGGCGTCGAGGCGGACCTCCAGCGGCTCTTGGCCGCACAGATCGAACTGCTCGGCAACGGCTTCTCGCTGATCCGCCGCGAGTATTTCACCGCGATCGGCCCCGTGGATATCCTGGCCCGGGACGCTGACGGCGCCACTGTGGCCATTGAGCTCAAGCGGCGCGGCGACATCGACGGCGTCGAGCAACTCACCCGGTACTTGGAACTGCTGAATCGGGACCCGCTGCTGGCTCCGGTCCGGGGAATCTTCGCGGCCCAGCAGATCAAGCCACAGGCCAAGGTTCTCGCTAAGGACCGCGGAATTGACTGCGTAACCCTGGACTATGACGCCATGCGCGGCGTTGACGACAGCGAATCCAGGCTCTTCTAAAGCCTGCTGCGGCAGCCTTTCGGCGTTGGCGATTCGCGTTGGGCGGTTCTTTGCACAAAATTTATGCATTTCTTCCGTTCGCCCGTTGACCTGACGCAAGTGTCATGAAATTCTTATACAAGTCTTTGTGTAGGTGTTATTCATGCTCGCAAGACATGTTGCGAGCGTGGAGCTCCTGCAGCCGCGGTCCGGGAATCCGGAACCGATGCCAAAGGTTCTTCTCGCAGAGTGACCAAGTTTGGTGCGAAGTGTGCCGAACTTATTCAAGATCCACAACGAGGAGAAACAAATGGCACAGGGAACCGTCAAGTGGTTCAACGCAGAAAAGGGCTTCGGCTTCATCACCCCGGATGACTCCGATGGCGATGTCTTCGTTCACTACTCCGAGATCCAGACCGGTGGCTTCAAGACCCTCGACGAGAACCAGCGTGTTCAGTTCGAGATCGGCCAGGGCGCCAAGGGTCCCCAGGCTACCGGCGTAACGCTGGTCTAGTCTCCCGTTTGGAAGTGCTTTAGGGCATTTCCGGCACCAGGAATGATCCCCGGCAATTGTGCCGGGGATCATTTTTTGTGCATTGTTGGGCGCAGTGATTCGGTCCTCCCCTTTTGGGCACGCCTCATTGGTCAAGAGCATTGTTCCTCCGAATTGCCCAGCCCGAATGCGTTTGCGGCAGAGCCCGGAGCCGCGCCAGGGATGCGCGTCAATAACCCCGCCACACAATACCCCGGCGGACCTGCCGGCTAACGCACCAGGGTGCGCAACAGGCGTGCGCTCTGCCGGACGGACAACCCGGGAAGATACGCGCGGCTCAGGGCCCGGCCCATCGCGGGCAATTGCAACGGATCCTGATAGTAAAGGTAAAGCGTGCGGTAGTCGGGCTTAAAGCGCGATTTGAACGTTGCCAGCGAGCGGAACCCGTAGACAGGTTCCAGGGCCCTGCCCACCACGTCCAGGATCCCAGCCAGACCCTCCGGCCCGGCATCGCGGTCCCCGGCAGCCTTTGCCGCAGGATCTCCAGCTGCGTCTGCGGAGGTTTCGCCGGCATCGCGGTCTCCAGCTGCGTCTGCGGAATTTTCGCCGGCAGCGTCCCCGGAAGTCTCGCGGGCAGCGGCCCTGGCGTGAGCGTCCCCGGTGTCACTGAGACCGGCTGCGTCGACTCCGGCGCGGTCCTTTGCCAGCGGCGAGCCGGAAAGGGAGATCACTGCGACCGTGCGCTTGAGCTCCAGCACCGCGGAGGCAATGAGGAACTCCATGACGCCGGGGAAGGCGTCTCCGCGCCGGCGCATGAAGTCCAGCGTCCAGCTCACCAGCTGTCCGTCCTCGTACACCGGCAGCCAGCTCGTGACACCCTGCACGCGTCCGTCGGCGTCCACCGCCAGGCAGCACAGCACCTCGTCGTCGTCGAGCTCGTCGATGGTGCCGAGCGTGAACCCCATCTCCGGCACGTGCTTTTGCGCCGCCCATTCCTCGGAGACCTCGCTCAGCTGTGCGCGCAGCGGGGCCGGGAATTCGCTGTAGCGCCCCCACACCGCGCGGACGCCGGTTTTCGCGGCACGGTTCAGGGCCGTGCGGACGTTCTGCCATTCCTTGCCCTTGAACTCGAGTTCGCGCACCGCGAGCCTGGTTTCCTGAGCCACTGCCACCCGGCGGAACCCGCGGCCCTGGAGCATCGGCCAGAGGCCGGCGGTGCAGGAGTAGAAACACGGGATCAGGGCATGCTCGGCGCAGTAGCGCATGAAACCCGCTGCGGTTTCCTCGTGGAGGGCGGCAGGTCCGAAGGGCCCCGCCAGCGTCAGGGCCACGTTGCCGTGCTGCTGATAGGCCAGCCCGCCGCGCCGGTCCGGCGTGAACCAGAATTTGTTCGGTTCCCAGAGCGCCATCCAGGACAGCGAGTCTCCGCCTTGGCGGATGAGGTCACGGGCCGTGTCCCGGTCACCGGAGCCGACGTCGGTGCTGTTCAGGCCGGTACCGTGCTGCCGGCGCCGCAGGACCAGCCAGACCGCCGCCAGGGCCACTCCCCAAAAGATGATGCCGGCATAGGCGAACAGAAAGGACTCGATGGCGTACCGGTTCTGGAAGAGCCGGCTGTAGGCGCCGGGAATGGGCAGCGGCAGGTACTGCCGGGCGAGTTCCGCCGCGAGGCCCAGCACTCCCCCGTCGCGGTCCATCCCCCCGGCCGCCAGCCAAGCCACCGCATAGGCGCCGGCGAGCCCCAGCCACGTGCCGCCGACCACAACGCCCAGGATCAGCCGGGCCCGCGGTGCCGTCTCCACCCGGAATTGCCGGCGGTTGAGCCAGAGCAGCACAACGAGCAGCAGCGGAACGGCCACCAGCGGAAGGACGTGGACAAAGCCGGAGCCCATCACGGCCGTGTGCGGCCGGTTGGGGTAGTGCGGAATGCGGGCGAACAGGGCGAGGTAGACGGCGGCCAGGGCTGTCACGGCGAGCTGGACGATGATGGCGATCCGCAGGGCCAGGCGGCGGCCCTGGCGCATGCCGTCCGCGCAGATCAGCAGCAGGACCACCGGGACGACGGCCAGCGCCAGGCCCAGTGGACCGGCGAATCCGGCCCGGCCGGCCTCCAGGCAGCTGACGTCAACCGTTCCGCCGCAGTTTTCCTCCAGCTGGCTCAGCGTGGGCAGCGGGTTCAGTACGATGTCGCGCAACAAGGCCAGGGGCCCGGTGGGGCTGCTGACAGCGGCTGTGAGGATCGGTCCGACCGCGAAAATCGCGACAGTGAGCGCCAGCAGGTTCCGCGTTTCGCGTCCCGTTGAACGGTGGCGGTGCAGCGTCCCCCGGTCGTCCTGGATCCACCAGCCGGCGGCCAGGCCGGCGAGGGCACCGGCGAGTCCCACTACGGTCTCCGGATGCCCGACGTAGAGCACCAGCAGCAGGGACGCGGCGACGACGGCGGTCCGCAGCCGTCGCTGCCAGAGCGTGGGAAGTAGTCCGCTGGCGGCCAGGGCCACGGCCAGGACGGCTGCATAGGGGCCGATCAGCCGGGCGTTGACCATGAGGCCGAGCCAGCCGTCTCCGATATACCGGGCCAGCTGGGTGATCAGCAGGAACACGGTCACAGCGGCGAACTGGCCCGCAAAGAAGAACACGGCCGTCCGCAGCGTCCCCAGATGCCGTTCAGCGAGGCCCAGGAGCACGAGGATCATCAGCGATGCGGCGAGGTAGGCCAGCAGGTTGGTGGCGAAGAACTGTGAGGTGAACAGGGACCACCAGTGTCCCGCCCGCAGCCCCGGCGCACTGACGGAGGCAATGGGCAGCAGGGCCTTGGGCGGTCCGGACAGGAAGCTGCCCGTGACGGCCCCGACGATCAGGAAGGTCGCGAGGACCGCCAGAGTGAAGGGTACGGCACGGAAGTGCGCCAGTGTACGCCGCATGCCCTGCCGCCAGACGTTCAGCCGCGGCGGGCCCCCCGGCCCGGGCCCGGCCGCGGTCCGTGCGGCGTCGGTGTTGGCCCGGCTCATGGGACGATCCCCCAGCGCCGGGCCAGGAAGTCCAGGCCGCCGGGCAGGCCGTTGGATGCCGTATCCCATGAGTGCCCCGCGTTGGCAATCCGGCGTGTTTCTACCGTGAACCCGGCGCGGTGTGCCGCCTCGGAGAGCACCTCCATGTGGCTGATGAATTCCGGGTCATGGTCCCCGGCGGCGAAGTACATGCTTTGGCCGCCGAACCGGTTTTCCGCCATGACGCGGAGCGGGGTCAGCCGGTCGAAGGCGGCGACGTCGGCGCCGTCGGCGCCGAAGGAGGCTTCGATGGTCTTGGCGCGCTCCTTTGCGAGGGCCGGCTCATCCTCGCTGGAGAAGGCCAGCGCTGCGCTGTAGATGTCGGGATGCCTCGTCACCATCTGCACGGCACACGTGCCGCCGAACGAGAAGCCGCCCGCGGCCCACTGCCCCGGGTCAGGGTCGACGTCGAGCGTGCGGTTGATCCAGTCCGGCACGTCGCGCGCCAGGAAGGTGTCCACCTGGGCGATCCGGCTGTCCAGGCACAACGTGTTTCCGGACGGCGAGCCGTTGGGATCGACCACCACCACCACAGGCGCCACCCCGGCGTGCTGGGCTGCGAACCCGTCCAGCCGGCTCCGGAGCGCGCCGCCGGTCAGCCAGTCGGCGGGGCTGCCCGGCTGGCCGGAAAAGAGGACAAGTACCGGCAGCGCCGGCCGCGGGGAACTCTGGTAGGCGGGCGGGAGGTAGACGTAGGCGTCCCGGCTCTGGAATCCGGAGACTGTGCCGGGGATGACCGCCTTGCGGATGACGCCGTCGGGAAGCTTGGCGGGTGCCCGCCATTGGGCGAGCCCGGTGGCGGCAGGGCCGCCGACCGTGCGCGTCAGGCCAGCCCCGAGCGGCTGGATCCGGGCCACTGCCGTTCCGGTGAGATCGCCGACGGTGTGGTTCAGGCCGAAGTAGATATTGATCTGGACGGCGGAAAGCGCGAGGACGGCCAAGAGCGCGGCCGTGGTTGCGGCGCTTGAGCGCCAACGTCTGGGGTGGCTGCGGCCGCGGCCCCAGAGACCGAACAGGCGCAGGAGCCACAGGAGCACGGCGGCGACGGCGGCAACGGACCACGCGAGGTTCTCGCCAGGCAGTTCGGCGGGGAAGACCGTGAACACGTAGATCAGGAACCAGTGCCCGGCCGCGACGAGAGCGGCGGCGAGCAGGGTTACGGCGGCCGCGACGACGGCCGCACTGGCGAGGCGGCGCGGTCCGGTTTCCCGAAAAGCCGTGTTCCGAAAACCCGAGTGCCGAAGTCCGGTGTGCCAGAGGAGGTAGGCCAGGCCGGCTGCACCGGCGGCCCACGCGAGCCACACCACCGGGCCGTCGATCAGGCGGAGGCTGTCAAGGTAGTTCACCGGGGCTAGCGCCAGGTGCCGACGCCGATGACCGGTCCGGCCTCAAGCCAGGACGACAACCCCGTGTAGGCATCGAAGCGCATCGCGAGAAGGACCGGCTGCCCCTCGTAGCGGAGCTCCACGATCACAGCGTCGGGCTGGACCTTGAGGAGCTCCGATTCGGTAGGCTTGCGCCGGCCAAGCAGCTCCAGCGAGCTGCGCCGGAAGGAGTGTTTGGGACGGACGCTGAGTGAGACCAGGCGGAACCACTCGAGGTCGTTGTCCTGATAACGACAAACCCCCATCTGCCAGCTTTTTCCAGCCGTGCAGATGGAGGCGTCCACCGTGCCGAGGGCGCGCCGCAGATTGAAGCGGCGCACCCCCATGAGGCACAGTGCAAATACCAGCAACGCAAACGCAGTTGCCAGGACGATGAACGGCAAACCAATATCGTTCATCAAGGTCGTGCTAGCGGATCCCCGCAGTAGCCGCTTCGCCCATTTGGGCGTTGTCAGCAACAATGACCACTCTGTTGTTGTCAACGGAGAAGAATCCCCCGTCGACGGCTACAGAGATGCGGTCACCGGATACCGGCTCGATTGCCAGCTCACCTTCGGCCAGAATCGCCAGCAGGGGCGAGTGGCCGGGCAGGATTCCGATTTCACCATCGCTGGTGCGGGCCTTGACCATCTTGGCCGCTCCGGACCACACGAAGTGATCCGCTGCGACAATCTCAACCTCAAGCTCAGCCATATTACTTGGTCTGTTCCTGGATCTTGGCCCACTGGCGCTCGACGTCGTCCAGGCCGCCGACGTTGAAGAACGCCTGCTCTGCAACGTGGTCAAGGTCGCCGTCGCAGATCGCGGTGAAGCCTTCAACAGTGTCCTTGATGGTCACGGTGGAGCCCTCGACGCCGGTGAACTGCTTGGCGGTGTAGGTGTTCTGCGAGAGGAACTGCTGGATGCGGCGTGCACGCGACACGACGATCTTGTCTTCTTCAGAGAGCTCATCAACGCCGAGGATGGCGATGATGTCCTGAAGTTCCTTGTTCTTCTGCAGGATCTGCTTGACGCGGACGGCCGTGTTGTAGTGGGCCTGTCCGATGTACTGCGGATCCAGGATGCGGGAGGTCGACGTCAGCGGGTCAACGGCCGGGTACAGACCACGGGAAGCGATTTCACGGGAAAGTTCCGTGGTCGCGTCGAGGTGTGCGAAGGTCGTGGCCGGAGCCGGGTCGGTGTAGTCATCTGCGGGAACGTAGATGGCCTGCATCGAGGTGATGGAGTGGCCCTTGGTGGACGTGATGCGCTCCTGGAGGAGACCCATCTCGTCAGCCAGGTTGGGCTGGTAGCCCACGGCCGACGGCATGCGGCCGAGGAGGGTGGAAACCTCGGAGCCTGCCTGGGTGAAGCGGAAGATGTTGTCGATGAAGAGCAGCACGTCCTGGTTCTGCACATCGCGGAAGTACTCCGCCATGGTCAGGGCGGACAGTGCCACACGCAGACGCGTTCCCGGCGGCTCATCCATCTGGCCGAACACAAGGGCGGTGTCCTTGAGGACGCCGGCCTCTTCCATTTCGACCCAGAGGTCGTTGCCTTCACGCGTACGCTCGCCGACACCAGCGAACACCGAGGTGCCACCGAAGTTGCGGGCAACACGGGTGATCATTTCCTGGATCAGCACGGTCTTGCCGACGCCGGCACCACCGAACAGGCCGATCTTGCCACCCTTGATGTACGGGGTGAGGAGGTCGATCACCTTGATGCCGGTCTCCAGCATCTCGGTGGAGCCTTCCAGGGTCGCGAAGGCAGGAGCCTTGCGGTGGATCGGCCAGTAATCGGAAGCCTGGATCTCGGACTCGTCGACATCCAGGGGCTTGCCCAGGACGTTGAAGATGTGACCCTTGACGCCGTCGCCGACGGGGACAGTGATGGGGCCGCCGGTGTCCACAACGTTGGTACCGCGGACAAGTCCGTCGGTGGCCTGGAGGGAGATGGCGCGGATGAGGTTGTCACCCAGGTGCAGGGCAACCTCGAACGTGATGGTTCGGGTCTCACCGTTGAGAGTGATCTCGGTGGTGAGTGCGTTGTAAATCGAGGGGATTGCGTCAGCCGGGAATTCGACGTCGACAACCGGGCCAATAACACGTGCAATACGGCCGGTAGCACCGGACGTTGCGGCTACGTGTTCGGTAGCAGTGGCAGTCATCTCTCTCACTTCACTCAGTAGATGGCGTGGGGTTAAGTTTATTCTTTGGTGCAGGTACAGCTGGATCCGGGCTCGTGCTGGCTAGGACGCGGACAACGCGTCGGCACCGGCAACGATTTCGGAAAGCTCCTGCGTAATTTCAGCCTGGCGGGCAGTGTTGCGCAGACGCGTGTACTTCTTGATGAGATCCGTCGCGTTGTCGCCGGCGGACTTCATCGCGCGCTGGCGGGCTGCGAGCTCGGAAGCTGCTGCCTGCAACATGGCGGCGAAGATACGTGATTCGATGTAGCGCGGCAGCAGGGCATCGAGAACCTGCTCCGTTTCCGGCTCGAATTCGTAGAGGGGAAGCAGGTCCGATTCGGACGCGGCTTTCTCTTCGACAACCTCGAGCGGCAGCAGACGAACGACCGTCGGCTCCTGGGTCACCATCGACTTGAAACGGGTGTAGACGACGTGGATTTCGTCGACGCCGCCCTCTTCGTAGGCGGTAGCGAATTCAGCCAGCAATGCTTCGCTGACTTCCCGCGCGGTCGCAAACTCCGGTGCATCCGTGTTGCCGGTCCATACGCGATCGTATTCACGGTTCCGGAAGTCGAAGTACGCCTGCGCCTTGCGGCCAACCAGGAACGTCTTGACTTCCTTGCCTTCCGCGTGGAGCAGCTCATTGAGGCCTTCGGCCTGCTTGAGGACACTCGCCGAGTAGGACCCTGCGAGGCCACGGTCCGACGTGATGACCAGGACGGCGGCCCGGCGGATCTGCGCCGGCTCGGTGACCAGGGGGTGGTCAATTTCGCTCTGGCTTGCGACAGCAGAAACGGCACGCGTGATCGCGTTCGCGTAAGGCAGTGAAGCTGCTACGCGTGCGCGGGCCTTGCCGATGCGCGAGGTAGCGATCAGTTCCATCGCCTTGAAGATCTTGCGCATCGACGTCGTCGAGCTGATCTTCTGGCGGTAGACCCGGATCTGGGCTCCCATACTTATCCTTTCCTAAGATCCCGATGGCCGGGACTGCCGGAACCCGTGCGGGTCCCGGCAGTCCCTGCCAGCGAAACTAGCGCTTCTGCTTGACGATTTTTTCCTGGTCGACCTGATCCTCGCCGATGGGGGCGTGCTCCTCGTGCCCCGCACCGACCAGGAGGTTGTCTCCCTCGCCGAAGAAGCCCTTCTTGAAGTCCACGATTGCGGTCTTCAGTGCTTCAGCGGTGTCATCGTCCATGACGTTGGTCTGGGCCAGCGTCGTCAGGATGGAGGACTTGTGCTTGAGGTGCTCCAGGAACTCGGTCTCGAAGCGGTTGATGTCCTCAACCGGAACCTCGTCGAGGTGGCCGTTGGTGCCGGCCCAGATGGAGACAACCTGGTTCTCGACCGGGAACGGCGAGTACTGGCCCTGCTTGAGCAGTTCCATCAGGCGTGCACCACGGGTCAGCTGCTGGCGCGATGCGGCGTCGAGGTCCGAGGCAAACATGGCGAAGGCCTGCATGTCGCGGTACTGTGCCAGTTCCAGCTTCAAGGTACCGGAGACCTTCTTCATGGACTTGACCTGGGCGGCGCCACCAACACGGGAGACGGACACGCCCACGTCCACAGCGGGGCGCTGGTTAGCGTTGAAGAGGTCCGACTGCAGGAAGATCTGGCCATCGGTGATGGAGATCACGTTGGTCGGGATGTAGGCGGACACGTCGTTCGCCTTGGTCTCGATCAGCGGCAGACCGGTCATCGAGCCTGCACCGAGCTCGTCGGAGAGCTTGGCACAACGCTCCAGCAGACGGGAGTGCAAGTAGAAGACGTCGCCCGGGTAGGCTTCGCGTCCCGGCGGGCGGCGGAGCAGCAGTGACACTGCACGGTAGGCCTCGGCCTGCTTGGACAGGTCATCGAACACGATGAGGACGTGCTTGCCGCCGTACATCCAGTGCTGGCCGATAGCCGAGCCGGCGTACGGAGCCAGGTACTTGAAGCCTGCGGGGTCGGACGCGGGGGAAGCCACGATCGTGGTGTATTCCAGCGCGCCGTTGTCCTCGAGGGTCTGGCGGACGGCTGCGATCGTGGATGCCTTCTGGCCGATCGCCACGTAGATGCAGCGCACCTGCTTCTTCACGTCGCCGGAAGCCCAGTTGGCCTTCTGGTTGATGATCGTGTCGATGGCAATGGCGGACTTGCCGGTCTGGCGGTCACCGATGATCAGCTGACGCTGGCCGCGGCCGATCGGGATCATGGCGTCGATAGCCTTGAGTCCGGTCTGCATCGGCTCGTGAACCGACTTACGCTGCGTCACGCCGGGTGCCTGGAGTTCCAGCGCACGGGTGGTCTCGGCCTTGATCTCGCCGAGGTCATCGATGGGCTGGCCCAGCGGGTCAACCACACGGCCGAGGAAGGCGTCGCCAACCGGCACGGACAGAACCTGTCCGGTGCGGTGGACTTCCTGGCCTTCTTCGATTCCGGTGAAGTCACCGAGGACGATCACACCGATCTCGCGGACGTCAAGGTTCTGGGCCAGGCCCAGGGTGCCGTCTTCGAAGCGAAGCAGCTCGTTCGCCATGACCGAGGGAAGGCCCTCAACACGGGCGATGCCGTCACCTGCGGTTGTTACACGGCCGACCTCTACGCGCTCTGCGTTTCCGGGTTCGTAGGACGCCGCGAACTCGTTCAACGCATTACGGACGTCGTCGGCGTTGATGGTCAATTCGGCCATCTGCAGTCCCTGCTCTCCTGTTTTCGTGATCATCGTTGCTCACGATGACCGGGGTTTCTTGTCGTTAGGTTGTGCTTGTCCGGCTTGCTAAGCAAGCTGACGCTGGAGCTGGCCCAGGCGACCGGCAACCGAAGCGTCAACCACTTCGTCACCTACCTGGATCCGGATGCCACCGATCAATGCCGGGTCAACGTTCATATTGATCTTGAGATCGCGACCGTAAAGGGCGTTCAGCCCGGTCTGCAAGCGGCTGGTCTGCGTCTCCGTCAGTGGACGAGTGACGTTGACCGTTGCAATCCAGCGCTGCTGGCGCTTGGCGGCAAGCTCGGCGAAACGGCGAACCAGCCTGGTGACCTTGAGCCCGCGCGGAGCCGTGACGGCCTGCCCGATCAGGACTTTCGCTTCCTCGCTCGCACCAGGTACGAGCTTGTAGGCGAGGGTCACCTTGGCGGCCGGGCTGGCCTGCGGCTCGGACAGAGCACGCTGAACCTCGTGGCTGGACTCAACGGCCTGGTTGAAGGAGAACAGATCGTTCTCCAGCGATTCCAGCCCGGTGAGCCCGGAGGCAGAGACGGCCGACTTGTTCTCGGCAACAGCGATGACCACCGAAGCGGCAAGAGTCTCGAGTGCATCGCCGATATCCCGTGCGGATGCCCAGCGGGAGCCGGCCAGTCCGGAGGCGATCTCAACAGCTTCAGCGGAAACTTTCCCGCTGAAGAGCTGCTTGACCAGCGCCGACTTTTCGTCACCGCTGCGGGACGGGTCCGTCAGGGCGCGGCGCAAGCCGGCTGAACTGTCCACCGTTCCCAGGATTCCGAAGAGTTCCTTTGCCAACTGCAGCGACGCGGAGGGAAGCTTGGCTTCCAAGGCCGCCAGCGCAGCGGCCAGCGATTCGCTCGATACACCTGCCATTACTTAGCTACACCCGCGTTCTGGTTCTCCAGATCTGCCAGGAAGCGGTCCACCACTCGGGCCGACCGTGCATCGTCGCTCAGTGCCTCGCCGACAATGCGGCTCGCCAGCGTCGTGGCCAGCGTGCCGACCTCCGCGCGAAGCGACACAACGGCCGCCTGACGCTCGGATTCGATCTGCGTGTGGGCCTGTGCGGTGATGCGGGCAGACTCGGCAGCCGCCTTCTCCTTCAGCTCTGCAAGGATCTGGGCACCTTCGGCGCGTGCGTCCTCACGGATGCGGTTGGCTTCGGTCCGGGCTTCCGTGAGCTGCTGCTTGTACTCTTCGAGTGCTGCGGAGGCCTCGGCCTGGGCCTTTTCGGCCTTGGCGATGCCACCCTCGATGGCCTCGGCCCGCTCCGCGAAGGTCTTCTCGAACATTGGGACAACGTACTTGACCACAATGAACAGGAGAAGAGCAAAGCCGGCAAAGACGACAAGCATCTCCCAAGGATTGGGAACGAGGGGGTTAGTACCGCCTTCGGTGGCGGCTGAGATGATCGCTTGATTCATATTTCACCCGTCCTTATCTACTCGGTTCTGGATTTTCGGTTTGTTCTGTTTACTTGAGAACGAACGCGAAGACCAGGCCAAGGATGGCGAGGGCTTCAGTCAACGCGAGGCCGAGGAATGCGATCGGCTGCAGGACGCGCTGGGCTTCCGGCTGACGTGCAACACCGTTGATGTAAGCGGCGAACACGAGACCCACACCGATACCACCGCCGATGGCGGAGAGGCCGTAGCCGACGAGGTTGATGGAGCCGTTGATGGAGCCTTCCATTTTTCTTCCTTTCAAGATGCCACCCATGTGGCAGGTTGTTTGGGTTGCTTCATCCCCGTGAGGGGAAGTTTATGTTGCGCCTGCTGGCGTGGTGCCTGCTGGCGCTGTGCCTAGTGGCTGTCGGCGTGCAGCGCGCCTTCGATGTAGATCGCGGTCAGCAGCGTGAAGACGTACGCCTGCAGCACCATGATCAGCGCTTCGAGCATGTACATGGCGATGGCGCCGCCAAGGACGAGTACGGACGCGCCCTTGAGGAAGACGTTCTCCTGCATTACCAGGAATTCGATACCCGCACCGGAGATCATGATGATCAAGTGGCCGGCCAGCATGGTGGCGAACAGACGGAGGCTGTGCGTGACCGGGCGGACCAGGAAGTTGGAGATGATCTCAATCGGAACGACGATCGGGAGAATGTAGAACGGCACACCAGACGGAACCGTGGCCAGCTTGAAGTACTTCAGGCCGCTCTTCCTGACGCCGACGGCGATCCAGGTGATGTACACGATCGCGGCGAGCACGTAGGCCCCGCCGACGTGCGAGAAGGTCGGAAGCTGGATCACGGGGATTGCACCGTAGATGTTGTTCACGAGGATGAAGAAGAAGAGCGTGAACAGCAGCGGGACATACTTCATGAAGTCCCGGCCGCCGATGATGTCCTTGGCGATGCTGTTGCGGACGAAGCTATAGGCGGCCTCGCCTGCGAACTGCAGCTTGCCGGGAACGAGCTGCTGCTTCCGCGCAGCGATCACAAAGAATGTACCGATAATGACAACCGACAGGATTACCAGCAGCATCTGCTTCGAAAATCCTTCGGCCGCACCCCAGGGGATGATAGCCGGCAGGTGAAGTTCTTCAATTCCAGGAGGCGTGAAGGTTCCTGAATCTTGGGCCGGGAGCGCAAGCGCGTTCAACGCGTTTCCTCTCTGCAGTGTCCATCATTGGGCGTTGGGCGGGGACCGGCGACATTGGTGCCCGCCTCTCCCCCTGTGAAATTATTTGGCATTACTGTTCCTCGTCCTTGGACGGGCCACGTGCAGCATTGCCGTCATCAGTTGAAGTTCGGTTACTGGTGAGGCCGTGCATATGAGAAAGATAGAACCCTCCCGCAGCTCCAAGCAGAGCGCCTGCGAGCACAATCCAGCGGGTTCCCCACAGATTATCCAGTCCCCACCCTATCAAACTCCAGACGATGATTCCGCCAACAATGTAGCTAAAGACGGCGATTCCGGCGTTGTATCCGCCGTCCCTGCCATCCGTCGATACACCGGGGGCACCGGCTGTAGTTTTAGGTGTTTTGGCTGGCTTGTTTTTTGGTGTGCGTCCGTCTTTGCGGCTAAACATCGGTGCCGTCTTTTCGGGTTTCGGGGTCGTTGTAAATCTGGAGCCTCGCCTTGCTGAAACCGTAAATTTCGGCTGCCTGCCAGGACACCACTGTCACGACGGCGCCGATCAGGAACCAGCGGCCGTGCAGCCAGGCCGGTGCGCCGATGACGAAGAGGACCACGGCAAAGCCGACAACCTTCACGAAGTACGTCGCGACGAACAGTCCAATCGCGCCGGAGGGGTTGCTGCGGCCGACGAAGTGGCCCACCGCAAGGCTGATGGCGAAGAACACCATGACCAGCGCTCCCCCGAAGAGGGCGGACCAGAGCCCCACGGCGCCGTTGAAGATGAAGGCAGCTATGCCGGTCAGCACCAGGGCGGCGGCGGAGGCTGCGGAGCTCATGGCCAGCAGTCTGAGCCAGAGGGATTTCGTGGGGCCGGAGACGCCAACGGGTCCGTTGCCGGAAGCGGGTCCCGGTTCGGCGTTGGAGGTCATGAGATCCCAATCGTCGCTGGCGTAGTGCTGGTCAAGGTGGGTGGCGAAGCACCGCCCCTGAATTCTACATTAGATAGAAATTATTCGTTAAAGCGCGTCGGAGCAGGCTCCTCCGGCATGCCGGGCGGCGTACTTCCGGAGGCTATTCGGGGGTGCGGGCCATCTGTCGCGGCCCCCGCTGGCGCAGGTATGGCCAGGCAGTCACCACTGCCATGATTGCCGCGGCAGCCAGATCGACGGCGAGGACTATATGCCAGGGGAAGATCGCGAAGGCCAGTCCGCCAAAGGCCAGGATGCAGGTCCACAGGTACATCAGCACGACGGCGCCGCGGTGCGAGTATC
Source organism: Arthrobacter sp. 05T420 (assembly GCF_056396305.1). Classification (NCBI taxonomy): domain Bacteria; kingdom Bacillati; phylum Actinomycetota; class Actinomycetes; order Micrococcales; family Micrococcaceae; genus Arthrobacter; species Arthrobacter sp. 05T420. Next base: position 27,586 of record NZ_JBFTLG010000019.1, on the reverse strand, counting down.
CGATGTCCAGGAGTTTGTGGTGCAGGTGCCCGCGGTCCGCCGACCATGGCGAACGGCCCAGCGCGGTCCGCCGGACAACCGCCAGGCACAGGTCCAGCAGCGGCAGGAACAGTACTGCGAACGGCAACAGGATAGGGATAACGGTGGGAATGCCGTTGGCCCGGTCGTAGAGGCCGGAGCTGATCTGGCCGGTGGAGACGACGCCGGCCGAGGCCATCAGCAGGCCGATCAGCATAGCCCCGGAATCGCCCATGAAGATCTTCGAGGGAAACCAGTTGTGCGGCAGGAAGCCAACGCAACTGCCGACCACGACGGCGGTCAGGAGGGTAGCCAGATCCGAGCGGTCCAGCAGGACGGCCGTCCGGTGGACCCAGTAGGCCGTGAGGAAGAACGCCGCTCCCCCGATGATCGCCACGCCCGCGGCGAGGCCGTCGAGCCCATCAATGAAGTTGAACGCATTCATCGTGGTCACGATCAGCCCGGCGGTCAGCACGATGCTTACGGCCTCATTCTGAATGACGAACGGCTCAGGGACGAACGGGATAACCGTCATCCGGACACCCCAAGTGGCCACGACCAGCGCGGCGGCGCTTTGGCCGATCAGCTTGACCCACCACCGAAGATCCAACAGATCGTCCGCCACACCGACAAGCACGATCACGGCGGCCCCGGCCAGGATTCCCCACGGCGCCGTGTTGTTCCGAAAGATGTCCTGGACGAAGAACGAATTGCTCGCCATGACCAATGCCACCAGGACTCCGGCGAAGATGCCCAGGCCGCCGAGCCGGGAGATCGGGGTGGAATGCATGTCGCGGCTGCGGATCGGGGAATACAACTTCATCTTGTTGCCCACAAGCCGGGCACCCCAGGTGGCCGAGTACGTCACGATTGCTGCCGTCATCATCATGAGCAGGTACATGATCACGGGAAGACCACCAACCAAGTACCGTCAGTGCGCTCAGCGCAGGCACCACACGCCGGCACGTTCCGCAGCACCGGAGGCACCGGTGAGCTGCGGAAATGGGGTGGATTCAATTGCCGTGGAACTGTCTTTCGAAAAATGAAACTTCTCCGTCGCCGTGCTCAGGGCAGGCAGTGCGTAGTGCCTGACAGGGCTGTATTACAGTGGACTCTAGTCAAGATACTAATGCCAACGGCCACCTGTCTTCGCGTCACACGGCCCTCTGCCGGCGGGAAATTCACTGACGGTCGTGCTGAAAGGACCCCGCGATGATCCCCTCGGTTGCAGTCGCTGCCGTGACGTTTGACCGTCCCCGGGAGCTGGCGGTCCTGATGGACGCCATCAACAACCAGACCGCTCCGGTGCAGTCCATTTGCCTCGTCGACAGCGGCACCGTGCCATCGAAAGATGTTGCCGAGCGGCACGCCAACGTGGACTATGTCCGGTCCGAGGCGAACCTCGGCGGCGCCGGCGGTTTCTCGCTGGCCATCCTCAAGGCCGTGGCCAGCGGGGCTGACTGGATCTGGATGATGGATGACGACGCCGAGCCGTCCGATCCCGAATGCCTTGCCACGCTGCTGCGCGAGGCGCAGGAACGCGGCCTGGACGCTGTGGTCCCGCTCGTGGTGGCCCCGGGCCATCCCGACCAGCTGTCCTTTTTCTTCCGGCTCAACGGCAAGGTCACGCATGAGCGTGCGGAGGTGGAAAAGGTCGGGTTCCTGCCGGACAACGGACACTTCTTCAACGGCGCCCTGATCCGCTCCGATGTCTTCTTCAAGGTCGGCCTGCCTGACATGCGCCTGTTCATCCGCGGCGACGAGGTGGACTTCACGCTGAGGCTCAGGAAAGCCGGGATCAAGTTCGGGACGGTCACCACCGCTGCCATCACGCATCCGCACGCCTTTGCCGAAACCAAGCACGTCTTCGGCGCGCGGTGGCACGTGATCGTTCCGGATTCCGCCTTCAAGCGCTACTTCTACTACCGGAACCGCGGCTACATGATCCGCCGGCATTTCCGGGTGAAGTCGTTCATCGCGGATGTGGGCGGCTACCTCGGCTACTTCCTGCGCAGTGGCGACTTCCGCGGGCTCGCTCACTGGTTCCGCGCCTTTTCCGCCGGACTTCGCGGCAAGGGCTTCGGTCCGCTGGAGGACCAGAAGTTCTAACCGTCCGGGCCGCAGGCATCAGGGTTGCCGGCCCTAGGGCTGCCGGCGCAGCCGGCGGCGGAGCAGCAGCCCCAGCAGCACCCATGGCTCGCCGAACACCCGGTAGGCCACCCGCTGCGGGTGGAGCATGAGCCGCCAGGCCCACTCGAGTCCGAGCCGCCCGATCCAGCGCGGCGCCAACTTCTGCACCCCGGCAATCTGTTCGATGGCGCCGCCAACGGCGCAGTAGATGGCCGGCGGGAGCACGGCAAGCCGGCGCGCCAAGACCTGTTCCTGCAGCGGCATCCCGAGGCCCAGGAGCACAAGCTGCGGGCGCAACCGGTTAAGCCATTCGACCGCGGCAACCTCAACGTCCTCGTTCCAGCCTTCGCCGGGCATGCCGTCAACCCGCGCCCCGGGGACGATCTCCCGAAGCCTGGCCACGGCACCTGCGTTGGCCACGGCACCCGCGCCGATGACCGCGATACGCTCCAGGCTGGCCACATTACCCAGTGCGGGAATCCAGTCGGTCGACCCCAGCCGGTAGTCCATCACAGGTGCCCGGCCGTCATCCTCTTCGCCGGTCTTGGCCCAGAGCCAGAGCACCGGCGCGCCGTCGATCAGCACCACGTCGCTGCGCTCGTAGAAGGACCGGAAGGCCGGATCGGAGTGCAGCAGCGTCACGCTGTGCAGGTTGTGCCCCACCATGATCCGGGTCCGGCCCTCGGCCACGTACTTGCTGAGGACCGCTGTCAGCTCGGAGACCGTCACGGGGGTCGCATCGACGTCGAGGAAGGGGACGGGCTGGCGCTCCAGCGTCATGCGGTGCCGGGCTCAGGCGCAGGCGCAGCGGGCCCAGGCGCAGCGTCGCCGTCCGGAGCAGCATCCACGGGCTCAGACACAGCGACGCCGTCCGGAGCAGCATCCACGGCGTCCGGGGCGTTGCCGTCGACATCCAGCAAGCCGGGAACCACGGCGCGCAGGCGCTCGAGGCTGATGGCCCCCTGCCGGACGACGCGCAACGGCAGGGCCGTGGCGTCGACAATGGTCGAAGCGAGTGCCTCGGCACCCTCGGCGGGCCGGTGTCCGCCCTCCAGGTAGACCTCCACGGATTCCGCCAGCTGGGCCTCGGCGTCGGCGGCGGTCTGGGCGGCAGCATGCCCGGTACGGTTCGCGGAGGACACAGCGAGGGGCCCGGTGAGCGTCAGCAAGTCCTGGGCGATCTCGTCCGCCGGGATCCGCAGTGCCACGGTCCCCTTGGTCTCGCCGAGGTCCCAGTCCAGTGACGGCTGGGCGTGCAGGATCAGGGTCAGGCCGCCGGGCCAGAACGCCTCGGCCAGCCGCCGCGCCTCTGCCGGGACATCCGTGGCGAGGCCATCGAGGGCGTTCAGCCTAGGGATCAGCACAGGCGGGGGCATCTTCCGGCTCCGGCCCTTGGAAGCGAGCAGGAGGGTAACCGCGAGGGGTGAAAAGGCGTCGGCGGCAATGCCGTAAACGGTGTCCGTAGGGAAGACCACGCACTTGCTCTCCCGGATGGCCCGTTGGGCATGTTCAAGTCCTGCGGCGCGCTGCTCAGCTGCCGTGCAATCGTAGCTAGTCGTCACTGGCCCATTCTTTCATCACTTGTGACACGATTTTCGAAGGCGTCAGGGCTGGCTGTGTCCGTCCTGACAATGTCAGGATCTGACTGTGTCAGCACAGCGCTGGTGGCACGATCCTTGCCATTGAGGTCGCGGTGCGTGGTCACCTCGGAGAACACACCGGTGCGGTTGAGCATCGCGGCGATCCATTCCGACTGGACTTCGGCGTGCTCCATCACGAAGTAGCCGCCCGGAACCAGCAGCCGGGCAGCTGAGGCAGCCGCCGCCGTCGGAAGTTCCATCCCGTCCGCTCCCCCGCCGTAGAGCGCCTCGGGCGGGTCGTGCAGCGCCACTTCGGGTTCGTTCGGGATCGCTTCGGCCGGAATGTAAGGCGGGTTGGAGACGACGACGTCGAAGGTGCCGTTGTGTTCGGCCAGCGCATCGCGCAGGTCGGCGCGGATGAGGTGGACGCCCAGGGGAACCAAGTTTTTCGCCGCCCAGGCGTGCGCGAATTCGCTGTACTCCACCGCATGGACTTCCGCGCCGGGAACCTCGTGCGCGATCGAGCCCGCGATCGCGCCGGATCCGGTGCCCAGGTCCACCACTTTGGGGTGCGCCAACCCGTCCCTGCCCTTGAGCCAGTCAAGCACCAGCTGCACCACGGATTCGGTTTCCGGCCGCGGGATAAAAACGCCGGGACCGACGGCGAGTTCGAGGTAGCGGAAGTGCGCCACGCCCGTGATGTGCTGCAGCGGGATCCGCTGCGCCCGCTCCGCAACGAGATCGGCATAGCCCTCCGGCGCCGGCGAGTCGCCGAGCATCAGCGCGCGCAACCGGCCGAGCCCGACGCCAAGCAGGTGCTCGGCCAGGAGCTCGGCGTCCACGCGCGGGCTGGGCACGCCGGCCGCCGCGAGAACCGCTGTCGCCTCACTGACGGCGTCCGCCAGGCTCGGACCATCGCCTGCTGTCATCACAAGTGACCCGTACCTATTCGCCGATGGCGTCGAGCCGGGACTGCTCGTCCAATTCGATGGCCGACTGGATCACCGGTTCCAGGTCGCCGTTCATGACCTGGTCCAGGTTGTAGGCCTTGTAGCCGGTGCGGTGGTCCGCGATCCGGTTTTCCGGGTAGTTGTAGGTGCGGATGCGCTCGGAGCGGTCCATGGTGCGGATCTGCGACTTGCGCTGCGCCGAGTTTTCGGCGTCGATCAGCTCCTGCTGGTGTGCCAGGATGCGGGCACGCAGCACACGCATGCCGGCCTCACGGTTCTGCAGCTGCGACTTCTCGTTCTGCATGGCGACGACGATCCCCGTGGGCAAGTGGGTGATACGAACAGCGGAGTCGGTGGTGTTGACCGACTGCCCGCCGGGACCTGAGGAGCGGTAAACGTCGATCTTGAGATCGTTCTGGTTGATCTCCAGTTCCTCGGGCTCGTCCACCTCGGGCAGGACCAGCACGCCGGCGGCCGAAGTGTGGATGCGGCCCTGGGATTCGGTGACGGGGACACGCTGAACCCGGTGCACGCCGCCCTCGAACTTGAGGCGGGCGTACACACCCTCGGCCGGATCGTTCGAGTTGCCCTTGACGGCCATCTGGACGTCCTTGTAGCCGCCAAGGTCCGATTCCGTCGCGGAGATGATCTCGGTCTTCCAGCCCCGGGATTCCGCGTACCGGCTGTACATCCGCAGGAGGTCCGCGGCGAACAGGGCAGCCTCGTCGCCGCCTTCGCCGCCCTTGACCTCAAGGATCACGTTGCGGGCATCGTCCGGGTCGCGCGGGATCAGCAGCCGGCGCAGCTTTGCCGCCGCCGTCTCCAGCGCAGCCTCCAGCTCGGGTACCTCCGCCGCGAATTCGGGGTCCTCGTCCGCCATTTCCTTGGCAGCCGCCAGGTCATCGCTGATGGCTTCCCAGCGGTGGTAGGCCTCCACAATGCCGTTCAGCTGTGCAGAACGCCGCCCCAACTTACGGGCCAGCCGCTGGTCAGCATAAACAGCAGGATCCCCCAGCTGCGCCTGGATAGAGTCGTGCTCATCCAACAGGCCCTGTACGGACTCAAACATTTTCAAACCTCTTTCGACTCTCTCAAGTCTAGTTACTGCAACGCGGGGTCACTTACCGCCCATCCCGACGGCCCCGATGGGCGCTATGTGACCCCGCGTTGCTTTTGAAGCGGAGGGACCGGTTAACGCAACAACCGCCCGGGAAGCTGGCGGCCCGGGAAGGGCCGCCAACTTTCGGGCGGTTACGCGTCGCTACTTGTCGTTATCGGACTTCGCACCAAGCGTCGTCTTCTGGACCTGCATGAGGAACTCGACGTTGCTCTGGGTCTCCCGGATCTTGTTGGTCAGCAGCTCAAGGCTCTGCTGCGTTTCGAGTCCGGACAGGACGCGGCGCAGCTTCCACATGATCTTGACTTCCTCGGGGGAAAGCAGGTTCTCTTCGCGGCGGGTACCGGACGCGTTGACGTCCACTGCCGGGAAGATGCGCTTGTCCGCGAGCTGGCGGGACAGGCGCAGTTCCATGTTGCCAGTGCCCTTGAACTCTTCGAAGATGACCTCGTCCATCTTGGAACCGGTCTCGACGAGCGCGGTGGCCAGGATGGTCAGCGAGCCGCCGTTTTCGATGTTGCGGGCTGCACCGAAGAAGCGCTTCGGCGGGTACAGCGCGGCGGAGTCCACACCACCGGACAGGATGCGGCCGGAAGCCGGTGCTGCCAGGTTGTAGGCGCGGCCCAGACGGGTCATGGAGTCCAGGAGCACCACCACGTCCATGCCCATTTCCACGAGGCGCTTGGCGCGTTCGATGGAGAGCTCGGCCACGGTGGTGTGATCATCGGCGGGACGGTCGAAGGTGGAGGCAATGACCTCACCCTTGACGGTGCGCTGCATGTCCGTGACTTCTTCGGGGCGTTCGTCAACCAGCACCATCATGAGGTGGACCTCAGGATTGTTGGTGGTGATGGCGTTGGCGATGGACTGCAGGATGAGCGTCTTGCCGGCCTTCGGCGGCGAAACGATCAGGCCGCGCTGGCCCTTGCCGATCGGGGCCACGAGGTCGATCACGCGGGGACCGATCTTCTTCGGGTCCGTCTCGAGGCGCAGGCGCTCGGAGGGGTACAGCGGGACGAGCTTCGCGAACTCGACGCGGTCCTTGAGCTCTTCCGGCGTCTTGCCGTTCACCGAGGTGACACGGACCAGGGCGTTGAACTTCTGGCGGGCGGACTGCTGGCTGCGGTCCTCGCCTTCGCGGGGTGCACGGATGGCACCGACGCAGGCGTCGCCCTTGCGCAGGTTGTACTTCTTGACCTGGGCGAGCGAGACGTAAACGTCGTTCGGGCCCGGCAGGTAGCCGGAGGTGCGGATGAACGCGTAGTTCTCCAGCACATCGAGGATACCGGCGACCGGCAGGAGGACATCATCCTCGGTAACCTCGACGTCGTCGACGTCCGGTCCCTGCTGACGCCCGCGGCGGCGGTCGTTGCGGTCGCGGAAGCGGTCGTTGCGCGAGGAGCTGTCGCGGCTGTCCTGCTGGCCCTGGCGGTCACCGCGGTCGTTGCGGTCACGCCGGTTGCGGCGGTTCCGGCGGCTTCCGCCGTCAGAATCATCAGTGTCGCGGGTGTTCTCGCGGCTGCCGGCGGTTTCGTCGCGGCCGCCACGGGTGCGGGAGTCGCGGCGCTGGCCGTCTTCGCTGGGCTCGGCCTGGCGCTGTTCACGCTGTTCAGTGCGCTGCTCACGCTGTTCGCGCTGTTCAGTGCGCTGCTCACGCTGTTCGCGCTGTTCAGTGCGCTGCTCACGCTGCTCAGTGCGCTGCTCGGTGGCAGGCTGTTCAGCCTGGACCTCGACGGCGTTCTGGCCAGCGGCTTCGGTGCCCTGGGCTGCGGCTTCGCCGCGGCGGCGGTTACGGGTGCGCGGCTGCCGCGTGCGGTCACCGGATTCCGTACCGGCGGCGGCAGAGCCGGATTCCGCAGTCGCGGATTCCCGGGCGCCGGAGTCGGTGGAAACTGCGGGGGCTTCAACCGCGGCGGCGGGTGCCTCAGCGGCGGGAGCCGTGACGACGCCATCGCTGCCTGCACGGCGGCTGCGGCCACGGCGGGCGCGGGGGCTTTCCTGGGCCACGTTTTCGCTGGCCACGGCATCGTCGGCGGCGGGCGCAGCTGCCGGGGCAGCTGCGCGGGCAACAGTGCCGTTCTCGCTCGCCTTTTCGGCAGCGCGGGCCGGAGCCTTGCTTACCGGGGTGCCTGCGCGGTGGGCGGAAATGGCCGTGACCAGATCACCCTTGCGCATGCGGGAACCGCCGGAGATGCCCAGCTGGCTGGCGAGGGCCTGGAGCTGGGCGAGCTTGAGGCCTGCAAGGCCGCTGCTCTTGGCGGGTGCTGCCGTTGATTCGGCAGCAGAAGATGTATCCACAGCCGGAGACAGCTCAGTGGTTTCGGTCACGAAGGATCCTTCCCCCTCGACGGCGTCCAGGCTAAGAGCTGGACGCGGTGATTTGATCTGGGCTGCAGTTCAGATCTGCAGCCGGGATTTCGGCCTTGCCGGATGGATTTCGGCCAGCAGGGCCGGATACTGCTTCACCATGCACGATCCGAAAATGAGGAACGGCGGGCTGAGTTTCAGGGGGCAGAACAATTCTGCTGATTCCTGCGTCAGACCGAAAGCAGGTGGCACCGGAAAATATTGCGCAGTGAAAGATGAGAGAGGCTACGTGGCCAACATCGCGGTCTTACAACGGTTACTAAATTTACCGCCTGCGTATTTACCGCCGGTGCACTTCCACTTTAGCACCTTCAACGTCCACGGCCAGCTTCATCACGCGCCAGCCTACTTCCGGCGTGTTGCCCGCGGTGTGGGCGCCGATGAAGTCCACCACCTCGCGGGCTTCCGCCTCTCCGTTGGCCAGCACCAGCACGGTGGGGCCGGCACCGGATACGACGGCGGCGTGCCCTGCCCGGCGCAGCGCGCCGATCAGCTCGGCGCTGGGCCGCATGGCCTGGGCGCGGTAGCTCTGGTGCAGGTAGTCCTCGGTGCCGGGCAGCAGGAATTCCGGGGCGGCGGTCAGGGCATGGATCAGCAGGGCCGCGCGCCCGGAATTCATGGCCGCGGCATGGTGGCCTACCGATGCCGGCAACAGTGCCCGGGCGGCTTCCGTGGAGAGTTCGTAGTCCGGCACGGCAACCACTGGGATCACCGAGGCGGCCACGGACGCGCAGGTGCTGCTGTACTGGTCACTGTCCTGCCATGACAGCGCCAGTCCGCCGAAAATGGCGGGTGCCACGTTGTCCGGGTGGCCTTCCAATTCGCTCGTGAGCTGCAGGATCCAGTCCCGGCCCCGCCGCGAGGCCGGCGGAACCAAGGCATTCGCGGCGCTGACGGCCGCCACCACGGCCGACGCCGACGAACCCAGGCCCCGCCCGTGCGGGTTGACGTTGTCCGCCGTGATCCGCAGGCCTTCGTGCCGGAATCCGAGGCGGTGCAGTGCCTCGGTGAGGGCCCTGACCACCAGGTGCGTCGCATCGCGGGGCAGGGACTCGGCCCCCTCGCCGGTGAGCTCGAATTCAAGTTCACCGCTGGCCAGGGTTTCGACGGTGAGCGTGTCATGCAGCGTGAGCGCCAGGCCGAGGCTGTCGTACCCGGGGCCCAGGTTGGCGCTGGTGGCAGGCACGCGCACGGTGACCAGCTGGCCCGCCGGAACGGCCGGCGAACCGGCAGCTGATTCGGCCGGGACGGTGAGGGTTGTTTCCAACGTTATTTTTCTTCCAGTCCCAGTGCTGCGGCGACCGTGACGACGTCGTTGGAAACCTTGACCGGCTGCACGTCGCTGCCGTCCTCGGTGCGCAGGGCCCATTGCGGGTCCTTGAGGCCATGACCGGTCACGGTGATCACGATCGTCTTGCCGGCCGGGACTTCCCCGGCCGCGTGCTTTTTGATCAGTCCGGCGACGCCGGCAGCGGAGCCGGGCTCCACGAAGACGCCTTCCCGTGCGGAGAGCCAGCGGTGTGCGGACAGAATTTCCTCGTCCGTGACGGCCTCGATGACGCCGCCGGATTCATCCCGGGCCGCCACGGCGGTGTCCCAGGAGGCGGGGTTGCCGATCCGGATGGCGGTGGCAATGGTGTCGGGCTCGGTGATGGGGTGGCCTGCCACGAAGGGCGCCGCCCCTGCGGCCTGGAAGCCCCACATGACAGGGGTCTTGGTGGACACGGCAGGCAGCGACCCGGCGGTGGGCGATTCAAATGCCGCGGCGTACTCCTTGTAGCCCTTCCAGTACGCGCTGATGTTGCCGGCGTTGCCCACCGGAAGCACGTGGAAATCGGGGGCGTCGCCGAGTGAATCCACCACTTCGAAGGCACCCGTCTTCTGCCCTTCGATCCGGGCAGGGTTGACGGAGTTGACCAGGAACACCGGGTAGGACTCGCCGAGCTTGCGGGCGATGTCGAGGCAGTCGTCGAAGTTGCCGTCCACCTGGAGCAGGGTGGCTCCGTGCGCGACTGCCTGGCTCAGCTTTCCCATGGAGATCTTGCCCTCGGGAACCAGCACAGCACACTGCAGCCCGGCCGCCGTCGCGTAGGCCGCCGCGGAAGCAGACGTGTTGCCGGTGGAGGCGCAGACCACGGCCTTGGCGCCGGCGGCCACCGCCGCCGTCATGGCCATGGTCATGCCGCGGTCCTTGAAGGAACCTGTCGGGTTCATGCCTTCGACCTTGAGGTACACGGTGCTGCCGGTCAGCTCGGAGAGGTGGCGGGCGTGCACGAGCGGGGTGCCGCCCTCGCCCAGGCTAATGACCTTGGTGGCTTCCGTGACAGGAAGACGATCAGCGTATTCGCGGATGACACCGCGCCATTGGTGAGCCACTTAGACTCCTTCTACCCGGAGTACGGATGTGACGGAATTGATGACGTCCAGGCGCCTGACGGCCTCGACGGTTGCTGCAAGTGCGGCCTCGCGTGCACGGTGTGTCACGATCCGCAGTTCGGCCGACTCCACGTTGGAGTCGGCGTCGCGGTGGATGGTCTGCCGCATGATTTCAATGGACACGCCGTGCTCCGCAAAGAGCTGCGCGATCCGCGCCAGGACGCCGGGCTGGTCCGCGACGTCGAGTCCGATGTAGTAGCTCGTGACGGCCGCGTCGATGGGCAGCGGGGGCACGTGTCCCGTGGTGGTTTCGGTCCGGCCGGGGCCGCCGAGCACAATGCGCCGGGCCGCGGACACGAGGTCGCCCAGCACGGCGGACGCCGTCGGGGTGCCGCCGGCGCCCTGGCCGTAGAACATGAGCTCGCCGGCGTTCTCGGCTTCGATGAAGACGGCGTTGAACGCACCGCGGACGGCAGCGAGGGGGTGTTCGCGCGGCAGCAGCGTGGGGTGGACGCGGACCGAGACGCCGGTTTTGCCGTCCTCGTCATCGAGTTTCTCGGCAATCGCGAGCAGCTTGATGACAAAGCCGGCTTCTTTGGCGGCGGCGATGTCCGCCGCGGTGACCGACGTGATGCCCTCGCAGGAGACGTTTTCCAGGGCGAACCGCGTGTGGAAGGACAGCGACGCAAGGATCGCGGCCTTGGCTGCGGCGTCGTAGCCTTCGATGTCCGCAGTGGGGTCCGCTTCCGCATAGCCCAGGCGCTGGGCCTCGGCCAGCGCATCGGCGAACTGCGCGCCGGTGGAGTCCATCTGGTCGAGGATGAAGTTGGTGGTGCCGTTGACAATCCCGAGCACCCGGGTGATCCGGTCGCCGGAAAGGCTGTCGCGGATGGGCCGCAGGATGGGGATGGCGCCGGCCACGGCCGCCTCGTAGGAGAGCTGCACCCCGGCCTTGTCCGCTTCCTCGTACAGCGTGGGACCGTCCTGGGCCAGAAGCGCCTTGTTGCCGCTGACAACACAGGCTCCGTGGCGCATGGCAGTCAGGATCAGGGTCCGGGCCGGCTCAATCCCGCCCATGAGCTCGATGACGACGTCGGCGTCCTTGACGAGGACTTCGGCGTCAGTGGTGAACAGCTCCTGCGGCAGTTCGACGTCGCGCTCGGCATCGAGGTTGCGCACCGCGATGCCCTGCAGCTCCAGCCGGGCGCCAGTGCGCGCGGCGAGGGCCTCGGCGTCGTCAATGAGAATCCGCGCAACCTGGGCCCCAACGTTGCCACAGCCCAGCAGGGCCACTTTCAGGGTTCGCAATTCAGACATTCAGACTCCCATGTCGCGGTTGAGCAAATCTTCTTCGGTTTCCCCGCGGACAATGAGCCGGGCAGATCCGTCGCTGACAGCGATTACGCCCGGCCGGGCCAGATAGTTGTAGTTGCTTGACAGGGCCCAGCAGTAGGCGCCGGTACCCGGTACAGCAAGCAGATCACCGGCTGCCACGTCCTCGGGCAGATATACATCTCTAACAACTATGTCGCCGCTCTCGCAATGTTTGCCCACCACTCGGGACAGCTGCGGCGCCGCATCGGAGCTCCGCGAGGCGAGAATCGCCGAATAATCCGCGTCGTACAGCACCGGCCGGGGGTTGTCGCTCATCCCGCCGTCCACCGACACATACCGGCGCGGATACGTAACGTCCCCGCCGGGATTCCCGCTGGTGGATGCCCCAGCCGTGGACCCGGCGGCCGGGGAATCCACGCGGACGGTCTTGAGGGTGCCGACCTCATACAGCGTGAAGGTGGTGCTTCCGACGATCGCGCGGCCGGGTTCGATCGAAATCCGGGGGGCGGCAATGTCCAGGGCAGCGCACTTGGAACGGACGACGGCGGCCATCGCCTGCGCGATCTCGGCAGCCGGGCGCGGGGTGTCAACGGGGGTGTAGGCGATGCCGTAGCCGCCGCCGAGGTCAAGTTCGGGCAGCACGATGGAGTACTTCGACTGCATCGCTGCCAGGAAGTCCAGCAGCCGCTCCGCGGCGAGGGCGAAGCCGTCCGGTTCGAAGATCTGGGAGCCGATGTGGCAGTGCAGGCCCAGCAGTTCGATGCTCGCGTGCCCCGTGGCCGCGGCCACGGCTTCCTCTGCGGCGGACAGCCCGGCCTGGTCCGTGGAGTCCCCGGCCATGGAGAGCCCGAATTTCTGGTCCTCGTGGGCGGTGGCGATGAATTCGTGGGTGTGGGCGTGCACGCCGGGGGTCAGCCGCAGCATGACTCTGGCGGTGTCACCGCGGTTGGCGGCGATCGCCGCGACGCGTTCGAGCTCGTCGAGGCTGTCCACCACGATCCGGCCCAGCTGCATGTCCAGGGCCCGGTGGATTTCGCCGTCGGACTTGTTGTTTCCATGCAGGGCGACGTCGGCGCCGGGGATGCCGGCGCGGAAGGCGACGGCGAGCTCGCCGCCGGAAGCCGTGTCCAGGCGCAGCCCCTCCTCCTCGACCCAGCGGACCACAGAGGTGCACAGGAAGGACTTGCCGGCATAGTAGACGTCCACTCCCCCGCAAATATCGGCGAAGGCGTCGTTGAACGCGTCGCTGAATGCCCGGGCCCGGGCCCGGAAGTCGGTCTCGCTCAGCACGAACAGCGGTGTGCCGTACTGGCGCTGCAGCTCGCTGACCGTCAGCCCCTCGATGGTGAGCTCGCCGGCGTCGTTCCGTGTGACACCGCCCGCCCACAGCGGTTCGTGGAGGGCGTTGAGGTCGGCAGGGACCTCGAGCCAGTCCGGCGCGAGCGGTGACTGTCCTGATGTTGACGTCATGGCGGTTACATCCGTTCCGGCGCCGAGACGCCCAGCAGTTCCAGACCGTTGGCCAGCACCTGGCTGGTGGCGTCGTTAAGCCACAGCCTGGTGCGGTTGGTGTCCGTGATGGGTTCCTCGCCCAGGGGCGCCACGCGGCAGGCGTCGTACCAGCGGTGGTAGGCGCCGGCAATGACTTCGAGGTGGCGGGCCACGCGGTGCGGCTCGCGCAACTCGGCGGCCTTGGCCACGATCGAGGGATAGCTGCCCAGGTGCGAGAGCAGCTCGTTTTCGGTGGGATGTTCCAGCAGTGCGGCGTTGAAGGAGCTGCGCTCCACGCCTGCGGCCACTGCATTGCGGGCGGCACCGCGGGAGCGGGCGTGGGCGTACTGGACGTAGAACACCGGGTTTTCGTTGCTGTGCTTCTTCAACAGGTCCGGGTCCAGCGTCAGCGGCGAATCGGCCGGGAACCGGGCGAGCGAGTACCGGACGGCGTCCTTGCCGAGCCAGGAGATGAGGTCCTTGAGCTCGATGATGTTGCCGGCGCGCTTGGACAGCTTGGCGCCGTTAACGGAGACCAGCTGGCCGATCAGGACCTCGATGTTTACCTCGGGGTCATCGCCCGCGGCGGCCGCGATGGCCTTGAGCCGGTTGATGTAGCCGTGGTGGTCGGCGCCGAGGAGGTAGATCTTCTCGGTGTAGCCGCGGTCCTTCTTGGACAGGTAGTAGGCGGCGTCGGCGGCGAAGTACGTCGGCTCACCGTTTGCGCGGACCATCACGCGGTCCTTGTCGTCGCCGAAGTCGGTGGTGCGCAGCCAGACCGCGCCGCCGTCGTCGAAGACGTGGCCCTGTTCGCGCAGGCGGGCGACGGCGTCTTCGATCGCGCCGGCGTCGTGGAGCTCCTGTTCGGAGAAGTAGACATCAAAGTCGACGCCGAACTCGGCCAGCGTCTGCTTGATGTCGTGCATCTGCGCCTTGTACGCGGCGCCCCGGATCACCGGCAGGGCCGCCACTTCGGTGAGTTCGCGGATGTCCGGGTGCTCGGTGAGCACCTCGTGGCCGAGGTCCGCGATGTACTGGCCCGGGTAGCCGCCCTGGGGCACGTCCCGGCCGTGCAGCCGGGCGAACACGGAGTTCGCGAAGACGTTCATCTGGGAACCGGCGTCGTTGATGTAGTACTCGGCGGTGACGTCGGCACCTGAGGCCCGGAGGACGCGGGCGATCGCGTCGCCGAGGGCGGCCCAGCGGGTGTGGCCGATGTGCAGCGGGCCTGTGGGGTTGGCCGAGACGAACTCCATGTTGACCACGTGGCCGGCGAGCGCGGTGTTGGTGCCGTAGGTGGCACCTGCCTCAACGATCGCCTTGGCGAGGGTACCGGCGGCAGCAGCGTCCACGGTGATGTTCAGGAAGCCGGGGCCGGCGATGTCCACCGCGGACACGCCGGCGATCGTTTTGAGCCGGGCGCCCAGGACGGACGCGAACTCCCGCGGATTGGTGCCTGCCTTCTTGGCCAGCTGGAGGGCGACGTTGGTGGCCCAGTCCCCGTGGTCCCTGTTCTTCGGGCGCTCCACACGCACCTCATCCGGGATGTCGGCCGCTGAAAGGGCGATGTCACCGGCCGAGACAGCGTCCTTCAGGCAGGCGGAAATGGCGAGGGAGAGTTCTTCTGGGGTCACACTTCTAGCCTACCGGTGGGCCCGTGTGTGGTGGAATCTGGCGCCTGGCATGACGGCTGGGGTCAGGCTCCGGGAAAACCCAAGGTGGTCAATGCCTGCCACCAAGGCTGAACCGTTACCCTGAAATCGACGTCTGCAACCCTGAAATGCCTGCACATTGTTCGCTGTCCGAGTCCCCGCAAAGAATCGAGTCCCGCATGAATACCGCCTTCCGCAAGAGCGTCCTCGTCGGCATTGCCGGCCTCTCCGTCGCCGGAACTGCGGCCGGCTGCGCCCCGTCTGCGCAAGCACCGGCCGCCCAGGGCGCGCCCCCGGCGTCGGAGTCAGCTGCCAGCACCGGTTCCTACAAGGACGGCACATTCAGTGCCGACGGGAACTACAAGTCGCCCAACGGCACCGAGACCGTCGGCGTGGAGCTGACGTTGGCCAGCGGTGCCGTGTCCGACGTGAAGATCACGCAGCACCCGTCGAATCCGAACACCCGCAAATTCCAGGGTGAATTCGCCAGCGGCATCCAGGCCCAGGTGGTCGGCAAGAAGCTCGACGAAATCAACGTTTCCAAAGTGGCGGGATCCTCGCTGACCAGCGGCGGCTTCAACCAGGCCGTGGCGGATATCAAGACACAGGCCCAGGCCCAATAGGCCGGCAGGGACAGAGGAATCGTGCCGCATCCGGGCTGGACGCACTTCAGATTTGACGGGATCGGGACCCGGTGGGAGATTTCCACGCCGTCCCCGCTCTCCGACGAACACCGCCGTGGATTGCTCGCCACGGTGGAGAGGTACGACGCCGCGTGGTCCCGGTTCCGGCCCGACTCGCTCATTGCGGACGCTGCCCGCTCGGTTGGCCGCTTTGAGCTGCCCGCCGAATCAGCCGCCCTGGCCCAGCTGTACGGCACGCTGTACCGGCTCACCGGGGGTGCCATGACCCCGCTCATTGGCGGCAGCCTCGAGCGCCTGGGCTACGACGCTGATTACACCCTGCGCCCGGGCGGTGCGCCGCTTCCAGCTCCGCGCTGGGAGGAAGTGCTGGACTGGCAGGGCACCGCGCTGACAACCACGGCTCCGGTGGTAATCGACGTCGGCGCGGCCGGCAAGGGACAGCTGGCCGATCTGCTTTCCGCCCAACTCCGGGATGTCGGCTGCGCCGAACACTTCATCGACGCCAGCGGGGACCTGCTGAATCCGGGACCGGACCCGGTGGCGGTTGCCCTGGAGCATCCCTACGATCCCACCCGGGCCATCGGCACCGTCCAGCTGGGGGCCGGTGCCCTCTGCGCTTCCGCTGCCAACCGGCGGGCCTGGGGTGACGGGTTCCATCATGTCCTCGACGGCACCACGGGAGCGCCGGTGCGCAGCGTGGTCGCCAGCTGGGCCATGGCCGGGTCCGCTATGGTGGCCGATGCGCTCGCCACCGCATTGTTCTTTGTCGACGGTCCGCGGCTGGAGCAGGAGTTCAGTTTCGCTTGGCTCACGGCCTACTCGGACGGGCACGCGGAATATTCAGCCGATTTTGAAGGGGTCCTGTTCTCATGACTGTCATCACCACCACCGCCCTCGGCTCGAGGCTGGACACCGCCCTGGGCCGGCTCACCATGTACCGGTTGGTGCTGTGGGTCCTGGCCGTTTTGGCCGGCTACAGCCTGCTGCTCAACGTGCTGGGCTGGCTGACGTTCGGACTGCCGGAAATGCTGGCCCACCTTGCCTTGTGCCTTGGCCTGACGTACGCCTCCAGCCAGGGCCTCGCCGCGCTGTTCCACGTGCGGCCGCACACGGAATCCTCGCTCATCACCGGCCTGCTGCTGTACTTCCTTTTCTGGCCCAGCCAGCTGACCCAAGGACTCCAGGTGGCGGAAATCGCCGGCGTCGCCCTGGCCTGCGTGCTGGCCTCGGCCTCGAAGTATGCGCTGGCCTGGCGCGGCCGCCACATCTTCAATCCGGCCGCGGCGGGCGCCTTCCTGGCCGGGCTGACCGGGCTCAACATTGCCACCTGGTGGGCGGCCACGCCGGCGATGCTCTGGCTGGTGCTGCCGGGGGTACTGCTGGTGCTCTACCGGACCGGGAAGTTCGCTATGGCAGCCGTCTACACCGTGGTGGCCGTGTCCATTGTGGCCGCGGACCTGCTCCAGGCCGGACTGGAACTTCCCGAGGCGCTGTGGCAGACCTTCGCGCAGCGCCCGGTGCTGTTCTTTGTAGGGTTCATGCTCACTGAACCTCTCACCTTGCCGCCGCGGCGCTGGCAGCAACTGGCGCTGGCCGCCGTCGTCGGGGTGCTGTTCGCGGTCCCCTACAACCTGGGCTTCGTGGCCAACTCCCCCGAGCTGGCGCTGCTCGTGGGCAACGTGCTCGCCTTCGCCGTTGGGCAGCGCGGCGGGGTCCGGCTCCAGTTCGTCGCCAGCCGCCCGCTGACGCCGACGACGACGGAATTCAGCTTCCGTCCGGAGCGGCCGGTGCGCTTCATTCCCGGACAGTCCCTGGAGCTGCATCTGCCGCCGGACACGGCACGCGGGAACCGCACCCGCAAGGGTGACGGGAAGGGAATCCGGCGCGTGTTCAGCCTGACCAGCGCGCCCGGCGCTCCCCTGCTGAGAATCGGGGTGGGGACGGCAGAGCCGGTGTCATCAGCCAAGCGTTCGCTCCTGGCCCTTGCCCCGGGAGACGAAATCAGCTCCACCACGATCAACGGCGACTTCCTCCTGCCCCGTAACCCGGCCACCCCCGTTCTGCTCATCGCGGCCGGGATCGGCATCACCCCCTACATGGCCCAACTGGCCGCGGCGCCGGCCGGAAGCTCGGCCGCGGATTCCGCGGGGGCCTCTGCCGGGGACCGCGACCTTCACCGCGATGTTGTCCTGCTGTACCTGGCAAAGAATGCCGCCGAACTGGGCTACGCCGAGGAGCTGCAGCGCTCCGGTGCGCGCATCCTGGCCCGGCTTGCCGACGGATCGGCGCCGCCGGACTTCATGGAGGACGCCGGCTCACGAAGGATTGACGCGGAGGCCCTCAGGGAGCTGGTGCCGGACATCGGCGGCCGGGAGGTCTTCGTCTCCGGCTCACCCGCCAGCGTGCGTTCACTGCGGACCGCGGCACGGGGCGCGGGTGCCCGCCGGATCCATGCGGATTCCTTCACCGGCTACTGAGCGGGCGGGCCACTTCGCGGGACCGCCGTGCTGTTAAGGCGCGTTTGACCCCCACTTGAGTCCACAAATGAGTGCCGATTTTCCATTGGAGGCCACCTTCCTGCTAAGCTCTAGGACGTCCCGCTGGTAACGGCAGGAACCCTGGATGCCCTCGTAGCTCAGGGGATAGAGCGTCTGCCTCCGGAGCAGAAGGTCGTTGGTTCGATTCCAATCGAGGGCACAAAATATCGGCATCACCGGGAAAACCCCGCTGTCTCAGTGAGACGGCGGGGTTTTTTGTGCAGTGAATCCCGACGAAAGAACGCGGAAACCCAGCGGCTTTACCCCCTGCCGATTGTCGGTGCCCCCTCGTAGGCTGTGTTCATCGGTAGCGGGCTACCCTGCCCGCTCCGAAGCGTGAAGGGGGTCTCACATGTTCGTTCCAACTCCGTACTGCTCCATCGTTCCGCCGTATTTACTCCGCCGGTTGGCCGCTCAGCAAAAGCCGGAACTCTCCAAGGCCGCCCGCGCGGCAAAGGAAGCCCTGCAACACGTCCCAAGCTTCCAGGCCTCCCGCGCAGTGCCCGGGCCCGGCAGGCATCCGGGGATACGGGAGCTGAAGCCGTCCGCGCCGGAGCGGACGGTCTATGACGCCAAGTCCGCCGAACAGCTGCCCGGCAGCGTGGTCCGCAAAGAAGGCGAACCGCCCACCGGCGATCCCGCCGCCGATGAGGCCTACGACGGGCTGGGGCACACCCACCGCCTCTACGCGGAAGCCTTCGGACGGAATTCGATCGACGGCAAGGGCCTCCACCTTGATGCGACGGTGCACTACGGCCGCCTGTACGACAACGCGTTCTGGGACGGCCAGCAAATGGTCTTCGGCGACGGTGACGGCCAGGTCTTCGAGCGGTTCACGAAATCCCTGAGCGTGATCGGCCACGAACTCACCCACGGCGTGACCCAGTACTCCGCGGGGCTGGTCTACCGCAACCAGGCCGGTGCCCTGAACGAATCAATATCCGATGTCTTCGGTGCCCTCGTTGAGCAGTATGTCCGGAAGCAGTCGACGGCGGAAGCCAGTTGGCTGATCGGCGAAGGCCTCTTCACGGATCAGGTGCAGGGCGCCGCTTTGCGTTCCATGAAGGCACCCGGCACGGCCTACGACGACGACGTGCTCGGCAAGGACCCTCAGCCGGATTCGATGGACGGCTATGTGCGCACCAGCGCTGACAACGGCGGCGTGCACATCAACTCCGGAATCCCCAACCGCGCCTTCTGCCTGGTTGCCACGGCCCTCGGCGGCAATGCCTGGGACGCGCCGGCACAGATCTGGTACGAGACGTTGACGGGGGGCACGCTCTCCCCCACAGCCACGTTCGGCGCCTTCGCCAAGGCCACAGCTGCCTCCGCCAAGGAGCTTTTTGGGGACGATTCCAAGGAACATGACGCAGTGCGCTCCGCGTGGGAAACTGTGAAAGTAAAGTTCCCGGGGGCCCGACGATAAGCCAAGCCCCCCCGCAAATCGAGTCCATTTGAGGCCCGAGTCCGATGAAGATTCGAGTGCGATGAAAATCACTGTTCAGCGCAGTGGCGGCGTGGCCGGAATGAAGAGGACGTGGACCGTCCAGCCCGAGCCACCGGAGGACACCGACCGGTGGCAGCCACTCATCGAAGCCTGCCCGTGGGACGACGTCGCCGGGATCAGCGGGACAGCCGGCCAGCCGGACCGGTTCATCTACAGCATCCGGGCCGATCAACGCCGCGCGGTCCTGCCGGAGCGCGCGCTGACTGGTCCGTGGCGCGACCTCGTCGAATGCGCCCGGGCGGCGGCGGAGGGGTCGGCCCCAAGCTTTGGCTAGACGTTTCCTATACCGCCTGCCTGTCTGCGGCGCCCATCATGCCGTGGCCAGGTGCCCCCGGAACG
Source organism: Arthrobacter sp. 05T420 (assembly GCF_056396305.1). Classification (NCBI taxonomy): domain Bacteria; kingdom Bacillati; phylum Actinomycetota; class Actinomycetes; order Micrococcales; family Micrococcaceae; genus Arthrobacter; species Arthrobacter sp. 05T420. The sequence goes on along the minus strand of NZ_JBFTLG010000019.1, from coordinate 7,543 downwards.
TGCGCCGGTAGGACTGGGGGCTGGTGTCCAGCGCCTTGGCAAAGTGGTGCCTCAACAGGACCGAATGCCCGAATCCGGATTCCCTTGCGATTTCGTCGATATTGAGCTCCGTGCTCTCCAGCAGCTCCTGGGCGCGCAGCACCCGCTGGGAATTGAGCCAGGCCGCCGGGGTGGCACCCGTTTCCGCGCGGAAGCGCCGTGCGAACGTCCGCGGCGACATATGGACGCGGGCCGCCAGTTCGTTGACCGCGTGTTCCTCGTCCAGGTGCCGGACCATCCACTGCAGCAGCTGCTCCATGGGCTCCGAGCCGCACGTCGGAATGGGCCGGTCGATGTATTGGGCCTGGCCGCCGTCCCGGTGCGGCGGGACCACCATGTCCCGGGCGATGGCGGCGGCCACCTTGGCGCCGAACTCAACGCGGACCAGGTGCAGGCAGGCATCGATCCCTGCGGCGGTGCCGGCACTGGTAATGATCCGGCCGTCTTCGACGTAGAGGACGTTTTCATCCACCAGGACAGCGGGGTACCGGGTGGCCAGTTCCTGGGAGTAGTGCCAGTGCGTGGTGCAGCGGCGGCCATCGAGCAGGCCCGCCCGAGCCAGGGCGAAGGCCCCGGAACAAATGGACATCACCCACGCACCGCGGGCGTGGGCGGCCCGCAGCGCCTCCAGGACGGCTTCGGGAACGTCCTCGTCCCGGCCGTATGGCGCCATCACCACCAGGTCTGCGTCCGCAGTCGCTTCCAGTCCGAGACCAACGTGCATGGAGAGGCCGGATTTGAGCGGGACGTCGCCCGGCTCCGGGGCGCAGACGCGGAAATCGAATGCGGGCACGCCGCTTCCGCGTTCCGAGCGGTCGATGCCGAAGACCTCGAAGGCGGTCGCGAACTCGAAGATCGAGAAGTTGGGAACCACGATCATTGCCACTGATTTGATCATGACTCCATCCTGACAGAACAGTGGCAGAAATTATAGCTTTTTGGGCATTTCTGCCACTTCTTTATGGTCCCGGACCAGAGAACCATGGAGGTATGGAACTCCTCGGAATCGCCCTCATCATCCTGGTTCTTGCCGGCGTCACCGCCACCATCGCCGCCCTCCGCAAGGATGGCCTCGGCCACACCCCGCCCGTCCGCTCGGAAGAATACTGGATGGCCCGGGACCTGCCGAGCATCAACTACACGATGCGGAACATCTAAGTCCGCGCACGTTTTGTCCACCCGCCCATCGGGCCCGGTCATCCAGCCGGGCCCTCAACATGCGCCGGGGCTGAGTGGCGCAGCTGAACAACAGGACAAGACTCCAGAATCACAACCGGACCCGAGAACAGGACTGCACAGCCGCCGTCGCCACACCAGTAGACAGTCCGCCCCAGTAGACTGTCTCCAGCCATGACATTCCATATTTCCTACCCCGCCGAGCTACCGGTTTCCGAGCGCCGCGAAGATCTGATGGCCGCCATCGCGGCCAACCAGGTGACCATCATCGCCGGCGAGACCGGCTCGGGTAAGACAACCCAGATCCCCAAGATGTGCCTGGAGCTCGGCTTGGGCGAGAACGGGCTGATCGGCCACACCCAGCCCCGCCGGCTCGCGGCCCGCACCGTGGCCGAGCGCATCGCGGAGGAACTCGGCGTCGAGATCGGCCAGGAAGTGGGCTTCCAGGTCCGCTTCACCGGCCAGGTCAGCCGGTCCACCAAGGTCAAGCTCATGACCGACGGCATCCTGCTGGCGGAAATCCAGCGGGACAGGCTGCTGCGCAAGTACAACGCCATCATCATCGACGAGGCCCACGAGCGCAGCCTCAACATCGACTTCATCCTCGGGTACCTCAAGCGGATCCTGCCGCAGCGCCCGGACCTGAAGATCATCATCACCTCGGCCACCATCGATCCGGAGCGCTTCGCCAAGCACTTCGGCACCGAGGAGGAGCCCTCCCCCATCATCGAGGTGTCGGGCCGGACATTCCCGGTGGAGATCCGCTACCGCCCGCTCTCCCAGCCCGCCGGCGGCACCGGTCCCGAAGAAGGAGCTGGGGAAGGCGCAGCCTCGGACGACGAACTCGAGGAGGACCGCGACCCGCTCGATGCCGTGTGTGACGCCGTCGACGAACTCGCGCTGGAAGCCCCCGGCGACGTCCTGATTTTCTTCTCCGGCGAGCGCGAAATCCGCGACGCGGCGGAGGCCCTCAACGCCCGCATCCAGTCCAACCGGCGCCTGGCCGGCACCGAGGTCCTTCCCCTCTTCGCCAGGCTGAGCCTGCAGGAGCAGCACAAGGTCTTCCACCCCGGCAGCAAACGCCGGATTGTGCTGGCCACCAACGTCGCCGAAACCTCGCTGACGGTCCCCGGCATCAAGTACGTCATCGACACCGGCACGGCGCGGATCTCGCGCTACTCGCACCGCACCAAGGTCCAGCGCCTGCCGATTGAGCGTGTCTCCCAGGCCTCGGCCAACCAGCGCTCGGGCCGTTGCGGCCGGGTCTCCGACGGCATCGCGATCCGGCTGTACTCCGAGGAGGACTTCGAGTCGCGGCCGCTGTTCACGGACCCGGAGATCCTGCGCACCAACCTCGCGGCAGTCATCCTGCAGATGACCGCCATGGGCGTGGCCCGCGGACCGAAGGATGTGGAGAACTTCCCCTTCGTCGAGCCGCCGGATTCGCGCGCCATCAACGACGGCGTCAGCCTCCTGCGCGAGCTCGGCGCCCTCAGCGCCGCCCGGCCCCAGGAGCCGGCGGACGACGGCGACGGCCGCCGGCCTGCCGGCGCTGCCGCCGGAAGAAACGGCGGCGGGCTCACCGCCGTCGGGCAGCAGCTGGCCCAGCTGCCGGTGGACCCCAGGCTCGGCCGGATGATCGTGGAGTCCGGCAAGCGCGGCTGTGTCCGGGAGGTCATGATCCTGGCCGCGGCGCTGACCATCCAGGACCCGCGCGAGCGCCCAACCGACAAACAACAGCTCGCCGCGGAGAAGCACGCCCGGTTCCGGGACGAGAACTCGGACTTCACCGGCTACCTGAACCTGTGGAACTACCTGCAGGAGAAGCAGCAGGAACTGTCCTCCACGGCGTTCCGCCGGCTCTGCCGCAACGAGTTCATCAACTATCTGCGGGTCCGGGAGTGGCAGGACCTGTTCGCCCAGCTCCGCCAGCTCGCCCGGCCGCTGGGCATCAGCCTGGACAACAAACGGCTCACCGATCCGGTCGGCAACCACGAGGGCATCCACATGAGCCTGCTCTCGGGGCTGCTGAGCCACATCGGCATCCTCGACGAACGCAAGCGCGAATACGTCGGTGCCCGGGGCACCCGCTTCGCGATCTTCCCCGGCTCGGCGCTGTTCAAGAAGTCCCCCACGTTCGTGATGGCCGCCGAGCTGGTCGAGACCAGCCGGCTCTGGGCCAGGGTGGCGGCGAAGTTCGATCCGCTCTGGGCGGAGCAGGTGGCACCGCACCTGGTCAAGCGCAGCTACAGCGAACCACACTGGTCCAAGAAGATGGGCTCGGTGATGGCCCATGAAAAGGTCACGCTCTACGGGGTGCCGATCATTCCCAGCCGGCGGGTCAACTACGGACGGGTGGATCCCGAGCTGTCCCGGGAGCTGTTTATCCGGCACGCCCTGGTCGAGGGCGACTGGCAAACCCACCACAAGTTCTTCCACCGCAACCGTGCCCTGCTCCAGGAAGTCGAGGAGCTCGAGGCGCGGATGCGCCGCCGCGACATCCTGGTCGACGACGAGACCCTCTTCGAGTTCTACGACGCCCGGATCGGCGCGGACGTCGTATCAGAGCGGCACTTCGACAAGTGGTGGAAGGACGCGCGGCAGCAGGATCCCACGCTGCTCGACTTCGACCAGTCCCTGCTGATCAGCGAGGACGCCGCGGCACTGGACGACTCGGCCTACCCCAAGACCCTGCTGCACAAGGGCTTCGAGCTGCCGCTGAGCTACGAGTTCCACCCCGTGGCTCCCGGTTCACCGCCGAATCCTTCGGACGGGGTGACCGCCGAGGTCCCCGTGCTGTTCCTGAACCAGCTGGACGACGCCGCGTTCCGCTGGCTGATTCCCGGGCAGCGGGTGGAACTGGTGACAGCGCTCATCAAATCTCTGCCCAAGCAGATCCGCAAGAACTTCGTTCCCGCCCCTGATGTGGCCCGTCAGGCAGTCGCGGCGCTGGAAGCGGACTTCGATCCCGCCACGGACGAGCTCGAACCGTCGCTGGAACTGGTGCTGCGCCGGATCCGCGGACAGGTCATCCCGCCAGGGTCCTGGAACTGGGACGCCGTACCTGCGCATTTGCGGGTCAGCTTCCGGGTGGTGGATTCCCGCGGCAAGTTGCTTGATGAGGGCAAGGACCTCACCGCGCTGCAGGGGCGGCTGGCCCCGGCAACCCGCCGTGCCATCGCGGAATCCCTCGGCGCCACACCGGGCACCACGGCACCGGCCAAAGGGAAGTCCGGCCTGAAGGGGCAGGACACAGGAAATGGAAAAGACGCCCGGACCTCACATGCCGGCACGTCGCCGTCGGCCGCCCTGGCGGCTGCCACAGCCGCGGCCCCGGGCGGGTTCACGGAAAAGTCCGGGCTCACGGACTGGACCTTCGGAACCGTTCAGCGCCAGGTCCAGGGCATCGTTGGCGGTCACACCGTCACCGGCTACCCGGCCCTGGTGGACGAGGGAAAGTCCGTGGCGCTGCGGCTGTTCCAGACGCCGTCGGAACAGCAGGAAGCCATGCGCGGCGGTGTCATCAGGCTCCTGGCCCTGAAAGTGCCGCCGCCGGACCGTTACGTCCTGGAGCACTTGAACAACACCGAGAAGCTGACGTTCAGCCAGAACCCGCACGGTTCCGTGACGGCGCTCATCGCTGACTGTGCCCTGGCCGCCATCGACAAGCTCACCCCGGCCGCACTGCCGTGGGACGAGGCATCGTTCAAGGCGCTGTACGAGAACGTCCGGGCGGAGCTGATCGACACCGTCTTCACGGTCACCGCCGTCGTCGAACGCATCCTGGCCAGCACCCGCCGGATCGAAAAGCAGCTCAAGGCCACCACCAGCCTGGCGCTGATCAGCGCGCTCAACGACGTCAAGATCCAGCTCGAACAGCTGGTGTATCCGGGGTTCGTGGCACGCACGGGCTACGCCCAGCTCAGCCAGCTGCCCCGCTACCTCACGGCGATCGAAAAACGCCTCGAGAAGCTTCCGGGCAACGTCCAGCGGGACGCCCAGCACATGGCCGCTGTCCAGGCCCTCGAAGACGACTACGACGACGCCGTTTCCGCGCTGCTGCCCGGGCGGCGGGCCGGTGCGGAGTTAACCCACGTGCGCTGGATGATCGAGGAACTGCGGGTGAGCCTCTTCGCCGTCGAACTCGGGACCGCCTATTCGGTGTCCGAGAAGCGCATCCGGGCGGCGCTTAACAAAGTACTGGCGCCGGCGTAGACCCTTTGGGGAATGCTGCGCCGGCGCCAGTACTTGGCGACGTGATTGCTTGCTTCTAGGCCTTCGGAACGTGCTCCGCGTGGCCGGCCGTGCGGAGGCCCTCGCGGAGCTTCTCCGCGTTGGCGTCCAGCCTGGCCGGATCCGGGTGGTGGTCCGCCGAGCCGAAATCAAAATCCGCCATCGAGTTGGAGGGCCATACGTGCACGTGCATGTGGTTGATTTCGTAGCCGGCCACGATCAGCCCTGCCCGGGCGGCGTCGAACACGTCCACCTGGACTGCACCGATCTTGCGGGCAACCTCCATGACCCGGCTCAGCACCTCCGGCGAGGCGTCCGTCCAGCGGTCCACTTCCTCGGTGGGCACCACCAGGGTGTGTCCGTCGGCCAGCGGGCCCATGGTCAGGAACGCCACCACGTCGTCCTCGCGCCAGACAAAGCGGCCCGGGATCTCGCCGTTGATGATTTTGGTGAAGAGAGTGCTCATGCGTCCGCCTTTTCTGCCGGGGACCCCAGGGTACTGACGTCCAGGACAAAACGGTACTTCACGTCGCCCGCCACCATGCGGTCGTAGGCTTCGTTGAGCTGGTCTGCCCCGACCACCTCGACGTCGGACACCACGCCGTGCTCGGCGCAGAAGTCCAGCATCTCCTGGGTCTCGGCGATGCCGCCAATCAGCGAACCCGCGTAGGCGATCCGGCGCCGGATCAGCGCCCCGGGGTTGACGGGCGGCATCGGATCGGCGGGCAGGCCCAGCTGGAACAGCGCGCCGTCCAGGCGCAGCGTGCGGAAGAAGGGGTTGAGGTCGTGCGGCGCGGCGACGGTGTCGATGATGACGTCGATGCTGCGGTTCGCGGCTTCCATGGCGGCGGGGTCGGTGGAGAGGATGACGTCGTCGGCACCCAGCTCGCGGGCCGCGGCGAACTTGCTCTCCGACGTCGTGAAGACCTTCACCTCGGCGCCCATGGCCTTGGCAATCTTGACGGCCATATGGCCGAGGCCGCCCAGTCCGACGACGCCGACGACGTCGCCTTCCTCGACCTCGAAGTGTTTCAGGGGCGAATACGTGGTGATGCCTGCGCACAGCAGGGGCGCGACGGCGGCGGGGTCCAGGATTTCCGGAACCCGCAGGACATAGTTGCGGTCCACCACGATGGACGTGGCGTACCCGCCCTGGGTGATGGCGCCGTCGTTGCGCGCATCCTTGGCCCCGTAGGTTCCCACCAGAGCGTTTTCGCAATACTGCTCGAGGCCGTCCAGGCAGCTGTCGCATTCGCGGCAGGAATCCACCATGCAGCCCACGCCAACGCGTTCACCGATCGTGAAGTCGTCGACGTCGGCACCGAGCCGGGAGACCCGGCCGACAATCTCGTGGCCCGGGATCAACGGGTACGTGTCGCCGCCCCATTCACCCCGGGTGGCGTGGACGTCCGAGTGGCAGAGTCCGCAGAATTCGATGGCGATCTCGACGTCGTCCGCCTTCGGTGCCCGGCGGGAGACGGTCAAGGAAACAAGGCCGCTATCCGGCGCGGTGGCACCGTATGCGGCGGCCAGGGTGGGGCCGGCGGTCTGCGCGGCGCTGCCCGCGGCGGTGCTCGCTGCCGTGCTCGCGTCGCTGTCCGGATCCGGCAGCGGCTTGGCAAGGGGCGGGGGTACGGGACGTCCAGGTGTCATACGTTGACGCTACCCCCGGTTCTGGCAGGTATTCCACTTTTGGTGCGGCTTGCCGCACTGCTGGGCCAGAATCGATGCGGGGATTCCGGTGTCACAGTGGGTTGCCGCTACCGCTGACATGGCCGCCCACAAGGCCTTTTTCCTCCACCTCTGGTTGTGCCTTTTAATGTCAGACCCCCGGAGTTAAGTTCAACTATGGACGGCAACCAGGGGCCCGACGTGGCTCCATCAGCAGCAGGGCGGGCTGGCAATGAATTCCGGGACCTGCTCGCGTTCTGCGCCCGCACGCTCCAGGACTTTCGTCAGGCCGAGGATCGAGCCGGAATCATCGAACAGTACCGGCAGCTCGACGAGTTGAAGTCTGCGATCGACACCTTGCTGATGCTCCTTCGGCTCGACGTTATCTTGGGCAGCGTTCCGGGAGTTACGGCCGAACCCGGAA